>CAYMRB010000293.1:0-12953 GCA_964392615.1 uncultured Planctomycetia bacterium | reverse complement strand
GGCAGCCCATGCGCGCGGAGTTGGAGCCGACCGCTGCGCGGCGGCTCAACTCCGCGGTGGGTGAGCCCATCGCGGGCCCATGCGCTCTGCCCCTTTCTGGTGCATTGTCGAGTTCTGGCAACGAAGAGCCTGGGCGAAATGGCCGCGATCGTGCCGGATTGCCTTCTTCAACGGACTGCTGGCCTCCCGGATTCGGATCAGACGAGTCCGAGACGGTGCGACGACAGTCTCTCGTAGCCGTCGGCCGTGATCAGGTAGTCGTGCTCGAGACGCACACCACCGGTCGGCTTGCCGTAGAGGCCGGGCTCCAGCGTCAGCACCATGCCCTCCTCGAGGACGCGCTCGCTTTGTGGGACCAGCTCCGGCGCCTCCGGGTGGCCGAGCCCGAGCGCGTGTCCCGCGTGGTGGACGAGCGTGTCCCCGTCGGTGTGTTCGCGGAAGTGTGCGTCGATCGTGCGCCAGAGCTCGGCGGCCGGCGTCCCGGGGCGCAGAAGGCGTTCCGCTTCGATCAGCGCGTCGTGGACGACGTCGAAAAGCGCACTCTGTTCGGCGGTCGGCTCCCCGCCGGCGACGAGGGTGTTCGTGATGTCGCCGCGGTAGCCGCTGACGTACGGGAAGAAGTCGAGTATGACGAGCTCGCCGGCGCGGATCTCGCGGCCCGTCGGCGCGCCGCCACCGCGTGCGGCTCGCGATCCGGACGCGAGGTCGCACATCATCACGAACGGCTCGCCGGCGGCGATCGTCGCGAGCTCGAGGAGGCCGGCGTAGTAGTCGATCTCGGTGATGCCGGGCCGGAGCAGCTCGCGTGACGCGGCGTGAACGGCCTCGGCCGTCGCGATGCCGCGGCGGATGGCGGGGATCTCGTCCGCATCCTTGATCTCGCGCATCCGGCACAACACGTCGTCGCAATCCGCGACCGCGTCGACCGTCTCGGCGATGGCGCACGGCAGGAACGCGAGTTCGGCTCGCAGCTGACGGACGCGCCGCGCCCGCAGGCGAGCGCACAGCGCATCGACGACGGTGGCGACTCGCGGCGTTGCCGGGCCCTGGCTCGCGTACCAGGGGGCGGCGACGACCTCGTCGGCCGAGGTGGACTCGTGCGGGGGCTCCTCGACGGCGTCGCCCGCGAGCCAATTGTCGGTGAACAGCGTCACGGGGCCGTCGCGCTCGATCAGCAGGAACCCCGATCCGTGGAGGTTCAGGCTGCTCGGCAGCGGAAAGAAGTTGCCGAGATACAGGACGTGCTCGCGCCGGCAGATCAGCGCGGCGTCCCATTCCCCGTCGAGGCGAGCGCGGAAGCGGTCCAGGCGCTCGCGGCAGCCGGTGCGGGTCGGCATCGCAGGTCAGGTCTCCTCGGTGGCGGTCGGCGGGATGGTACGGAATCGGCACGGGAGCGGGGTATGGAATTCCGCGCTGGGCTCGACTCCGACTCCGGTCGCTTCCCCTGGCAGCGGACGGATCGGCTCGATACACTGTCCGGCTGACCGCGCGGACCCTGTAAGAGGAGATGCACCTTGTCGTCGAAGTCATCGCCGCACCGCCGTTGGGCGGCGGCGGGCTGGATCGTGGGCTGGTTGGCGCTCGCTGCGGGATGCTCGTCGCCGCCGCGCGTCGTCGTTCACACGTTCGAGACAGCGCCGCAGGGCTGGCAGGAGCTCGCCTCGACGGCGCCCGTGACGCTACCGGTCGAGGACAACCACCTCGACCTCTCCGGCTCGCAGGCCCTTCTCCTGCCGGAGGCCTTCGGGCCCGCCCGCGGTAGCGTCGATCTGGCACTCCTCGGCGGACGATCGAGCCGGGGCTTTGCCGGCCTTTTCGTCGGCCTGGCGGATCCTGACGGGAATCTGCGGGCCGGCAACGGCTCGACCGGCGGCCTCGCGTGCGTCGCGATCCGTGCGAACGGGGAGGTGCGAGTCTACAGCAGCGACGACCCGCAGCGGCCTCTCGGCGGCGCCGGCTGGAGCGAAGGCGCCATCGACGCGCTCGCCGGATTCCACCGGCTCGGTTTCGAATGGCGGCAGGGGACGATCACGTTCACGGTCGACGGAGAGGTGCTCGACCGCGAGACGCTCGGGCCGGCCGATCCGGCGAGCCGGCTGCGGGTCGGCCTCGTGACGTCCGACGTCGACTGCCGTTGGAACAATCTCGTGATCGGCGAGGTCGCCGCGGGCCACTTCGATCCGGCCGCCCACTCCGACTGGGGCGGGACCGCGGTCGCCGACCGCCTGGCCGCCGCGTTCCAGCGCGAGGCCGAGGCATTCCGGCGGCGTCCGTCGCGTCAGGGGGCGCTCACGCTCGTCGCGTCGCTCGAGGGCGCGCTCGAAGCGGCCTCCGGCGCGGGGGATACGACACGGGCGGACGAGTTCCGCGCCGCGGCCGCCGGCGCGCTGTCGGAGCTTCGCGAGCCCGCCCGACGGCTCGGCGACGAGACGCTTCTGACCGAACCGATCGGTCGCCTCGCGCGCGCCGACCGCAGCGCGATCCTCGGCGCGGATGACACGGATTGGGTCGGGCGCGCGCGCAAGGCCGAGGCCGCCGGGCGGCTCGGCGACGCGATGATCTACTTCGCGTGCGCGCTCGAGGCCGGCGGATCGCCGGACGCAGCGGACGACCTCCGGCGTTTGCGCGAGCGACACGGCGCGCTGACCTACTCCCTCTCCGTCGACGAGTCGCGAGCCGAAACGACCGCGCTCCTGTCTCTCAAGCACTTCCGCAGCCGCGTCCAGGAAGCTTGGGGCGGCTTGACGCGCGTCGACTCGAACGCCGACATCGACGTTGGCGTCGTCATCCGTCGAGCGCGCTACTCGCGGGACGACGAGGTCGCCCGGCGTCGCGTCCCCGTTCGCGGCACCGGACGTGGCGATGGGGGCGAAACCGCTCGCAAGAGGCAGGAGCTCGACCGTCTCGAGGCCAAGTTCCAGGACGACCTTCGTGACGCCGCCGCGTGCGGCGAGATCGTCAAGGAGGGGAACCGCGTCTTGGGACCGACGTCTCGCGTCATGTTCCAGAAGGTCGAGCTCCGCGGTCGCAGCTACGAGCTGCCCGTCGACGCCGCGCGGCGACTGCGGAAACTGGCCTCCGATATCGAAACGCGCGAGGCGGAGTGGGAGAAGATCCGCTCGACCGTGCGCTACGAGGACATCCAGGGAGAGAGGCGCACTGCCTCGTTCGCCGCCCGTGTGCGCGTCGCCGTCGCGTGTCTCGGCACGCCGGTCGTCAAGGATCGCGAACTGGAAGGATATCGCGGCCTCGAGCAATGGAAGCATGACGCGGACGCCGCCCGCGGCATCGCCGCGAGCGCCTTCAGCAAGGATGAGATCACCACGGCGGGCAAGGAGCTGCGCCAGCAGATCCTCGATGGCTTCTCCGATTCCATCTCGCGGTCGAGTCTGGTGGCGGCGCTGGACGAGGCTCGACAGGTGTCCTTTCTGCTTCGCGTAGCGCGGACGACCCGATCGCGCGAGGATGCGGCGAACCTGCGCTGGTACCTCGAGCAGGAGTGCGGGGTTCGCGGCGGGCTGCGCGATCGCGTCGCGTCGAAGCTGCTCGAGTAACGTCAGGCCATGCCGACGCACGAACGTTTTCCTCCCGAATGGCTCCAGGTCCTGCAGCACTTCTACCGCGGTGAAGTGCAGCGCTCGACCGACTGGCGCCAGCGTCTCGACACGACGACGAACTGGGCGATCATCGCCACCACGGCGACCTTCTCGTGGACATTCTCGTCTCTCGAAACGGGCGGCGAGCGCCACATCGTCTTCCTGTTCACGAGCCTGCTCGTCTTCCTGCTGATGGGAATCGAGTCGCGGCGGTATCGCTACTACGACCTGTGGCACACGCGGGTTCGCATGCTCGAGGTGCATCTGCTCGTGCCAGCGCTGAATCCGGAGCTCAAGCTCCTGGAAGGCGATTGGCGCAAGGTCCTGTCGAATGACCTGTTGCGCCCTGCGTACAAGATCAGCCTGCTCGAGGCGATGGCCCGGCGGCTGCAGCAGAACTATCTCTGGATCTTCCTCGGCCTGTTCGGCGGGTGGGCGTTACGCGTCTATACCGCGGCGCGAGCGGCCGAGAAGCGCGCCCCGACGTTCGGCGAGTTTCTCGACGCCTGCGGATACGGCGTGATCTCGTGGTGGCAGGTCATCGCGGCGATCGCGCTGTTCTGGACCGGCTTGATCGCGATCTTCGTGGTGACGTGGAGCACCCGCCACATCACCGGCGAAGTCCGGCGACGTGACCCGAAGGCGAAGCAATGGCCGCTCTGACGCCCTTGGACGAATGATAGGTTCCCCCATGATCCTCGCGAGTGTATACGAGACGCTGACGACCTGTGCCCTGGTCGCGAACTGTCTGATCGCCCTCTTGCTCGCCTACGGTCTGTGGAAGCGTCACTCGGCGGGCACGCACGTGCCGGTGATGGCCGTGTGCTTCGCGCTCGATCTCAGCAACGTCGTCCTGGTCGAGATCGCGGCGCGCCTCGCGAAGCGCGCCGCCGACGACCCGAACGCGGGCGCCGGTGCGGTCGAGCAGGGCGTCCGATCGCTGATCGAGGACCCGCTCTCGATCCTCAACCTGCACATTCTCGTCTCGACGGTGTGCATCGTCTGCTACATCGTGGCGGTGGTCACCGGGCGCAAGATGCTGAAGAGCGGAATGCAGGCCGGGCGACGCGTGCACAAGGCGAACGCTTGCGTGTTCATCGTCACGCGGCTCGCCAGCCTGGTGACGTCGTTCTTCGTCTAGCTCGGAGGTTTGAGCGCCCCGTTACTCGGGCGACGTGACCGCTGCCTTGCCTCGCCGCGCTTCCAGCCAGGTCTTCGCGAAGAGCTTCAGCTTCTCGTACTTCGGCAGGCTCGGGCGCCGTGAGAGCACGTCGAAGCCGCGGTGCTCGATGCGGTCGAGGATGCGCGAGTAGAAGCGGCCGAGGAGGACAGGGCAGAAGCGCGACTCGGGAACAACCAGCGCGTAGAGCGGCTCTGCCTTGTGGAAGTACTCGCGGGCGCGCTCGACCTGGAAGCGCATCAGGGCGCGGAAACGGTCGTCGATGATTCGGTCGCGGAGGTCATCCTCGCTGTACTCGAAGCGCGCGAGATCCTCGAGGGGCAGGTAGATGCGGTCGCGGCCGAGGTCTTCCGCGACGTCGCGGATGATGTTTGTCAACTGCATCGCGATGCCGAGGGCCTCGGCCGGGTCCGCGACGTCGGCCGTCGGCCCCGTCGCGTGCTCTGCCGGCTCGCCCGTACCGTTCGCGCCGCTGACTGGCTTGCCCTGGTAGCCGAAGATCTCGATGCAGACGAGGCCGACAGCCGATGCCGCGCGGTAACAGTAGCGGTAGAGATCGGGGAAGGTCGCGTAGCGCCGGATCTCGAGGTCCATCTCCATACCGGCGATGAGCTCCTCGAAGTGGCGGGTCGCGATGCCGTAGCGCTCGATGGTGTCCTGCAGCGCCGGCACGAGGATGTCGTCGGGGGCGGAGTCTTCGAGGAACGACCGCAAGTGGGCGAGGTCGCGTCGCGCGGCATCGGGCGATACGGACTTCTCCTCGACCGCATCGACCGCATCGTCGAGCCGCCGGCTGTACGCGTAGACCGCGTAGATGCCGCGACGGCGCTCCGGCGTCAGGAATCGGAAGCCGTGGTAGAAGTTCTTCGCTTCCCGCCGCGTCAGGTCCGCGGCGTAGTCGTACGACTGGGTGAGCCGCTCCGTCATGGTCCGGACACTATACCGATCCGAAGGCCGGCACCCCGTTCAAAAAAGGGCTGTGGCTGGAACAATATCGGCACCGATCGGCACGCTATCCCGTGTTTTCTTCCCGTCGGAGGCTGCTTATCATCGCGAGGGTATGAAGTCCGCACTAATCGTCCTCGGTGATTTCGGCGTGTTCGCGGGAGGAACGCTCTCCCGCGTCTTCAGCCGCCGCTACGCCCTTCGGAGCGTCACGGAGCAGATGTACCGCGTCGGCGTCGAGTCGCTGACCGTGGTCAACCTCTGCGCGTTCTTCATCGGGCTCGTCTTGGTGCTGCAGAGCTACTTCGTGCTGGCGCGCTTCGGCGCGAAGCTGGAAGTCGCGACGATGATGAGCCTCGCCTTCGTCCGTGAGATCGGCCCCGTGTTCGCGGCCATCATGTTCGCGGGTCGCGTCGGTACGGGCACCGCCGCCGAGATCGGCTCGATGGTCGTGACCGAGCAAGTCGACGCGTATCGCGCGTTCGGTCTCGATCCCATCGCCAAGATCGGCGTGCCTCGCGTGCTGGCGATCGCGCTGATGCTGCCGGCCCTGACCGCCATCGCGGTGGTCGTCGGCATCGCGAGCGGGCTCCTGCTCGCCGAGTGGCAGCTCGGCCTCGCCGGCGGTCAGTACATCGAGAAGACCCGCATCGCGATCGACCGCTTCGACCTGCTCACGTGCCTGACGAAGGCCGTCGTCTTCGGTCTCGCGATCGGGCTGATCGGTACGTTCGTCGGATTCCGGACCCCCCGGGCGACCGAGGCCGTCGGCGCATCGACGACGAAGGCGATGGTCGCGTCCGTATTGGCGATTCTCGCCTCCGATGTCGTGTTGACGTGGATCTTCGTGAGCGTCGGGGGAGTGTGACGATGCCTGGCACCGATGCGAGCAACGGGTCGATCGTCGAGTTCGAAAAGGTCACGAAGCGGTTCGGCCCGCTCACCGTGATGAGCCGTGTCGACTTCGTCCTGCGCCGCGGCGAGAACGTCGCCATCCTCGGGCCGAGCGGCACCGGCAAGAGCGTGTTTCTGAAGCTCGTCATCGGGCTCCTGAAGCCGGACACGGGCATCGTGCGGCTGTGGGGCGACGCGACGAGCGATCTCGAGGAGGACGCGCTGTCGCCGTACCGTCGCCGGATGGGCATGGTTTTTCAGTCCGGGGCGCTATTCGACTCCCTGAGCGTCTTCGAGAACGTCGCGTTTCCGCTGCGAGAATACCGCCTCGGGCACGACGAGAGCACGATCCGGCGGATCGTCAACGAGCGTCTCGAGTGGGTCGATCTGGCGGAGACGGGAGAGCGCAGCCCGTCGGAGCTGTCCGGCGGCATGCGCAAACGGGCGGCTTTGGCACGGACTTTGTCGGTTGACCCGGAGCTATTGCTCTATGATGAGCCAACGACGGGTCTCGACCCGTTGACTGGCCGGAAAGTGTCCGAGCTGATCCGAGATTTGGACAATCGACTGCACTCGACATCCATCGTCGTCACGCACGACGTCGCCTGCGCGCGCGCCGTAGCGAGCCGGTGGATCTACCTGTCCGGAGGCCGCATCCTCGCGGACGGCGGCCCGGCGGAGCTCTTCCGGAGCGAGCAGCCCGAGGTCCGCCGCTTCCTCGAGGGATTCGAGTCCGCCGGCACCGCCGAGGCCGACGCGGCGGGTGTCGACAGGAGGGATTGAACGTCATGCCAAGTACTTCGCGAGCCACCGGATTCAGCGTCGGGTTCGTGCTCTTCGTCGCGACGGTCATCCTCGTCGGCGCCCTCTTCTGGGTGGGCACGGGAGGCGGCTTCTTCGCGGACGAGCGGCACTACCACGTTCAGTGTCCATCGACGACCGGCCTGACAGCCGGCTCGCCCGTCTATCTGCAGGGCATCCGCGTCGGAAACGTCACGTCGATCGAGTTCGTCGATGACCTGACGATCCCGGAGGTGCGGGTCACGCTGAGCGTCGAGGGACGGGCCGCGCAGACGCGCATTCGCAACGACTCCCTCGTCACGCTGAAGAACATCGGATTGCTCGGCGACGTCACCGTCCACGTGACGCAAGGCTCGCTCGAGTCCGGCGAGATGGCGCGCGGCGGCGAGCTTCGGTACGAGGAGAAGTCGCTCGTCGCGAATATCGTCGGCGAAGAGCTGACCGGCAATGCGACCGACGTCCTGCGCCAGCTGGTCAAGATCCTCACCAAGATCGACAAGGGCGAGGGCGCGCTCGGCAAGCTCCTGAACCAATCGGAGCTCTACGACAACCTGAACCTCTTCACGACGACGCTGAACCAGCTCGCGGTCAACGTCGACCGCATGACGGTCGAGGTCAACGACGTCGTCGGCGAGGTCAGGGGCGGACGCGGTGCGCTCGGCAAGCTGATTTTCGATGAAGAGTACGAGCAGCGCATCGGTCGGGCCCTCGAGAGCTCGGCGAACCTCATCGCGTCGCTCGACAGCCTCGCTCGCAAGATCGACTCCGGCGAAGGCGTGCTGGGGCGCATCGTCAGTGACGACGAGTTCGCCGACGACATCGAGCTGCTGGTCAAGCGTCTCGAGCGCGGCGCCGGGTCGGTCGAGAGGATCCTGGCGATGCTCGAGCGCGGCGACGGCTCGATCGGCATGCTGCTCCACGATCCGTCGATCGCGGCGAGCCTGCGCGACGTGTTCCTCGGCGTTCGCGAGCTGGGCTACGTGCAGAACCTGATCCGCAACGCCGAGAGCAAGGGGCGCGAGGTGAGCCTCCGCGAGAGCCGCGCGTCGTTCATCGCGCGCAACGAAGCGGAGCGCGCGAGGATCCTGGCTTTGTACCCCGGGAGAACCGGCGAGCTCGGCTCCACCGTCCCCGCGACCCACAGGAACGACGGTACGACCACGGACGACGGCGCGACCACGGACGACGACATCACTCGAGACGGCGGCGACGACGAAAAGGACGACCGCGATGCGGGCGGGGGAAAGGACGGCAAGTGATGCGGACGACGGGGGACGCGGTGCGCCGCCTGGCAAGCGTCGCGGTATTGGCGGCGACGGTCGCGCTCGGGACCGGATGCGAGCTGCTGTTCGCGCCGTCGAACGAGTTCGCGTCGAACGAGGCCGTCCTCGTCGCGACGAGCCGCGCGGCGGGCTTCGAGGTCGATGAGGAGCTCTTCGAGCTCAAGCGCGTCGAGGTCGAGAGCGACTCGCTGACGTTCTACTACCGCGGTGTGCAGCACGGCCTCGACGAGGCGTGGGCCGTCCGCTTCGCGCAGAAGCCGGGCGAGCAGGACCCGACGCGGCTCGCCGACGTCTATTCGCACCTGCCGCTGATCCAGGAGCTCCGCTCGGGGTTCCATCTCGCCGGCGACGGCAAGGCGAACGTCGACGGCGCGAGCGTTGTCTGGGTCGTCTACGAGTTCACGTCGCAGCTGCGCGACGAGAAATCGCGCCCGCGCAAGGGGCGCGGCATTCTCGCGACGGTCGTACGTGAGGTCGACGGGCGCACGGTCGTCTGGGCGGTCAACCTCGACGACCTCGGAGCGCGCGAGGAGCTCGGTCCGGAAGCGCTGCGGCCGTTCCTCGACGCGATGGCGCGCTGATCGCTGATCGCTGATCGCTGATCGCCGATCGCTGATCGCGCCTCATTCTTCAGGGAGTCGCTACGCGGGGCGCGAGCTCTGCCGCAACGCCGCGCGGAAGCCGTCGAGCTCCTCCGCGCGCGGCTTCTGCCACTTGCCCTTCGTCGTGCGGTGGCGGACCGTCTCGCCAGGGTAGACGACACTCGTGACGTGCGCGCCGGCGTCGTTGAACACGTGGACGCGATTGCGCGGGCCGACGACGATCCACGTGTGCTCCTCGACGTCGCGGTAGATCGTGTCGGAGCGGGCTCCGAGCGCGTCCTCGAGGGCTTTCGACGTCGGTCGGCGCCGGCTGCGGTGACGATCCCGCGCGTGCAGCGTGCGCCGGCCGCGCTGTCGGAAGATGCGCTCGAAGTGGCGGGATAGGCGACGCAGCGTGTCCATCGTCCGACGCATCAGCTCGCCATGACGACGGCGGCGCGGGACGGACTCGAGGCGGATCTCCGCGAGCTGCCGTTGCGCGGCGGCGACCGCGTCCCAGAGCCGGTCGGAGGATTCCTCCAGAATCTCGCGCGCCGGCGTGCCATCGGAGAGCTGTCCGACGACGTTGAGGAAGACGGGCGACGTCACGTGGCCGCCCTGAACGGCCTGGAACGTCACCGCGTACGGCTCGCGTAGCCGGCCGTCGCGCGCCGGGGCGACGAAGTAGCCGGCGACGACCTGGCCGAGGATGCGGTAGATCGACGATCGCCGTCCCCACGTCGCGAGCTGGTCACGGCGCAGCTCTCGAGCCCCCTGCACCACGGTCAGCAGCGCCGGCGTGTCGTGATACAGCAGATCGATGCGCGGATCGCGGCGCTCCAGCAGCACGCTCGTGAGCTCCGGCCACAGCGGTTGACCGGTGGCCCGATAGCCGCCGAAGACGCAGCGGGGATCCGGCGGGGTCGACTGCTCCGCGTCGAACGACTTCGACCAATAGCAGTACACGCGCCCGGCCGGGAACGTCGCGTGGCGGTCCGCGAGGTGCTCGGCGGCGCGGCGCAGCTGGGCCCAGAGCTCGGTGTCGCGCTGACCGCGTCCGTTCTTGCCGTTGCCGCTGCCGTTCGGCGGGCTCAGGCGCAGGTGCAGATCGATCGGCGCGGTGGACGGAGTCGCCCCGTCGATACCCGTCGATCGGCGGCGCTCGGCGAACAGATCCCAGAAGACCTCCGAGAGCTCGTGCTCGATGGCGTCGAGACGCTGACGCGGGTCAGACGGCTCGCTTCGCGCGTCCTGCGGATCCCGTGGCGGGCAACCGGAGGGGGAGGAGTTGTCGACGTCCACGGGATCGTCCTCCTGAAGTGGCCCATTAAAGCGGAGCCCCTCGGGGGGTACCTCAACTGTAGCGCGAGGTGGCGTCGGAGTAAACGAACTCGCGAATAGCGGCGCGGCGCGATCGTCCCATCCTCGGCGCCCTCGGGCGTTTGCGACACGATCGGCAGACGGGAGGAGTTCCCTGGTGCGACGCTGGCAGAGACGAATCGCGGTGGCCCTGTTCGGCGGTTCGCTCCTGGTCGGCCTCGGAGTGGCCGTCGCGGCGCGGCGATCGATTCTCGAGTCGTACCTCGTCTGGCGCCTCGACCGGGCCGCGCCGGCGGAGGCGCCGGCGATCGTCGAGAGGTTGGTCGAGCTGGGCTCGCCGGCCGCCGCGCCGCACGTCGTGGAGGCGTTCGAGCGCGATGGGGCCGATCAGCGCTGGCGCCGGCAGCGGCTCGCGGTCGGGATCTCCGGCATCGACGTCGAATGGCCACACGGCGAGGCCTGGGAGCGCTTCCGCCCCGCGGCCCTCGCCCGGCGCCTCGGGGCGCCGGCCGTCCCCGGCCTCGTGCATCTCCTTGCGTCGGAGAATCGCCGGGTGAGGTCCGCTGCGTCGCGAACGCTCGTCGAGATCGGCGCGGAAGCGGTGCCGGGGCTCGTCGACGAGCTCGCGAGGAGCGATCAGCGCGCTGGGGAGGTGGCTTACGTACTCGCGCGCATCGGACCCGCGTCGCGATCCGCCGTGACGGCGCTCGTGAAGTTGGCGGACTCCGACCACTGGAGCCGGTCCTTCGCCCTCTTCGCCCTCGGCCGGATCGGGTGCTTCGACGGCCCGGTTCGTCGGACCGTGCGCACGCGCCAATTGGATTCGTCCGACCGCGTCCGCTCGATGGTCGAGCTGGTCGGCAGCCGTCTGCGCGTGGCGACGGGCGTCGCGACGGACCCGTTCGACCGCTTCCGGGCGCGTCTCCTCTTCGAGGACGCGAACCGCAGGAACATGGCGCTCCACTTCTTGATCGGCCAGTTCCGCACGGCGCGCGATTGGATGAACCCGCATCGGACCGAGGCGTTCGAGGGCGAGATCTTCCGCTGTCTCTTCGGCGGGAGCGACTCGTTCATTCCGCAACTGGCCGAGTCCTGGGCGATCGTTCTCCACGAGCTCGGGTGCGACGTCTCCGATGCCGATCGGAGCCAGCTGCACGCGATCATTGCGGAGTACAAACTGCTTCGCTGCGACTCCGTCGAGGAGTGGGAGCCGCCCTTCGAGTGCGTCGACGCGTTCCGCGAGTTCCTGCGCGACATGCGGCAGCTGCTCGGCCCCGACGACTTCGCGAAGCTCGCCGCATTCCTGCGCGACATCCACCTCGCCCCGACTCCCGCCGCGCCGCCCGCTTGAACTCCGCCGCGCGGATTCTTAGACTCGCGCAGCTATGAGACCTTCTGTGCACGCTCGCCGTCTTGTCGCCGTCGCCTGGGCTGCCCTCCTCGTCGTCGCAGCCGCGAGTCGATCGCTCGCCGCCCCGACCCTCGAGGACGAGATCCGCAGCCTCGTCCGCCGTTCCGGCGCGGACGCCAAGCGCGTCGGCGTGGCCGTCGTCGACCATCGCGGCCGCTTCGTCGCCCTCGTCAACGCCGACGCGGCCCTGAAGCCGGCGTCGAACATGAAGGTGCTGACGACGGCCGCCGCGCTCGAGCTGCTCGGCCCGAACCACGACTACGTCACGCGCCTCGTCGCACCCGCGGCCGCGGTCGGGGGGGTCGTGACGGGTGACGTGACGATCGTCGGCACCGGCGACCCGAATATCTCCGGCCGCTTCTGGGACGACGACGTGCTGGCCCTCTTTCGCGCCTGGGCCCAGGGGCTGCGGAAGGCCGGCTTGCGAACGATCGACGGCGATCTCGTCGCCGATGCGACCTTCTTCGACGACGAGCGCTACCTCCCGGGCTGGCCGCCCGGCGACTTCGGGCGCTGGTTCTGCGCCGAGATCAGCCCGCTGGCGCTGAACGACAATTGCGTCGACATCCGCATCCACCCCGGCGCCCCCGGCGCTCGCGCCCGCGTCGAGGTCGTGCCCCACAACCCGTTCGTCGTCATCACCGGCGCTCCGCGCACGATCGCCCGCGGCAACACCGCGATCACGATCCACCGCGCTCCCGACTCGAACCGTATCCGCATCGGCGGCGTGATCAACGCCCGCACGAAAAACTGGATGGACCACGTCGCCGTGCACGACCCCGCGCTGTTCTTCGCGCACACGCTGGCCCGCGTGTTCGAGGACGAGGGGATTCGCGTGACGGGGAAGGTTCGCAAGCTGGCGGTGGGGGCGGGCTCCGACTCCGACTCCGACTCCGACTGTTTCAGCGGACCCTCGGCCGCCTCTCGCACGGCCTTGTTGAT
>CAYMRB010000292.1:0-13071 GCA_964392615.1 uncultured Planctomycetia bacterium | reverse complement strand
GGGACACCCCGGCATGCGCGGCAGCCGTGGACCCAGCAGGGGACACCCCGGCATGAGTGGACGCAGCGGCATGCGCGGATTCGGCGGCGCTCCCTGGATGCGTGGGCGCGGCGGCCCGCAGATCCTCGAGCAGCTCAAGAAGCGCGCGCCCCAGATTCGCGAACGCCTTGAGCAGCTCAAGAAGAACCCCGATATCCGCAAGCACTTCGAGGAGCAGCTCAAGAAGAACCCGGAGCTCCGCAAGCGCATCGAAGCGTTCCGCGAGCGCATGAAGGAGCGCGGCGGGCGCGGCTCTGAGGGCTCTGACGCACGCGGCCCGCGCGGCCCGCGCGGCCCCGAGGCGGGCGAGCGCCGCGGCCCACGCGGCTCCGACGCACGCGGATCTCGCGGCCCTCACGGCCCCGAGGCAGGCGAGCGCCGCGGCCCCGGGCGCGGCGGGTTCCGCTTCTTCAGGGAACAGGGGGACGGCCCCCCGAAGCGGCCGGCCGCCAAGAAGCCCGACGCGAAGAAGGGCAAGCCCGACGCGAAGAAGGGCAAGCCCGACGCGAAGAAGGCGAAGCCCGACGCGAAGAAGGCGAAGCCCAGCAGCTCGCTGATCGTCGTCTGACCCACTCTCCCCAGCCAACATCCTCGAAGGCTCGTCGGCACCACCCCGCCGGCGGGCCTTCTCTCGCATCGGGCGCAGCGGAGCCGGCGCCCTGGCCGATCGCCGCTTGACAGCCCGTGTCCGGCGTGCATATTTGCTCCATTCGTCCGATCCCTATGGGATACGGGCGACATCCGCCCAACCACCAAGTGCAGGCCCCTCGGGAGATCAGATCATGGCCGTTGATGCCAAGAAGGTGAAGAAACTGCGGGAGCTCACGGGCTTGCCGATGATGGAGTGCAAGAGGGCACTCGAAGCGACGGACGGCGACGTCGAGAAAGCCCACGACGAGCTTCGCAAGGCTGGCGCCAAGGCGCAGGAGAAGCTGGCTGGTCGCACGGCCGTAGAAGGCCGGGTCGCTAGCGCCATGTCCGCAGATGGCAAGGTCGGCGCCGTCGCGTGCGTGCGCTGCGAGACCGAGCCGGTCGCGAACAACGAGATGTTCGTCGCCTTCGCGGAAGAGCTCGTCCAGGTCGTCCTCGACCAGAATCCGGCCGACGCCGACACGCTCCTCGCCACCACGCTGCCCTCCGGCGGCACGGTGAGCGAAGGCGTGACCGGGCTCGTCAACCAGCTACGCGAGAACATCTCCGTCGGCGCGTTCAAGCGCCTCGAGGCGGACGCGGTTTGTCAGTACGTCCACTTCGACAACAAGAAGTCCGGCATCGTCGCCCTGTCGGGGAACTCGGCCAGCGACGAGGGCGTCGCGCCGCTCGGCAAGGACCTCTGCATGCACATCGTGTTCTCGAAGCCGGCCTGCCTGTCGCGCGACCAGATCGATTCCGCCCTCGTGGAGAAGGAGCGGGAGATCCGCCTCGCCGCGGCGCAGAACGACCCGAAGAACGCAAAGAAGCCCGCGGAGATCCTCGGCAAGATCGTCGAGGGTCAGATCAACAAGTTCATCGCGGAGCGCTGCTTCCTCGAGCAGGTGTACATTCGCGCCGAGAGCAACGAGACGGTCGAGAAGGCCGTCGCGGCGAGCGGCACGGGCACGAAGATCGAGGACTACGCGTACGTCGCGACCGACGCTTGATCGGCTGCCCCGCGGCGATCTGACTGCCCGTCGACGAACGAAGCGGCCGCTGGCCGGGAGCTCCCCGACCAGCGGCCGTTTCTTCAATGGGGCCCCTTGGCGTCACTTCTTCTTGCGGCGCTCTTTCTTGGCCCGATCCCACCACTGGGTGAGCGCCTTCGTCGCCGCTCCCCTTGCCGCCTTGTCATCGACGACGTTGTACTCGAGCTCGAGCCCCGTCAGCTGGGACAGGGTCTCTCCCGCGTCGATCGCGAGTTCGTCATCATCCGACTTGAAGCGCTTGATCAAGAACGGCACGGCGTCGAGGATCTGAAGCCGCACGCAGATCTGGCCGAGCTCGCCGAGATCGCTCAGCGGTCTCGGCTCCTCCTTGACGAGCTGCACGAGCGGCTTGCGCTGCGACTCGTCGCCGCCCGTCAGAAGTGCTGCTGCCGCCCACACGCGGTGCCTGATATCGTCGGACTCGAGGTACGCCCGGACCTTGCCTTCCGAATCGATCTCGTCGTCGACTCCGACGGTCACGAGCCCTTGCAGAGCCGCGTCGCGAACGCCGAAGTCCTCGTCGTCGAGGAGGAACAGCAGCGTCTGCGCGCCGGCGGTCGATTCGAGCTCTCCCAGCGCTCGCGCGACGTGCTTTCGCTTGCGCGTGATCGGGTGCTTCGCCAGCTCGTCGAGCGACTGGAAGCCCTCCGGACCCAGCATGGCGAGGACCCGCAAGTAGACCTGCGAGCCGAGCTCGTAGTCCTCCGGCCGGTTGTAGAAGAAATCGTAGAGCGTGGCTCGCAGCTCCGGCGAGTCACTCTCCAGGAGGATCTTCTCGCCGTTCTTCCAGGACACGCTGCCGGCGACCTGGCCGCACTCCTCGATCTCGTACATCGCGAGCACGACCCGACGGGGAAGCTCGTGCTCCCACTCGTACTTCTTGATGAAGTTGAGCGCCTGGATGTAGTTCGGCTTCCACGGATTGATCGGCCGCAGCCTCTCGATACTGGGGAGCGGCACAGGATCCGCGTCCGATCGCAGCCGCACGCACGGCTTGGCCGAGAAGAAGCGCCCGGACTGGAGCACCTCGAAGCGAATCTGCCCCGGCCGTACGCGGTAGGGACCGTCGCCCTCGCTATCGGAACGGAAGAAGTTCACGCCCTTCTTGGTGATGTAGTAGCCCGCCCAATTCTTCGCCGAGTCCCCCACGAGCTCGTGGTAGGCGGCTCGCGGAGCGTCGATCGAGGGCACGAACCAGAAGCGCAGATCGTCGAGCAGGAAGTCGGGGACGTAGGGCAGCTCGATCGTGAGCTCGTCGAGCGACTTCTCGCCGCCAAGCTCGTCCTCTGGGCAGCCATTACCCGCCATATCGGCGGCGCCGGGATCGTCCATACCGGGTTCTGTAGTCATCGCAACACCGCTGAGGGGCCGGGAACCGCATCGAGACCCGGGAGCCGGAAGAGAGTGGTTATCGTGTCGTGGGCTGTCGGGTTCAACAAAAATCATTCCACTGCGCGCGCAGCGGGCGGTTCCGGAAACGGAACCCGAGTTCCGCCATCTGCGACGTAGTCGCGGCTAGCGCCACTCGAGTAGAATGCTTGCCCTATGTATCGGTGGTTCATCGCTTACAAGTACGTCTCTCTGCGCTTGATCCCGCTGTTCGGCCTGCTGGTCGTTGCGGTGGCGGTCGCGTCCCTGATCGTCGTGGTATCGGTCATGGAGGGCTTCCGCAGCGAGCTCGAGAAGCGCATCCGGGGCACGACGAGCGATATCAAGATCGAGAGCACGATGTTCATCGGGCTCGAAGAGCCCCACCGCGTCGAGGAGATCCTCGCTTCGGTCCCCGGCGTCCGCCGGACCGCGCCGATCGTCGAGACCTTCGCGCTCTACCACCGCGGCGTCAACCCGGCCCTCGACCAGGAAACGGAGGATCGCTTCCTGATCGCGATGGACTTCGACAACGAGCTGTCGCGCCAAGACCTCGAGAGGTCGGTCGCCGCCGTACCGCGAACGCCGAGCTATCCGCCGGGCCTCGAAGACGCGCCGTGGTTCAAGCCGTCGAGGGAGGTCGCCCGCCGCTACTTCGAGGTGCATCCGCGAACTCTCGAGGGCGTGTTCTCTCGCGAGTGGTTGGAGAAGGGCATCTGGCTGCCGCGAATCGAAGCGGCCGGACTCGCCGAACCGCCTCGATTCCCGTCGATCGAGGGGTTGCCGCCGGTCCTCGTCGGGGTCGAGAGCTTCCGCCGCGAGCTCCTCCTGCCCGGCGCCCGCATCCGATTGACGTCGATCTCGCCGACGGATCCGATTCCGCGCGGTCAGGAGTTCCTCGTCGCCGGCTATTTCAAGACCGGGCTCTATGACCTCGACGCCAAGGGCATCGTCATGTCACTGCAGGACGCGAGCCAGTTTCTCCGTCTCGGCGCGGACGAGAGCGGCCGAGCGCAGCGAGTGACCGGCGTGCGGGTCATGGCCGAACGCGAGTACGAAGGCGAGGAAGAGCTCGCCGACTTGCGCGGACGCATCGAGGCGAGGCTTGCAGAGAACGACGTCCTGTTCGTGAAGACCCAGACCTGGCGGGAGGCTCGCGCTCAGCTCTTGAACGCGGTCAAGGTCGAGAAGGTGATAGTCAGCATCATCCTCGGCGTCGTCGTCCTGTTCGCAGGCTTCATGATCTTCATCATCTTGACGGTCCAGGTCGTCGAGAAGACCCGGGATATCGGCGTGATGCAGTCGCTTGGCGCCTCCACACGCGGAGTGGCGAGCGTGTACTTCGCCGTCGGATCGAGCATCTGCCTCACCGGCATGGCGCTCGGCACGCTCTACGGGGTCACGTATTGTTTGGGTATCAACGGCGTCCAACGGTGGATCGAGATCCTTACCGGGTTCGAGGTCTTCCCCGAACACGTCTACTACCTCGACCACATCCCGGTGCGGATGCAGACCGAAGACTTGGCCTTCATCATCGTCTCGACCGTGCTCGCCGGACTGCTCGGGAGCATCATCCCGGCCGTCCGCGCGTCCCGACGCGACCCGGCAGAGGGACTGCGCCGCTGATTCGCGCGAGCGGGCATTTGTTCGTTGCCCCCTCTGCGTTGCAGGGGCTAGTATGGGTGGCTGTGGAGTAGGAGGTCGTCCAGCACGTCGAGGGATCGCTGGGGGCGCAACAGAGGTCTTGTGATGTTCGGTTCGAGTCGTTTTGGCGTGGGATCCTGTCGTAGACGCGCTGCCAAGTGGATCTTGGTGACAGCTGCGTTCGGGCTCCTGTTCCCGCAACCGAGCGCGGCGCAAGACACCTGCAACGGTCGTCAAACCACCCACTCCGGATCTCTGCGGCCGGGGCTGCCGATCGAGGGATTCGGCCTGTTCGCCTTGCCGCGAGAAGGATCGCGCGACATCGTCGAGATCGATCCGGCGAACGGCAGCGAAATCGGCCGCTTCAGGGCACCCGAAACGGGGGCCGTGGGAGCGGAAGGCCTCGCTTTCGACGGTCGACGTATCTGGTTCTTCGACGGCAACGGAGGCGACTCGTTGTACGAGATCGACCCCGATACCGGCACCGCCGTCGACGAGGATCTGATCCCGATCGGATCGGGCAACTACAACGGCCTCGCCGTGCTCGGCGACGAGGTCTTCGTGCTCGATGCGACGGAGGACGACATCATCGTCTTCGACGCGACGGTCGATTTGTACACGCGGATCTTGGATGTCGACGCGTTGGACCCCAGCGTCGATCTCGCCGACGGGCTCACGGGGATCGGCGGCCCCGATGCTCTCCTCGTCGCTGGCCGCCGCGACGGTGAGGAACGGATCTTCGAGATCGACCCTGCCACGGGCGCGGTCACCAATAGCTTTCGAGCACCGGTCGCCGGGCCGAGCGGGCTCGCCGCGTTCGGCGGCGAAATCTATGTCGACACGGGATCGTCTATTCAAGTGCTGAATCGCGCGGGAGCGGTGCAGAGGCAGATATCGCTGCCCTACGCCATCTCGGCGCTGGGAGGTGACGGCACGTCTCCCGGGGGCATCCTTCGTGCTCAGGTGACTCCGGGCCGGGTCACGACCACGCGCGGAGATGTCTATGGCGTCGTCGTGTGTGAGACGGGAACGTACACGTTCTCGATGTGCTCGCTGGGCGGCAGCGCCGAGTTCGACACGCACATGTGTCTGTTCAACGGCGCAGGCGAGCTCGTCTCGGAGAACGATAACGCGTGCGATGAGCCGTCCGAGATCAGCGCGACCCTCGAGCCCGGTGCCTACTCGCTCGCGATCTCGGGCGCCGATGACGCTTCGGGGAACTTCAGACTGGCGAGCTACGCCGACGTGGCGAACGAGTGTCGCTCGTGCAACCAGCGCTCTCTCCTGGTGCGAGAAGCGATCGCGCCGTCGACCGACCCGCAGACCGTCACCGGCAGCATCGGTCGGAGCAACGGAGAGATGTTCCCGTTCGAGGTCACGGAGCAGCGCTTGTGCACGTTCTCGTTCTGCTCGGAGGCCGGCAACGCGGAGTTCGACTCGACCCTCTGCCTCCTCGATGACGCGGGTGTGGTCGTTTCGGAGAGCGACGATTCGTGCGGACGCCTCTCGCAGATGCAGCCCCTTCTGGACCCGGGCACGTACGTCATCGCGGTGTCCGCATCGGGCTCGAACTCCGGCAGCTACACCCTCGAGTATTCCTGGATCGAACCGCCAGCCGTGCTGGAGTTCGTCTGCAACGGGCGACGCATGTTCGATGGCGGGCGTCTCACGCCGACGACGGTGCCGCAGATCGCGTCGGGATCGGTGTTGACGGAGACCGGCCGCGCGTACCAGTTCACGGTCGAGATGACGGCATGCTACACGTTCTCGTTCTGCGCGGACGGTGCCACAGCGGATTTCGACACTGTCCTCTGCCTGCTCGACGGTCGGGGCGGAGTCGTCGCACAGAATGACAGCGCCTGCGGTCAGCGCTCGCAGATCATCACGGCCCTTGATCCCGGCGAGTACGTCGTGGCCGTATCCGGCGACGGGCAGAGCGCCGGAAACTACTCCCTCGGATACTCCCGAGCCCCGGCCCCTTGCCCGATACGCGTAGACTGCAACCGCAGGTCTCTGGATCAGCTGGACGACCTCCAGCCGACGACAGCCGTCGGCACCGTGCGGGGAGCGGTGACGGCGAGCGTGGGAGACGTGTACGGATTCGACGCCTGCGAGGCCGGCACCTACACCTTCACGTTCTGCAGGGATGGAGGCGCGGCCTCCTACGATCCGTGGCTCTGCCTGTTCGACTCGAACGGCACGCTGATCATGCAGAACGACGATACTTGCGGCTTGCTCTCAGAGGTCTTCGCCGACCTGACTCCCGGACGCTACTTCGTCGCCGTATCGGGGTTCTCGAGCAGCGCGGGCACGTACACGTTGGCTTATGACGCGAGCGTCCCGAACGTCTGCGAGGAGACGGTGACCATCGGCCCGTTCCTACGCGGCGACTGCAACGGCGACGGGATCTTCGCCGGGCAGGTGAGCGACGCGGTCTTCCTGCTCAACTTCAACTTCGCCGGCGGCCCGCCGCCGCCGTGTGGTGCGGCCTGCGATGTCGACGTCGACGGTGGCATCACCGGCGCCGTCGCAGACGCAATCTCGATGCTGAACTTCAACTTCTTCGGTGGCCCGGCTCCGGCCGCGCCCTTCCCGGAATGCGGATCGAGCGACAGGCCGGCCGATATCGACCTCGGTTGCGAGACGCCGCCCGATTGCGAGTGACCCTTACCACCGGAAGCACATTCGCTCCTTCGAGGACTCCATGACCGACTTCACCACCCACGCACTTCTTTCACGCCGGCTCTGCGCCGCGCTCGTGGCTCTCGTCGCATGCGGCACGGTCTATGCCCAAGATCCGTGTCTCCCGGGGTTCGAGGCGCAGAGGCCCTTCGGCGTCGCCAACAACTTCGGCATGTGCCTGTTCCACGACTTCGACGGCGACGACAACCTCGACCTGACCGTCGGCCTGCACTTCTACATGGGTCGCGGGAACGGAGGCTTCGCGCGCGTCGTTCGCATCAACTCGCCGTGGGACGTGGGATTCGACATGCAGATCGCGGACTTCAACGACGACGGCATCGATGACGCGGCCATCGTCGGCTTCCAGTCGCGCGAGGTGATGTTCTACTTCGGTCAGCGCAACGGCCCGGACACGCCGTTCTTCGGCGCCGTCACCCGAGTCAACGTCGGAGCGTTCGGAGGCGGCGTCTGGCACATCGACAAGGCCGACTTCAACGAGGACGGCCGCATGGACATCGTCGCGATCAACTTCTTCCAGGGCCGTCACGTCCTGGTGTTGAACGAGGGCGGTCGGAATTTCTCGGCGGGCTGGCTCCACTCGACATCGACGCCGGGTCACATGCTCGCGGTTGGCGACTACGACGGCGACGGGCATTCGGACATCGCCGTCGGCTCCGGGACGGCGGTAGCGATCCTGCGCGGCAGGGGCACCGGCGCGTTCCTGGCGCCGGTGCGAGGAAACCTGCGGAGCGGCCCCGGACATCGATTCCGCGCGGCGGACATCGATGGCGACGGGCGCTCGGAGCTGTTCGCAGCCGACGGCGCGCGGGTCTCCGTCTACTTCGGCCGCGATTTCGGCGACGAGACGTTCCGCTTTCCGGCGCGTGCGACGCGCGAGCTTCCCGTGCGCGGCACCGTCCGGTTTGTCGAGCTCGCCGACATGAACAGCGACGGTCGACTCGACGTCGCCACGCTGTCCGTGGGCAGCTCGACGAACTACGAGGTCTTCGTCGGCTACGAGGCCGAAGACGGTCCGAACTGGCGAGACGGTGTGTCCGTGTCGACCGGACTCTCGCGCGGCGCGGTCCTCGCGGTCGGCGACCTCAACAACGACGGCGCGGTCGACATCGCGTGCACGACCGAGGACAGCAATCAGGCCCGCGTGTTCCTCAACGACGCCTCGTGCAGCGCGAATCTGGTCGGCCGCGGCGACTCGAATGGCGATGAAGCGGTCGACCTGACCGATGCGGTCGTCATCCTGCAACACCTGTTCAGCGGCGGAGAGATCGCGTGCCCGGCGGCCGCGGAGGTGAACGGCGACGGAGCTCTCGACATCGCCGATCCCACGTACCTTCTGAACTACCTGTTCCAGGGGGGTACGCCGCTGGTTGGCGACTCGCCGACGCCCTGCGAGTAAGCCGCCCACGGTCCCGCTCTCGACGCTGGAGCGCCGCTCGAAGAGCCCGCGTGATCTTCGGATAGGGCGTTGATGCGAGCCGACACGAGCGGGACAATGGAGAGCTGAGAGACAAGAGAAGAGCCCCTCGGGCCCACCGGTTCGAGGGGTTCCTTATTCGAGTCCTTTTGGGGTCGATCGCAGCTCTGGGCCGAGCTACCGCTTGCCGATGCAATACAGGGCAGTGCCCGTGCGCAGGAAGATCCTCCCGCCGCCTACGACGAGTGACGCGAAGCCCGCGT
The DNA here is from genome assembly GCA_964392615.1 of uncultured Planctomycetia bacterium. Taxonomy (GTDB): domain Bacteria; phylum Planctomycetota; class UBA8108; order UBA8108; family UBA8108; genus CAYMRB01. The sequence continues at coordinate 3,958 of CAYMRB010000292.1, read as the reverse complement.
CGCCGAGCCGGTTCGCCGCCAGGAGCTCGAACGCGTCGCCCGCCGCGAAAACATGAGTCGTGCCCGACTCGTCGACGACGAAGATCCGGCCGTCGATCAGCACGGGCGAGGCGCTGAACTCGCCGCGCAGGCGGTCCTTCCAGACGACCTCGCCGTCCGCGGCGCGAAAGCACGTGACGATACCGTTGTCGGCAACGACGTAGAGTCGGTCGTCGTGCAGGAGCGGAGACGGCACGTAAGCGACGCCGCGTCGCGTACGCCACACGACGTGCGATCCCGTCACGTCGCCCGATCCGTTGGCGCGGATGCAGAGGATCTCCTTGTCGGGGTAACCGCCGCTCGCGAATACGAGATCTCCGCCGAAGGCCATCGTCGCTGCCGTGACTCGCGACGGCCCCGCGCAGTACCAGAGGCGCTCTCCCGTACGCGGATCGTAGCTCGCGACGATGCCCGCGCCGCTGAGAAGAAGCTGGCTGCGACCTGCGACGTCCCCGACGATCGGCGTGCCGAAGCTTGCCTCGTCCGGTCGCGGCGCGCGCCAGACGATCTCGCCCGTCGCGCGGTGGAGCGCCGCGACGAAACCGCCGCGATGGTTGTCGCCGTTGACGATGACGAACGACCTCCACAGAACGGGGGACGATCCGTAGCCGTGGCGCGACTTGAAGTCACCCGCCTTCGTCTGCCAGCGAATGTCGCCGGCGAGGTCGAGGGCGCTCACTCGCACGCCGCCGTCCTGGATGGCGACGACAAAGAGCCGTTCGCCGTCGAACGCCGGTGTCGCCGAGGCGTGCGAGTTCTTGGTGTGACGATACATGAGGCTGCCGACGTGCGTCACCGTTCGCCACAGCTCGCTGCCCGTGTCGCGGGCGTAGCACAGCACGATGTGCTCCTCGCGGTCTTCATCGGCCGTGTAGGCGATGACGCGATCGCCGCAGACGATCGGCGTCGAATGGCCACGCCCCGGCACCGCCGCCCTCCAGACGACGTTCTCCGTCTCGCTCCACGACAGCGGCACGTCCTGATGGCCGAACTTTCCGTCGCCGGCAGGCCCGCGCCACCAGGGCGAGTCACCCGACGCGGGAACTGCGGGGGCGATCTCTTCCCAGTCCGTCGACAGCGTGACGGCGCTCGAATCGGGTACGCGTCGGCAAGCGAGCGGCGCGACGACGACGGCGGTCAGCAGAATCGGAATCGTTCGCCACATGATCAATCCGTGCTGCGATCGGCCAGGCTGAGCAGGTTCGCGAAGAGACGGTACGCCCCCGGCACGCCGGCCGGAAGCTGGCGGAAGAAACCCAGCCCTGTGTAGATCCACAGGCCGTCGCCGTGCTCGGCGACGACCAACGCGCCGCGCTTCGCCCCGGGGTTGTACTCGAACGGATCAGCGATCTCGAGAAGCGGCACGCAGCGTTCATCCCACTCGCGGAGGAAGTACAGGCCGCGTTCCTGGCGCCAGCCCTGCCAGTCGGCGTCAGCGATACGATTCGGCGTCGTGAAGATCGGGTGCTCGGACGCGAGGATCTTCACCGGAGCGTTCTCGTCCGTGACGCGATCGTGGGGTCGCGCGATCGCGACCGGATACGGCCCGTACTGCGCGCGGTTGAACTCGTACTTGTTGTACTGAACGAGGAGCACGCCGCCGGAGCGGACGTACTCGAGAAGGCGCGCGTTCCGAGCGATGAGGTCGTGACGGTCCTTGTACGCGCGGATCCCGGTGACGATGACGTCGTACCGCGACAGGTCCGCGGCGAGGTCGTCGGACTCGAGCTGCACGACCCGTGCGCCCAGGCTCTCGATCGCCTCGGGCACTCGGTCCCCCACTCCCATGACGTAGCCGACGACGAGACCCCGCGCCATGCGCACGTCGAGCACCTTCACCTCGGCGACGGCGCCCCGGTACAGGTGACGCGGCTCGATGTGGTGATAGGCGACGCGCTGGAAACCGGAGCGATACGTCCGGCCGGCGACCGCTGCCGACGCCGTGACGCTCCACGCTCCCGGAGCGATGTCGTCGGGCGGTGACACGTCGAACGACACCGTCACGTTCTCGTTCTCACGTGACACCTCGACGTCGCGACTCGCCGGACTCACGCGCCATCGGTCCGGAACCGAAAGCGCGACGGCTACCGTGGTCGCGGCGGCGGCCAAGTGCTCGACGGAGACGTCGACGCGACGCGTCTTGGACGCTGCGTGAACCGGGACCACCACGATCCGCGGCTCGATCCGAACCGACAGCTCAGGCACGACCTTGATCGCCATCGAGCGATGCTTCGCCACGGAGGGATCGAACCAGCGATGTCGAACGTCGACCGCGATCGTCGCCTCGACGCCGTTCACGCGGTAGCGAACCACGGCGCGAACCGGCGGCGGCGCGAAAGGGCGCAGCGAGGCGGCCGCTTCGGCGCGTGTCGAGAAGCGGTACTCATCGATGGAATCCCGGTACCAGTGCGTCCCGCTCGGCGTCGCGTCGCGAGCCACGGTGACGCGGTGGCGGTAGGCGCCGATCTCGTTGTACGCGAGCTTGCCGGCGTCGCCCGAGAGCTTCTCGATCGCCCAGCCGTCCGGAGCGAGCACATCGACGACGACGAGATCGATGCTGCCGCGACCGCCATGGACGACGCGCGTCTCGAACGCGAACGTCTCGCCGGGCGTGACCATGCCATCCGGCGCGGTTCCATCACCGTCGGCGGTGAGGACCGCCTCGACCGTGACATGAACGGAACGCGCCGCGACGTCGTTCCAATCCCGCTCCTCGTCGGCGAGCATTCCGTCGAGCTCCGCCGCGATGGCAGCCGGCACGGTCGATCGACGCAGCGCCTGACGCAGCGCGCGCACCAGGTCGAGGCCGTTCGCGGCATCCCTCGGAACATCGTCGAGCCGTCCGTTCGCGAAGCTCTCCCGCGCGCGATCCGCGACCGTCTCGAGCTGGTGCAGGCCGCGCTCGACGAAGGACGGTACGGACTCGCCGACGGCCGTCGCGAGGCGCGCTGCGCAGCCGGCGATCGTCGTGTCGATACCGTCGAGAATGGCGGTAGGCGGTCGATCCCCCGACGCCGTCCCGGTCGCCGACAGAGCGGGGATCAACCACGCATCCTGCGGCCCCGGTTGCGGCGGCGAGTTCATGCCCTGGCAGCGATGGCTATTGCGGGCGATCGCGCCGAACTCGGCGTACGACATGCCGAGCCACGGGTCGTGGTCGCCGATCGCGACGCGGATCGCATCGGCCGGCGGCTCCGATCCCCGCCGCACGAACGGCGCGTGAAACAGGCGTATCGCCTGCCACGGTCGCAGACCATCATCGCGGATCTGCGCGGCGAAACGCGTCTCGTCGGCCGCAGCGCGAAACGCTTCCATGGCGAGACGTGCCGACGCCTGGTGGTGCTGCCCGCCCCCTGCGCCGGTCGGCATCATCGTCACGATCACGTCGGGGCGGAAGGTCCGCACGACGCGAACGATATCGCCGAGCGTTGCCTCGCGCCCCCATTTTGCGAACGTCTCCTCGACGCTGAAGCTGTAGCCGAACTCGTACGCCAGCGAGAAGAACTGCTCGGCGTCGTCCCAGCGGTGAACGGCGAGCACTTCCTCGGTGCGAAGGACGCCGATCGCTTCTCCGAGCTCGGGGCCGATCTCGTTCTGGCCGCCCTCTCCCCGCGTCAGCGTCAGCAGCCCGGTGCGCAGGCCACGACCGCGCCGCAGCCACACGAGCAGGCCGTTGTTCTCGTCGTCGGGGTGCGCGGTGATGTAGAGAACGGACGCCGACACGCCGAGGCGGCGCAGCGACATCGCGAGACCGGGCAAGCCGCGATCTTGCGGCAGCGGGTCCGGCTGTGCGCTGGCGGCGGAGGCGACGACGACGAGCGACAGCAGGGTTGCGAGCGCGAGTCGCGCCGGAGGATGTGGAGCGCGCGTGGACATTCGTTTCGGCTTGTTACCGGACCGCGGCTATCGGTTAATGGGG
>CAYMRB010000291.1:0-13108 GCA_964392615.1 uncultured Planctomycetia bacterium | reverse complement strand
CAGAGCTCTTCCGGCGTGAAGCAGCCGATGATGTTCTTGCCCGCGGCGCGGCCGGCGATGAAGTCCTCGACCTTCTTGGTCGTGCGATTGAAGCACGCCACGGTAAACCCCTTGTCCTCCATATTGAGGATGAGGTTCTCGCCCATCACCGCGAGACCAATCAAGCCGATGTCCGCATTGCCCGTGTTTTCCGCTGCCATGTCTCGCGCCTTCCTTGTTTACGCCCCGCCTACGGAACAGGTCTGTTACACACCGCTGAACGCCGAGAAGCCGCCGTCGACCGGGATCACGGTACCGGTCACGAAGCCCGCGGCCTCGTCGTCCGCCAACCACAACAGCGCGCCCACCAAGTCCTCGGCACGGCCGAATCGTCCCATGGGGGTATGGGACACGATGGTCTGTCCCCTTGCCGTCAGCTCTCCCGACTCCTCGGTGAGGAGGCGACGGTTCTGGTCGGTCAGAAAGAACCCCGGGGCGATCGCGTTGACGCGGATGCCCACCTTGCTCATGTGGACGGAGAGCCACTGCGTGAAGTTGCTCACGGCCGCCTTGGCGCCGCTATAGGCGGGAATCTTGGTGAGCGGCGTGAACGCGTTCATCGACGAGATGTTGATTACGACGCCCTTTCCCGACGCTGCCATGTTCCGCGTGAATGCCTGCGTGGGGAGCAACGTTCCCAGGAAATTGAGGTTGAAGACAAACTCGATTCCCGCGGGATCGAGGTCGTAGAACGTGACGAGGTCCTCGGAGGTCTTCTCGAGGTCCTCGGCGGCGAGGTGCTCCTTCGAGGTCGTGCCCTTCGGGTGGTTCCCACCGGCCCCGTTGACGAGGATGTCGACCGGGCCGAAATCGACTTCGATCGCGGTGTTCGCAGCCTGCAGGCTGCCCATCTCGAGCACGTTGCAGGCGTAGCCCTTGGCCTGCCCACCGCTCTGGACGATGGCCTCGGCTGTCGCTTCGGCGGCTTCCTCGCGCAGGTCGAGCACGGCGACGCTCGCACCGCAGGCGGCCAACGCGTCGGCCATGCAGCCGCACAGAATACCGCCACCGCCCGTGACCACCGCCGTCTTGCCGGACAGGTCGAACTTCGGAGTTTCCACCATGGCTGCTCTTCCCTCACCAGATCGGATCACGCCAGGACATTAGCTGAAGCGGGGTCAGGCTCCGCTACCGCGCCGCAACGATCTCGGAGGAGCCGCAGTATTAACGGTTTGAGGCCCGTTTTTCCAGGCCCGTTCGGCGGTCAGCCCGGGCTGCTACTCGGCGAAACGGCCGCGGTAGGCCCACAGGCCGAGTGCCGGGTTGGAGATGAAGAACACCTGTTCCCCATCGGGCAGCGTGTTCAGGCCGTCCTTCAGGGCGTCGGGTGAGTATTTGCGGGTCATCTCGTCCAGATCCGCGTAGCGGAAGTTGACCGCTTCGATCTCGTCGCGGGTCAGGTGCCCGGGGCAGTACGTGATCCGGAAGCGCCCCTCGGACGACCCGTGAATCAGGTGGGCGGCGGCGCTCAGGTTCTGTCGCAGGTCGTCGTTCGCCTTCACGGCCGCGAGGATCTCCGGGGTCCCCACGTAGCCGTACTCGCGGATGAGGCGGTCGATCTCGGCATCCTCGCCAAACTCACGCACGCCGGGAGCCAGGACGATCAGGTCGCCATCGTCGGCGATCGCCATGCGCGTGCGATAGACGGCCTTGTTGCCGAGCCAGGTGCTCTTGAACTCCGCCGGGTCGAGATAGACGACGACCTTGCTCAGGGGCTCGTCGAGCATCTTGAAGTTGACCTCGAGAGACAGCGCCGAGGCCCGCTCGAAGCACTCGCGATCGTCGCCGACGAAGAGTCCCTTCACGTCCAGGCCGCCGTCGGCGTTCGGGGCCACGACGGTTTGCACGTAGACGATGGGGAGGTGGGCGGTGAACTGCTCGCTGGCGTAGTCCATCAGGGCCCGCACGGGCGTGTCGGCACGGCCCATGATTCGCTCCATGCCGTAGGCCGCACCCAGGAAGTGACTCTTGTTGATGCCCTCCGATCCGCCCGTGCCGACGAAGATGTTCTTGTTGTAGTTCGCCATGCCGATGACCTCGTGGGGCACGACTTGTCCGATCGAGAGGATCAAGTCATGCCCGCCATCGGCGAGCAGGTCAGCGATCTGAGCCGGCCAATCGTAGTCGATCTTGCCCTCCGAGACCTTCCGGACGAAACCGACGGGCACGGTTCCCATCGTCTGGATGCCGCCGCGCCAATCGTGGACGCGGAACAGCGAGCGGGGCACATCGCCGAACATCGCCGCGATCTGCTCGTCCGTCATCGCCGTGTGCGTCCCGAGGGCGGGCAGCACATCGGTGAGACGGTCGCCGTAGTATTGCCATGCGTATCGAGTCAGATCGCCGCCGAAGGAGTGCACTCGGGTGAAGTCCGGCGGGACGGCGATGACCTTGTTGCGGGGGCCGATCGCATCCAGCGCGGCGGTCAAGCCCTCGCGCAGCGCGTTGTCGTCGAGACAGTCGTCTTTCGAACCGCGGGCAAAGAACAGCAACGCTAGATCTCCGAGTGAGCGTGACGAGAGGGCGGTATTCGGGAGCGTCGATCGGACCGGTCCCGATCAGCAACTGTCGTAACGAGCGCAGTCGAGATCGTCAACGGTCGGGTCGACGCCGCATTCGAGCGATCCGGGCGCCGGGGGTGGGGGACCGCCAGCGAACAGCGCGTTCAGCGAGTAGACGCCGTCGGAGAGGTTGAATTCCCCGTCGTCGTTCGAGTCGGCCGCGTCGAGACACGTCGGCATCGGCGAGCCGGGAATGAACAGCGCGGAGAGGCCGAATACCGCGTCGGTCAGGTTGAGCGCGCCGTTGTCATCGGCCTCGCCGCGACGAAAACGCGGCGTCGGCGTCGACTCGTCGAGCGCCGCGAAGACCAATGCGTACGGCGGCACGCCCTGCTGCGGGCGATGTTGCCACGTGGCGTGCCGGCCGGCGCTCGCGCGGTTGAATTCCGGATACAGGCTGCCGCGGAGCGTCGGGGCGTAGTACTCGTGCTGGCCGATCGTCGGCGGGGCGAGCTCGTGGAACTCGCCGAACTCGTCGTCGTCGAGGTCCTTCTCGGCCCAGCCGAGCGCGCCGCCGCGCGGCAGGTTGCGATAGAGCGCTGTGACGCGACCGGTGGTCTCGTCGCACGCGAGCGCGAAGATCTTGTAGTTCGCGATGCCGGAGTGGTCCTCGAACGCGACGTTCATCAACGTCGTCGCTTCGCCCCAGCCGTCGGCTTCGTTCCAGCGTCGGTACGCGAATCGCCACATCGCGGAATCGGACGTTCCGTCCTCGACGAGCAGCACGTGGGCGTTGCCGAGGGCGTCTGTCGCGAGACATCCCCACAGGTCGTTCGGCGGTGCCACATTGCCGAGGTTGACGCTGTCGCTCCAGCCGGACGCCGGATCGTAGATGCGGTGCTCGTACTGGCCGGCGCCGATGTTGCGGTAGAACGTGCAGTGCACGCGTCCGGCCGTGTCGAGCGCGATACGGCTCGACTGCGCGCTCGCGCTCGGCGAGATCGCGCCGTCGTCGACGAACTCGAGGCCCTCCGCGTACGGTCGAGCGCTGTGGGCGAGCTGCTCGACCCACGACCGCGGTCCATGCGCGACGAGCCAGACGATGCTGTCGTCGTCGACGGTGATGCCCATCGCGGCCGTGCGCGCCGTCCGCGCCGCACCGGTCCACGCGGAGACGTCGAAGATCTCCGACGTGTCGCCGGAGGCCGGGTCGTAGTTCCTGTAGAACTGCCGGTAGCTCGACGGGTAGTAGTAATTGCCCCAAGTGATGTGGAGGACACCGCGATCATCGATCGCGAGGGCGCAGCCGTTCGTCGGCTCCGGAGGCGTCAGCCCCGACGCGGCGTCGTTGATGACGACCGGCTCCCACTCCCACGACGCGCCGTCGTCGTCCGACGAGTGCACGATCAGCTCGCGCTGCGACACGTCGTTCTCACGAATCGACGCGCAGTAGAGCGTACCCTCGGCGTCGCGGACGACGTTCGGCGCCGCATACGGGCCGGAGAACGCGTACGCGTCGCTATGGAGTACGACCTGAGCTGACGCGGCCGGAGCGGAGAGCGACAGCGCGGCAGCGCAGAGGACGGCAGTGGCGAGGAAGGCGCGTGAGGCTATCATGTGGACATCTTACCGGAGCTTCGACGTCGACGGCAGCTCGTCGTCAGGTCGGACTGCCGGGTTTCTGCGGGACGAGTCTGCCGAGGAGGAGTGAGGGTGCCGGCGTTCGAGGCGATGCGCGAGACGTGCGGACGGGAGGCGTGGGACGAAGGGGTCGAGCTGGTCAAGGCGGACCTCGTTCACACGATCACTCCGGCGGATGACTCCCACGTCGTCGCCACGGTGGGGGCTCGGTACGAGACGGCGGCACTCGAGCTGCGGGGAGAATCGATCGGCTGCAGCTGCACGTGCGATGACCGGCAACCCCACGGCCTGTGCCGCCACGTTTGCGCGATGTTGTACACGATCGCGCTGTGCCGGCGGCAGGGGCCCTGGACGCTTCCGGACTGGGTCGCCGGCCTGATCGACGGCCTGGGAGGAAAATGGCGGCCGCGTCCGCGGTGGCGTCGGCAGTTGGAGTCGCTCCGGGACGACTGCGGCGCCGCGCGCTCCCCGGCTCGAGCTTCGGCGGCGAACACCGAGATCCGCTACACGATCGAGCTCGAAGACGACTTCGACTTCGACGGAGATCCGACCGTGGACGGCGGCATCGTGGTCCGCGTCTGGAAGCGGACGCGCAAGGCGAACGGTAGCTGGGGGCCGGCCAGGCGATCTCGGGACGTCGACCAACTGGGCGAGCTCTCGGACGATCCGATCGATCGCGAGATCAGCGTCCACCTCGCTGGCGTGGAGGATCCGTACCTCAGCTACTGGGATCGGCGGCGCGACGAGGGCACGACCGTCGGAGCGAAGCACGCCGAGTTTCTCCTTCCGCTCCTGGCACGGAGCGGTCGACTCTGCTATCGCGAGTCGGAGGACAGCGAGCGTGAGTGGGTTGCGATCGAGCTCGACGAGGGCCCGCCGTGGGTGCCTGGTCTCCGCATTCGCGCCGACGACGCTCGACGCGGGGGAGCTTCCGTCGAGGGCGCCGGCGGCGACTGGCTTCTCGGAGGTCTGCTGCGTCGAGGTGACGAAGAGATGGACCTCGCCGAGCCCGCGATGCTCGTTCCCGGCTGGATCGTCGCGCGAGGTCGCGTCGCGCGACTCTCGAGCGAGGGGCACTGGCCGTGGATCTCGACGCTGCGCACCGACGGCCCGCTGCGGATTCCCCGCGCGGACGACACGGCGCTCCTCGAAGTCCTGTGGAGCTTCCCGCGGCTGCCGCACGTCGACTGGCCAGAGGAGTTGCGCTCCGCCGAGGTCACCGCCGAGTGTCGCCCTCGGCTGCGGGTCGAGGAGGCCGAGGGCGACACTCGCAAGCACCCGCGGCTGCGTGCGCGGATCTCGTTCCGGTACGACGACCACATCGTCGCCGCGGCGGATGACGGCGAGCATCTGTTTCTCCCTGCGACTCGGGAGATCCTGCGGCGCGACTCGGCGGCGGAGTCGCAAGCGCGCGAGAGACTGCTGGAGCTCGGGCTGCGGGAGCCGACGCGGACACTCGTCAGCCAGCGCGTCTTCGACGAGGTGGACTTGCAGCTCATTCCGGGGCAGCTGTCGCGAGTCGTCGCGCGGCTAGTCGCGGATGGTTGGCACGTCGAGGCGGCGGGCAAGGTCTATCGCCAACCGTCGTCGTTCGACATCAAGGTCCAGTCCGGGATCGACTGGTTCGACCTGAGCGGCGACGTCGCGTTCGGCGATGAAACGGTCGCGCTGCCCGCCGTCCTCGAGGCCGCGCGTGCCGGCCGCGACACGATCGTGCTCGGCGACGGAACGATCGGCATGCTGCCCGCCGATTGGCTACGCAAGCACTCTGTGGCGCTGGCGGCGGCGGAGGTGCAGGACGGGGCGATTCGCTTCCGGGCCAGTCAGGTCGTGCTGCTCGACGCGCTGCTGGCGGAGCAGGACGCACCGTCGATCGACGCGACGTTCGAGAAGGCGCGCGACGCGCTGCGCGATTTCGACGGCGTGGAGCCCGCCGAGCCCGCCGGGTGTTTTCAAGGCGAGCTGCGCCCGTACCAGAAGCACGGCCTCGGCTGGTTCGGCTTTCTCGAGCGCTTCGGCTTCGGGGGCTGCCTCGCGGACGACATGGGGCTCGGAAAGACCGTGCAGGTGCTCGCATGGCTCGAGGCGCGCCGTCACGTACGATCCGCGAAGAAGCGCGGCCGTCGCAAGACGCGGGAGTCGACGCGGCAGCGGACGCGGGACCACCTGCCGACGCTGATCGTCGTGCCGAAGTCGCTCCTCTTCAATTGGAGGGCGGAGGCTGCGCGTTTCACGCCGGAGCTGCTGGTCTTCGACCACGTCGGCACGAATCGTCCGAAGGAGCCGGAGGCGCTCGCCGAGTACGACCTCGTGCTGACGACGTATGGCACGCTGCGACGCGACGCGCCGTTCTTGAAGGATGTGAGGTTCGATTACGTGATCCTCGACGAAGCGCAGGCGATCAAGAATGCAGCGAGCGCATCGGCGAAGGCCGCGCGGCTGCTCGATGGCCGCCATCGTCTGGTGCTCAGCGGTACGCCGGTCGAGAATCACCTCGGTGAGCTGTGGAGCCTCTTCGAGTTTCTCAACCCGGGGATGCTCGGGCGGTCGAAGGCGCTCGACGCGCTGTCGAGCGACAGCAGCGACCCGGAGGCGCGTCGCACGTTGGCCCGTGCGTTGCGGCCGCTCATCCTGCGGCGAACGAAGGAGGAGGTCGCGACCGACCTGCCCGCCCGTGTCGAGCAAACGCTGTTCTGTGACCTCGAGCCGCGTCAGCAGCGCGTCTACGACGAGATCCGCGAGTATTACCGCACGCGTCTCCTGTCGAAGGTCCGCGATCAGGGCCTCGGGCGTGCGAAGATCCAGATCCTCGAGGCGCTATTGCGGCTGCGCCAGGCCGCGTGCCACCCAGGGCTTTTCGATGCCGAGGAGAAGGCGGCGCCGAGCGCGAAGCTCGAGATCCTGTTCGAGTCGCTGCGCGAGATTCGCGACGAGGGGCACAAGGTGCTGGTCTTCTCGCAGTTCACCAAGTTCCTCGCGATCCTGCGCGAGCGCCTCGACGCGGACGGCACGCGGTACGCCTACCTCGACGGCCGCACGCGCGATCGTGCGGCGAAGGTCGCGGAGTTCCAGGACGACCCCGACTGCCAGCTCTTCCTGATCAGCCTGAAGGCCGGCGGGCTCGGCCTCAACCTGACCGCTGCCGACTACGTGTTCCTGCTCGACCCGTGGTGGAACCCGGCGGTCGAGGCGCAGGCGATCGATCGCGCGCACCGCATCGGTCAGGAGCGCAAGGTGTTCGCGTACCGAATCATCGCGCGCGGTACGGTCGAGGAGAAGGTGCTCGAGCTCCAGGAGTCGAAGCGCCAGTTGGCCGAGGAGATCATCGGCGCCGATGGGCGGCTGATGAAGCACCTGGAGCGGGAGGACTTGGAGCTGCTGCTCTCGTAGGTCCCAGCGTTCCCGCCTCCCAGCCGAGCCGCTGCCACTTCTCCGCGTGATACTGCAGAGCCGCCTGTAGGGGTACGGCGCGCGCCGCCTGTGCGACGTCGAAGCCACCGAGCCGCGCCATGCGTCCGACGAGCTCGGGATACGTCGGGCCGGCCGGAAAGCCGCTCAGCCACTCGACGAGCGCGGCGATCGGCCGTCGGTGGCCCCTCTCTCGCGCGCTCTCGTACCAGCGGTGGCACAGGTACTCCGCGGCGAGGTAGCGCGTCTTGTCGGAGATCTCCGGCGTCTTCGTTGCCGTCGACGGATCGCTGTCGCCGACGGCCGGCGGCCGAATCGTCAGCCAGTCGTCGAGTCGCACGGCGCGAACGCCGCCGTCCCACTCGTCGAGCAACCAGTCGAGATCGTCTCCGGGAGCCGGCAGCGATCGTCCCTCCGCGCGTGCGCGTTCGTGTGCGATCGCCGCGACGAGCTCGGCGATGCCGTCGCCGACCCAGCGCGTGTTGCGGCTCGACCGATACAAGGCGCAGCGCGGTCCGAAGTACGGCAGGATCAGACAGCCCTCGGTCGTCTCGTGCGTGGCGAGCCACAATAGCGTGCTTGCGTGCTTGTCGAAGATCCGGCCGTCGACTTCCGGGACGCCGAATGCGACGCCGCGTTCGATCGGTGTCTGCAGCACGATTCGACACGCCTGCTCGGTCACGATCGGGAACAGGAAGACGCTGAGGTCGGGCCGTCGTGCGAGTCCGAGCTCGTCTTGAATGGTCGCGGCGGCGAGCCCTGCGATCTCCCACGCGCGCTGGACAGGAGCGTCGTCCTTTGCGGGTAGCGCCGGCACGACGTCGGTCTCGTAGCCCGCCATCCGGGCGGCCAGCGGCTCGTCGCCACGCGCGTTCGGCCAACGAATCCAGTTCGTCGGGCGCAGCGTGTAGATCGGAGCCGGTGGGCCGGAGTACGACGACACCTGCACGATACGGCTGCGACTCGACGACGGCTCGCCGTAGCGCACGCCCCAGATGCTGCCGCCCGTTCCGGCCGCCTCGTCGTCGGATGCTCCGTCGATTGTCGACCCTTCGGCGCCGGCAGCTCGCGCGAGCCTGTCGAGGTCGATGCCGACGACTTCGAGCTCGCTCACGAGCGCATCGATCGCTGCGAGCTCTGCCGCGGAGAACGCGAACGGGCTCAGACAGCCGAGGCGACCGCGAAACGACCCGGCGCGCGCGATGTCGACGAACGTGCCGAGCGGAACCTCGACCGCTCGCGACTCGTCCCAGTACTCCGGGTCGCTCGAGTGCTTGCCGCGCGTGCGCAGCTCGAAACGCGTGTCATCGAGCCACAAGTGCAGGCGGCCGTCGTGATAGAGCCGCGGACCGATGAGGCGCGGTGACAGCTTGCGGAACAGGAAGGAGACCGTCAGATCCTCCGGCGCGGCGAGATCCGCCGCCGTGGCCTGAAACGAGATGCGCAGCTTTAGGTCGCGGTGGGGCGGCAACGCGCTCGTTCCGTCCGCTGTCGCCGCCGCACCGGAGCCGCGGTAGAGGTGCAGCGTTCCGGCGAGACTCAGCTCGTCGAGCGCGCCGTCGGCCGACGAAACGACCGCGACGCCGAGCGCAAGAGGCGCGTCTTCGCCGACGTTCCAGGTCTCGAGCGGCGATCGCCGTGGACCGACGCACGACAGGGCGCACGGAATCCCGGCGAGGGTCGCGAGCAGAACGATCCATCGTGCGGTGACAGCGCGACTCGATGCGATGCCGGTCATGACGTCTCCGTTCGGCAATCCGTAGTCCAGCACTCCTGGATGCCGGGGGCGTCATTGTAACCGCGGCCCAAAACGGTTAGTACTTCGTGCGGCACTTCGACGGTTTCGAACCGGACCGGTCTTTATGAAGGGAATCACCCGTCTCTTGGCGATGCTCCTCGCGCTGACGATCGTCGGCGCGACTGGACTGTGCTGGATCGAGGGGTGGTCTTTCTTCGACTCGCTGTATGCCACGGTCGTCACCCTGACGACGGTCGGCTTCGGTGATTTCGCCCCGAAGACGGTCGCGGGACGGGCATTCATCATGCTCTACCTCGTTTCGGGAATCGGCGTGTTCGTGTACGGTATCGCCAGTTTCGGCGAAGTCCTCGTTCAGGCGCAGTTTCGCACCTGGCTTGGCAAGCGACGGTTGGACACGGCTTTGAAGACCCTGAGCGACCATTTCATCGTCTGCGGCTTCGGCCGCATGGGAGAGTCCGTCTGCCGGCAGCTTCGCGCCAAGGGTCTGCCGTTCGTCGTCGTGGAGCGCGCCGAGGACGTCGTCGAGGAGTGCATCGAGAACGAGTGGCCGTCGCTGGTCGGCGACGCGACCGATGACCGCATTCTCCAAGCCGCCGGCATCGAGCGCGCTCGCGGCCTGGCCGCGGTCCTCGGCAACGATGCCGACAACCTCTTCATCGTCCTGTCGGCGCGCCTCGCGCGTCCCGACATGCTGATCCTGGCGCGCGCCGGCGACGACAAGGCGGTCAAGAAGATGGAGAAGGCCGGCGCGGATCGCGTCGTCAGCCTCTATACGACCGGCGCGACGAAGATCGTGCAGCTTCTCGCGAGCCCGAATGTCGAGGATTTCATCGAGATCGCGATCGGCGACGGCCGCGAGATCGACCTTGCCGAGTTCCAGGTTTCCGAGAAGGCCGACTACGCCGGGCAGTCGTTGGCGGAGACGAACTTGAGCTCCCGCGGGATCATCGTCGTCAGCATTTGCCGATCCGATGGGGAGATCCTCATGCCGCCTCCGGGATCCGCCGTGCTGCAACCCGGCGACTCGCTCATCGCCCTCGGGCGTCGCGACGTGATCGACGGTCTGATCGCCGAGTCGTGATCTGCGGCGGATCCGTCGCCTCAGCTGGAGAGGTACGCGCTGCTGATCGGGCGGACTGCGTGAACGAGAACTGTCCGAGGCAAACCGCGGTTCATTCGGTGGCGGACTCGCTCTCGAGCGCCTCCCACTGGGCGATCGCATCCGCGCACGCGGCGGCGGCTTGGCGCGCGGCCGCGGGTATGGCCTGATCGGCGTCGGACAGTTCGCCGCGGTCCCGAAGAGACTCGAGTCGGGCAGCAGCCCTCTCGAAGAGGGTCTTCGCATCGCGGAAGCGATCGACGCCACCGAGCCGAACAGTCAACGACGCCAGCTCGAAGTACGTGACGCCGACCTCGCGTCCGTACGTCGAGTTGTCCGGATTCGCGTCAGCGAGGCCGGCGCGGACGTCCGCGGCTGCGGAAACGTGGTCGCAGGCTTCCCGTAGCTCGCCCTTCTTGCCGAGGGCTGCGCCGAGCGCGCGCAGCGCGATCGCGTATCCCCACGAACGCTCCGGGCTCTCGGGAAGCGCCTTGATCAACGCGGCACGGATCTCCACCACGCGGCGGTATTCCGCGATCGCGTCGTCGATTCGGCCCAGCGCCTCGTACGCGTCGCCGACGCGCTCGCAGCTGATCGCATAGTGCGCTTCCGCCAGGCGATCGCTCGGGTCGCGGGCCATGAGACGCCGATCGATGTCGCGTGATACCTCGAAAGCCGCGAGCGCCCTCTCGGCATCGCCCAGGTGCCAGTGTGCGTCGCCGACGCGGATCTTCTGCGACGCGACGGTCCGTGCGATCGACGCGCTGAACTTGCCGTCTTCCGTCGCCGCCAGCATTCTCGTCACGCCCTCGTCGAACGTGCGGTAGGCTGCTGCCGCTTCTTCGTTGTCGCCCCGACTCTGCAGAAAGTCCCCCAGCGCCGCGTACGCGTACGCGGTGTCGAACACGAAGGGGCGTCCGCGCTCGAAGCTCTCCGCACAGCTTTCGCCGAAGGCGATCGTCTCGCGCAGGGCCGCCTCGGCTCCTGACGAGTCTCCGGACCGAATGAGCTTGTCCGCCTCGAGAAGGCGAACCTCGATCGCCAGACGGCTCGGCTTCGGCTCCGTCGGAAAGTCGCGCAGCAGGCCGTCGACGAGGCGCCGTGCGCGCGCGATCTCGGCGTCCGCTGCGGCGATCTCGCCGAGCTCGACCAGCACCTCGACGATCCGTTGGCGGTGGATGATCTGATCCTGGCGCGACTCGCGGTCGCCCGGAGCCAGCTCCAGTCGTCGCTCGTCGATGCGGATCGCCTGGCGGTACGCCGCCGTCGCCTCGCGCGGGCGCGCGAGGCTCGATCCGTGGTACCCGCCGAGGGTATCGCCGACGGCGAACAAGCGCTCCGCACGTTCGCGCGCGGCCTTCTCGTTCTCGGCACGCGTCGCCTCGCTTTCTGCCGCATCGTGCGCTCGAATCGCGAAGGCCGTGCTGAGAATCGTGGCGGCGACGAGCGCTGCCGCGGCGATTGCCGTTCCGATGACAAGGCCCCGGTGCCGCCGCGCGAAGAGCTTGAGCTGGTAGCCGACGCTGGCGGGGCGCGCGAGGATCGGATCGCCGTCGAGATAGCGCCGCAGGTCAGCGGCCAGCCCCGCAGCCGACGCGTAGCGCGCACCCGGTTCCTTCGCGAGTGCTTTGCACAGAATCGTCTCGACGTCGCCACGCAGTTCCGCGTGCAGCGTGCCGGGACGCCGCGGCGGCATCTCCCGGACGCGGAGGATCATCTCGGGTACGGCGCAGTCGTCGAGGTCGTACGGCAGCTTGCCGCAGAGGATCTCGTACATGACGACGCCGAGCGAGTAGACGTCCGTGCGCGAGTCGATGTCGAGCGGATTGCCGCTGCACTGCTCCGGGCTCATGTACTGCGGCGTGCCGACGATCTGACCGGTGAGGGTCAAGGTGCCGCCGCTGTCGAGGTCGGCATGATCGGCTCGCGCGATGCCGAAGTCGATGACCTTCGCATGGCCTTCGCGATCGACGAGGATGTTCCCGGGCTTGAGATCGCGGTGGACGATGCCTCGTTGATGGCCGTAGTGGACCGTCGCCGCGACCCGCGCGCACAGCTCGAGGCGATCGCGGAGCGGCAGGTCCTCGTCGCGCACGTACTCGAGGACGTTTCGCGCGTCGGCGACCAGCTCCATGACGAAGTACGGCATCTCCTCGCCTTCGAAGGCGTACGTGCCGACCTCGTACACCTGCGCGATGCCGGGGTGCGAGAGGTGCGCGAGGATCTCGGCCTCGTAGTCGAAGCGTCGCCGCGCGACGGGCGAGAGGCGCGACCCGCGCAGCACTTTGAGCGCGACGCGTCGTGACGGGCTGTCTTGCTCGGCCTCGTAGACCGTTCCCTTACCGCCGCCGGCGACCACCGAGACGATTCGGCAGGAGCCGATACGGTGGCCGATCAGGGCCGCGGCCGGGTCGCGATGAGCCGCGGCGAGCGACGGGTCGTGGACCGTCCCGGAATCCAGCTCACGTGGCGGTGGCGTCTCGTCGAGGGTCTTGTCGCCAGCGCCGACAGTCTCGTCAACGGGGTCGTCGAGGGTCTCGTCAGGATCGATCATATTCGAGGAACAGCACGACGGCAGCTTCTGTCCGTCCGCCACCACGATAGCTCTAGGAGGCTGTCCAAGAAACCCTCGTCAGGACCGAGCCCGACAGGCCGAGCCGG
>CAYMRB010000290.1:0-13108 GCA_964392615.1 uncultured Planctomycetia bacterium | reverse complement strand
CCTCGCGTACGCCCGCGGCCGCGCGCTGCAGCGCCGCGCGAACGAGATCGAGACCGGCCTGCGCGCGTACTCGTACTACCACGATCTCGACTCCGGCCTCGGTGCCGAGCACTTCTTCTCGCGCCCGCTGTCGGTGCCGGCGCCGCCGGTCGACGACGAGGGCCTCGGCCAGGAAGGCTTCCGCGAGCGCTACGGCGTCAATCCGTTCGTCGCGACGCGCGTCGACGCGCAGTCGACCTTCGGCATGGACGTCGACACCGCGTCGTGGACGCGTGCGCGCGAAGCGCTGCGCGCCGGACGATTGCCGCCGCCCGCGACGGTGCGTGTCGAGGAGTTCATCAACTCGTTCCCCGCCGCCCGCCGCGCCGATCCGGACAAGGTGTTCTCGGTGTGGACCGACGGCGGCCCGTCACCGTTCGGCGACGAGCTCGAGCTGCTGCAGATCACGATCAAGAGTCGCGAGCTGCGCCCGGACGAGCGCAAGAGCGCCGTGCTGACATTCGCGGTCGACACGTCGGGGTCGATGGCGATCGACGGGCGCATCGATCTCGTCAAGAACGCGCTGCGCACGCTGATCGCGAACCTCGAGCCGACCGACCGCGTCGGCCTCGTCGCGTTCGCGACGCACGCGTTCGTCGTGTTGCCGCACACGTCCGTGCGCGATCGCGAGCGCATCGACGCGGCGATCGAGAGCCTCGAGCCGATCGGCGGCACGAACGTCGAGAGCGGCCTCGAGATCGCATACCGCATGTCGAAGGAGGCGTTCGACTCGCGCGCCGCGAATCGTATCCTGCTGTGCTCCGACGGCGTCGCGAACCTCGGCGCCGAGGGGCCGGAAGAGCTCCTGAAGACCGTCGAAGCGCAGCGCCTGCGCGGCATCCGCCTGTCGACCATCGGCTTCGGCAGCGGCGGGGGCGAGGCGGTGCTCGGCGATGAGATGCTGCAGGAGCTCGCCGACCGCGGCGACGGCAACTACCGCTACGTCGACTCCGGCGCGGCCGCGGACGATATTTTCGTGCGCGAGCTGCCCGCGACGCTGCAGGTGCTCGCGCAGGACGCGAAGCTTCAGGTCGAGTTCGACCCGAACATCGTCAGTCACTACCGCCTCCTCGGCTACGAGAAGCGCGACGTGGCCGACAAGGACTTCCGCAACGACAAGATCGACGCCGGCGAGGTCGGCCCCGGCACGACCGTGACGGTTCTCTACGAGATCCGCCGCGTCCGGCAGTCCGGCAGCCTCGGGCGCATCTTCGTTCGGTACCGCGATACCGGCACGGGCCGCGTCGACGAGTTCAACTGCGACCTGCCGCCGGGCGTCATCGCGACCGATGCCGGAACGACGTCGAGTCGCTTCCGCTTCGTCGCGTCGGTGGCGGAGCTCGCGGAGATCCTCCGCGGCAGCCTCTACGCGCGCGATGGATCGTGTGGCGACGTGCTCGACCTGCTGGCGACGGTGCCACCGGCCGAGGTCGGCGTCGACAAATGGCGCGAAGTGAATGAGCTGACCCGTCGGGCGCAGCGGCTGAGCCTTGTACAGATGCAGGCTCTGACGTCCGCAGCGTCCTCTGGCGAGCGAAAGAAGTGAATCAACACCACTCGGACTTCTCGAGCAACACGGACGCCTCGAGCGACATTCGCACGGAGATTCCCATGCGACGAATTTTGCGACTCTACACGGCAGCTGCGATCGTGATCGCGGCGCTCGTTCCGGTGATCCTGCCCGCGCAGGAAGCCACCACCGAAGATCCGGCCGCGGCTCCGGCAACTCCGGCGACTCCGGCCCCGGCAACTCCCGCAGCTCCGGCTGACGCGGAGGAGCCCGCAGCGAGTGAGGCGAAGTCGCCCGGCGACAAGTTCGTCGTTCGCGAGAAGACGATCTACGTGCCATACGAGGAGCTCACGAAGGTCTTCGAGAAGGAGGGCCGCGGCATCTTCCTGCCGTACGAGGAGTTCCTGAAGCTGTGGCGCGCCGCGCAGAAGGACCCGCCGGTCGAGGAGCCCGAGGGGCCGCCGACCGACGTCGTGATCCGCAGCGGCGTGTACACGGGAACGGTCTCGAAGGACATCGCGCGCTTCGAGGTGACCTACACGGTCGAGGCGCTCAATGACGGTTGGAGTGACGTCGCGTTGCCTCTCGGCTATGTCGCGATCGAGAGCATCGACGTCGGCACAAGTGACGCGGTGTTCGTCGCCGATCCGAAGGGCTACCGGCTCATCCTGCACGATCGCGGCAAGTACACGGTCAAGCTCGTGTTCTCGGTTCGCGTCGCGAGCTCGCCCGGCCGCAAGACGCTGTCGTTCGCGATCCCGCCGCTCGCGGTATCGCAACTCGATCTGACGATCCCGGAGGCCGGCGCGCGGGTCGACGTCGAGCCGCTCATCGCGGCGACGAAGACCGAACCCGGTGACGGTGTGACCAAGCTGCTCGCGTTCGTCGGCAACTCGAGCCAGCTGAAGGTCCACTGGATGCCGCCCGCCGGGAAGGCGACGGAGGACGCAGCGGTCGTCATCGCCGAGCAGTCCGCCCGCGCGTATCTCGGCGAGCGCAACCTGCAGCTCGACAGCGCGATCCACTTCAGCCTCGCGCGCGGCGAGACGGCCGAGCTCAAGGTGCGCGTGCCGACCGCCGACAACACGCGGCTGGTGTCGGTCAAGGGCAAGAACATCCGGCAATGGGACCTCGAGGGCGACCAGCTCACGGTGCAGCTGCACTCGCCGGTCGACTCGAGCTATCAGCTGTCGCTGACGTTCCAACGCATTCTCGCGGAGACGCCGGATTCGATCTCGATCCCCCTGCCGCGCATGGAGGGCGTGCTGCGCGAATCCGGCTGGCTCGCGCTCGCGCACGACTCGACGCTCGACACGCACGTCGTGTCGGCGAACGGCACGAGCCAGCTCGACCCGGACGAGGTGCCCCAGGCGCTGCGCGCGGGCATGCGCGTCGCGTTCCGCTATCTCGCGCCTCCGGAGCCGCTGACGCTGGCCGTCACGACGATCACCCCGGTCGTGCGCAGCAACACGACGTCGGTCGTCAGCCTCGGTCGCGAGCGCGACATCTGGGTCGGCTTCGTCGACTACATGATCACCAAGGCGGGTCTGTTCCACCTCGCGATCAAGGTGCCGGAGCGCTGGAGCGTCGAGGAGATCGGCGATCCGTCGATCGTCGACGGCTACCAGGTCTCCGATCCGGCAGGCGGCCTGCGGACGATCACCGTCAATCTGAAGAGCCGCCAGCTCGGCAAGTTCCGGCTGCCATTCCGTCTGACGACGACGGACGGCACGGGCACGCAGGGCGAGACGACGCTCGAGCCGCCGATCGTCGTCGACTCCGAGCAGGACCGCGGCCTCCTCGGCGTGGCCACGCCGCGTTCGATCGAGCCCGTCACGCTCGAGAAGGTCCGCACGAGCTCCGTCGGCTACCAGGAGCTCTACCGCTCCGGCGTCATGGGGCAGGTCAGCACCGAGGCCGAGCCGCTCGCGTACTCGTACGTCAAGCACTCCGAGGGCCAGCGCTCGAGCGTCAAGCTCCGCCTCGCGGACAAGCAGGAGGAGATCCGCGTCACTGCAGAGCACCTCGTCGATGTGTCCGACACGGGTAGCGTCAAGATCACGCACTACCTGACCTACGAGATCAAATACAAGGAGGTCGAGACGCTGACGTTCACGGCGCCGACCGCCCGCGAGGATCTCGATGTCCAGTCGCGCGAGTTCAAGGAGGTTCTCTCGAAGGAGTCGGCGGCCGACGGCACGACGGTCTGGACCGTCGCGCTCCAGGGGCCGACGATCGGCACCGTGACGCTCTCCATCTCGGACGAGCTCGCGGCGAAGGAGGTCGCGGCCGGCCAGGAGGCGACGGTCGATATTCCGCTGGTGACACCGCGCCACAAAGCCTACGCCTCTCGCGAAGGCTTCGTCGCGATCACCAAGAGCGGCTCGCTCGAGATCGAGACGAAGACCGACATGGGCCCGGCCCACAAGAACGTCCTGCCTCCGAACCTGCGTCGGGCGCGGACGCTCAAGGCGTTCCGCTACGTCGAAGAGCGCAAGCCGCTCAGCCTCGTTCTGACGCGTTACAAGCTCGCGCAACTCGCGGAGACCGTCGTCAATCTGATGCACGTTCAGGCGGTCCTGTCCGAGGACCCGTGCAAGGTGACCGCGCGGGCGACGCTGCTGGTGCAGAACGTGGCCGCGCAGCACCTGAGAATCCTCATGCCGGCGAACGCGCGGATGAGCTCCGTGTGGGTCAACGGCGAGCCCAAGACGACCAAGCGGCGCACCGGCGGTGACGCCGAGTACATCGACATTCCTCGCACAGTCCCCGGCGCGCCCCCGTTCCCGGTGCGCATCGAGTACGACCACGATCTCGGCTCGCCGATGGGCTCGGTCGGCGGCCTCGCCCTGCCGTTGATCCAGATCGTCGAGAAACCCGAGGATGTCGACCAGCCCGCGGACGCGGCGAACGGCGACAAGACCCCGAAGGCGGCGGGCCCGCTGCCCGTGCAGAAGATCGAGCTCGATCTCTGGCTGCCCGACGGCTTCACCTATCTGTCGTTCGGCGGCAACCTGCATCGCCATCCTGGCGACCGGGTGACGCTGACCGCACGCTTCGCGGAGGTTCTCGCGCGACCGGATCAGGGCCAGGCACAGGGTTCCGATGTGAGCGGCGATCCGGCGCCGAACGCCGGTGGCAAGCTGCAGTTCGATCGGCTGACGGTCGGCAAGACGCTCTACCGCTTCGAGACGATGGCGCGAAACGGCCGTCTGACGATTCGCTACAGCACGCCGACCCTGTACGTCTTCATCGCGCTCGTGCTCTTCGTCGGCGCGATCGCGGGCGGCGCGATCTGCGGATACCGCTATCGTCCGTGGCGCGCGTGGATCGTGCTCGGCATCGTCGTCGTGCCGCTGCTGATCGGCTGGTTCCTCGAGACTGGCACCGCCGGGTTCTTCTTCAGCGCGGCGTGGGGCGGCATCGCGCTGGCGTTCGTGCTCGGCGGGCGGTGCGTAGTGAACCGGTATCGCGATTGGCGCGCGAGCCGGGTCGAGCTGGCGCCGGATCCGTTCCTCGAGGACGCGAACGGCGAGGACGACGACGAGGGTGAGTTTGGGTCCGACGCGGAGTTCGATCCCGATTCCGACTCCGACTCCGATTCCGATTCCGACTCCGATTCCGATTCCGATTCCGATTCCGACGCCGACGCCGACTCCGACTCCGAGGCGAAGCTCAAGCCGAAGTCGAAGCCCAAGTCCAAGAAGCTCAAGACGCGGCGCAAGCCCAAGTCCGGTTCCTCGGAGGACGAGTAATGAACGCTCTCCGACGTGTTCGGCTCGCGATGATCGCCGCCGTCGGTTGCGTCGCTGCGTGCGGCGCCGCCGTCGGCGATGACATCCGCGTGCGCGAAATCTGGGTGCCGGAGGAGGAGTTCCTGCGGCGCTCGGAGGCCGATCCCGATGGGATCGTCATGGACCTCGAGGAGTACCGCAGGCTCGTGCTCAAGGGGCTCGAGCCGCGGGCTCGCAAGAAGCTTCCCGAGCTGCCGCCGATCGATGCGATTGTCGCGGCGGCGAGGCACACCGGTCGTCTCGACGATCGGACGGTGCGAGTGGTCTCGAAGCTCGAGGTGATCGTCACGCGCGACGGCTGGGTCCGGTGCCCACTCGCACCGGTTCCCGCATCGCTCGGTCGCGTGCTCGTCGACGGAAAGCCGGGCTGGCTCGTGCTGCCCGCCGGGTCGAGCGGACCGCAGCCGAAGAAGAAGGCCGCCCACCGACGTTTTCCGCTGCGCTACACCGTCAAGAACGGCGACAGCTGGTGGAAGATCACCGCGGCGTTCTGGGGCAAGGACCAGGGCAAGCTCTGGGAGCAGGTCGCCGCCGCGAACGGGCACCGGGTCCTCCAGCCGGGCGCTCGCCTGATTATTCCGCCACCCCCGGGTTACGTCCCGGGACCGGATGAGAGCTTCCTGTTGCTGCGCGGGAAGGGGCGCCACGAGGTGAACCTCGAGTTCTCGCTCGCGGCGAAGGAGGTCGACGAGCGCTTGACTCTGGCGGGCGCCGTGCCGCGAGCCGAGACCGCGAGTCTGTCGATCGACGTGCCCGGACGCGCGGAGGCGACGTCGCAGCCGAACGTGATCGAGACGAGCTACCTCGAGGCCTCTGACAGCTCGCGTTTGCAGGTGGCTCTCGGCGCGGCGAGTCGGTTCGAGCTGTCGTGGCGACTCAAGCGGACACTCGGCGAGAGCGACGCCCTCGTCCTCGCACAGCACACGATGACGGTCCTGCCGCGGCGCGATGATCCGCTCTTCGTGCAGCAGACGAAGGTGACGATCTCGCGGCGTAAGACCGACACGGTCGAGCTCGACGAGAGCGCGGGCACCCGAGTCGTCGACGTCACAGGAGATCAGGTGCACTCGTGGGAGCGTCGGGACGGCCGCGTCGTCGTGCTTCTGAACGAACCGACGATCGGCGACCTGACGCTGCGGCTCGGCGGCATCTTGCTCGGAAAGGATGTCGAGGTCGATGGCGAGACCGCCCGTCGCTACGCGATCAGCGTACCGTCGCTGCGCGGGGCGTACTCGAATCGCGGCTGGGTGACGGTCGATGTGCCGACGCCCGATCGCGTCGACGCGGTGCCGCTCGCCGGGCTGACCGAGGTCGCGCTCGGCGAGGCCGGTGGCGTGGCGATCCAATCGTTCGCCCCGACGCGTGCGTGGTCGTTCACCGCATCCGGAGCGCAGCTGCAGCTGACGACGCGCAGTGCCGAGGCCGACTTCGAGAGCCGCGCCGCGTGTCTCGCCCGCATCCTCGAGAGCGCAGTGACACTCGAGGCGGCGTATCAGGTTCGCATGCTCGCCGGCCGTCGCTACCGGTTTCGCATGACGCTGCCGGAGCCGTGGACGCTCGTTTCGCTCGCCGGCACGGCTGGCGGCAAACAGGCCGCGCTGCGCCACGAGATCGTCGACGTCGCCGGCGGTGGCGAGGCGATCGATATCGAGCTCGCCAAGGCCGTGAGCGTCGCCGTGCCCCTCGAGCTGCGTCTGACGCTCAACCACGGCGAGTATGCACCCGACGTCCATTGGAAGAGTCGCCTGCTCGGATTCTCGGTGCCGTCGCTCGTCGGCGCGACCCGATCCCGAGTCGATCTCGGCGTCTCGTTGCCGGAGTCGATGGTCGCGGTCGTGCCGGAGCAGACCGGCTGGACCGCGTCGTCGCGTGAGGAGCTGGCGACCGTCGGCCTCGACGATCAAGGGCTCGTCGCCGGTCTCTCGTCGACGCGCGAGCGCGATAACATCGCGTCGGCTCCGGTCGAGCTGGAGCTGCATCACCGTCTACCGCAGGGCGAGTATCAAGCGCTGACTTGGTTGCTCGTTCTCGAGAAGCGACGCCTGCGCGTGCGCACGGATCTGCGCATCGCGGTCGTCGATCGTGCGGTCGACGAGATCGCGCTGCGGCTGCCGGTCGGCGAAGACGTGCAAGTTCACGTCCTCGGCGACGGCGTCAAGGAGGTGCCGACGAGCGCCGCAGCCGTTGGAAGCCTCCACACCGTGCGTTACGGCAAGCCGTGGATCGGCACGCGCGAGCTGCGCGTCGAGTACGAGATCCTGGAGACGGACCTGCCCCGCATCGGTGCAGACCGCGCACGCGTTCCGTGGATCGAGATCGACGAGACGCCCGGCGACGATCCCGCCGCGGGGCAGACGCCTCCGGTAGCGCGAAGCTTCAACGGCGAGCGCGTCATCGTGTTCCAGAGTCACGGTCCGGTGACGGTCGATGTCGTTCCTGGCCACGAGCTCGAATCGATGCGGCTCGACGACCTGCCGGAGCTCGGCGCGCCGCAGAAAGGCGGTCGCCAGCTCTTTGCCTATCGCTTCTTCGCACGGAGCGGCACGGCGCTGCCGGACGGCAAGAGCGAGGCGACCTTCAAGTCGACGGAGTTCGACACCGCAGACTCGCTCGACTGCATCGTCCGCGAGCTCGAGATCACCACGGTGCTCGGCGAGAGCGGCGTGTCCAGGACGCGCGCCGAGATCCTCGTCGCCTACGGCAAGCTTCAGTCGATCGGCATCGAGTTGCCGACCGATGCGCTCCTCAGCGCACGCGTCGACGATGAGCCGGCGCTCCACATCCGCAAACCCGACGCGGAGCGGCCGTTCTGGCGCATGCCGCTGCCGCCGTCGCGCAGCTACGCGCGCGTCGTGCTCGTCTGGCAGCGCGGCGAGGGCGACGGTCTGAGCGGCTGGGGATCGTGGGACGAGAACGCGCCGCGCTTCAAGGTAGAGGCCAAGGGGGAGGGCGCGCCGGCGAATGCCGCCGGCGACGAGGCGGCCGCGGCCGGCGGCTCGGCGTCGCAGTACGTCGACGTGCCCGTCCTCTCGACTCGTTGGAAGGTCCACCATCCGACCGGCTACCGGTTCTGGCTCGACGATGGCAACCTCGTCTCATCGACTCCCGATGCCGAGAAGCGACCGCGCAGCTTCCTGAGCGGTTTCCTGAACGCGCTCTTGCGCGGCGAGACGCCGTTCGTCAGCGTGCTGAGCGGTCCGGCTCGAGAGCGTCCGCTCGTCGCGCTGCCGGCCTTCGCGTTCGAGCGGATCGAGGCGCAGAGCGCGCCGTCGAATGCGGGGCAGGCCATGCAGCAACTCGAGCAACGCCCGACTGCGCAGGCGCCACAACAGGCAGCGCAGGTCGCGCAGCAGGTCCCGCAGAACCTGCAGAACCCGCAGGCCGTGAAGCCTCAGGATGCGGACAAGGACCGCGACAGCCTCGAGCTGTCGGCGTTGCCGGAAGGCCTCCTCGTCGCAGCCGGCAAGATCGGCGGCGACGCGCGGATGGAGCTCATCTACCAGCGTTGGGGCTGGCAGCGCTTCGCCGCGCGCGCGGTCTTCGTTCTGACTCTGTGCAGCGGCGCGTGGCTCGCGTTCCGTACGCGGCGACGCCTCTTCTGGGCGGTCGTCGGCGAGGGGCTCGTCGGCCTCGCGCTCCTGTCGGACGTCCTGAGCTGGATGATCGGCTGGGAGTCGCCGTTCCTGCTCATGCCGATGTGCGAGGCGCTCTTCCTTCTCGTGCTCATCGGAGGGGCCGGAGAGCTCGTGGGGTTCCTGATCGCGCGTCGGGAGCGCAAGCGCTCGGCTGCCGCGGTGGCGAGTGCGGCCGCGCTGATCGTCCTGGCGACGATAGTGGGGACCGGGCTGTGCGCCGACGAGCCGCCCAAGGCCGAGGCGCCGGTCTTGATTCCATTCAAGACCGAGGACCTCCGGCAGCTCGACGACATTCCGCGCAAGGTGTACGTGCCGTACGAGACGTTCCGAGCGCTGTGGCTGCGCGCGAATCCGCAAGAGCGCGAGACGCGTGACGATCCGCCGGTCGATCTCGTCATCGGCGGCGCGGAGTACACGCTGAATATCGACGGCAAGGCCTACACGCTCGTGGGCACGCTGTCGCTCGACGTGCTGACCGACGATTGGGTCTCGGTGCCGCTGCCGTTCGAGCGCTCGCAGCTCGAACGCATCACCGTCGACGGCAAGGAGCTCGGCGTGTCGCAGTCGAAGAACGGCACGCCGTTCTTCACGCTGCAGGGCAAGGGAGTGCATGGCCTTCGGCTGGAGTTGCGCGGCAAGGTCGAGACGTTGCCGGGGACGTTCGGCCTGCGATCGTCGCTGCTGTCTGCTGCCGCGACGCGCGTCGTCGCGACGCTTCCCGCTGGCGCTCGCATCAAGGCGCCGAGCGCTCCCGGTGGTGCGACGACGGTGTCGAACGACGATTCGACGACCGTGACGCTAGATCTCGGCGCGCGCGCGCCGCTTCACTTGACGTGGTCGTTCCCACGCGTCGAGACCGAGCGAGCGGCGCAGGTCTCGTCGGTTTCGTACAGCGAGCTGACGCTGGCGCTCGATGGATACGACGTTCGACGGCGCGAGCGCGTCGAGGTATCGGGCGGCGCCGTCGATGCGCTCGCGTTCCGCGTTCTCGCGGATTGGCGCATTCTCGCGGTGCGCTCCGCCGAGCTGACGGAATGGACGGTGGAGGACGAGACCGACGGCCGTGTGCTGCGCCTCTATTTCGCCGATCCGATGCGCTCGGCCGACGTCGAGATCCACGGTTGGTCGCCTCTCGGCAACACGGCCGAGGGCGTCGCGACGCAGATCGCTGCGCTGGCGCTCAGCGGCGCGATCCAGCAGGAGAGTTTCTTCGGCGTCCGACACGGCACGACGCGTCGTTGGCACACCGACATCCTCAGCGAGCGGCGCGCGGCGGCCGCGGCCGAGGCCAAGCTCGTCGCGACGTTCCGACTCGCCGCAGATCGGCTGCCGGACCGGATCTATCACTTCTACAATAGCGGCGACGGGCAGGCGGTCGGCGCATCCGCATTGGCGGGCAGCGTCGATCTGACGACGGACGCCGTCCTCGTCATCACGCGACGGGAGAGCACCGTGTCGGCGCGAACTCGCTATCGCGTCGTCGGGCCGGGCCCGCTGCGACAAGAGGTGACGCTGCCGACGTCGTGGCAGGTGCGCACGGTTGCGGGCGCCGCGGTGCGCGATTGGCACGTCGCCGATGGCGGCGGCGGGCGACAGCGTTTGATCGTCGAGCTGCGCGATCGCGCGCGTTCGGGGACGGAGATCATCTGGTCGGCCGAGCGGCGCTACACCGCGCTGCCGGTGCCGGTCAGCGTGCCGTTCGTGCGGACGATGACGGTCGAACCAGCGGCCCGGGCCGAGAAGGTCACGTGGGCGGTCGCGTCCTCGGAGGATCTCGACGTCGGTGAAGCCCGCGCATCCGGGCTCGAGCGGCTGGCGATCGATCGAGCGCCGCGGTGGGTCGCCCTGCCGCCGCGTACGCAGTACCGCTTCGCGATGCGGTCGACCGGTCTGGTGCCGGCGTACGATCTCGCGATCCGCACGTCGACGCCGGAGAGTCGGGCGTCTGCGCAAGTCGTGTCGCTGGCGCGAACGGCCGAGGACTTCGTGCAGATCAACAGCCACGTCGTCCTTCGAGTGCGCGGTGGCGGCGAGGACACGTTCCGCTTCCGGCTGCCGCCGGGTGCGGACAACATCAGTGTGCGGACGCGCAATCAGCGCAGCCGGCTGCTGTCCGACAATGGCGAGATCGTGCTGACGCTGATTTCACCGGTCGTCGGCGAGCAGGTCGTCGATCTCTCCTACCGCCTGCCGCGCGCGGATGACACGACGGCCGTCGTGCTGCGGCCGTTCGAGATCCTGAGCGGCGGTCAACGCGTGACGGACGTCGAGACCTACCTCGGCGTGCTCGCGACGGAGCACTCGGAGACGACGACGGAGAACGAGAACGGCCTCGACCCGGTAGGGGCGGACAAGCTGCCGTACCTGCCGGACGGCGTGGCCGTCGAGAGCCTGCAGCATATGTATCGCTCGACACGGGCGAGCTGGTCGATCGGCCTGAGACCGCAGCCGCTGCGCGAGGCCGAGACGGCCGCAGCGCAGGTCGACCTCGCGGAGCTGACGACCGTCGTCGGCGGTGACGGCACGCTGCGCACGAAGGCGCTCTATACGATTCGCAATCGCGATCTGCAGTTCCTGCAGGTCGATCTGCCGGCGGACGCGAAGCTGTGGGGCGTGACGCTAGGCGGCAAGCCGGTGGAGACGAGCCAGTCGAACGGCACGCTGCAGATTCCGCTCGAGCACGTCGGATTCGGCGATCTCAACCTCGAGGTCGCGTTGGCGTACGAGCAGCCGCGATTCGACATGCCCTCGCTGAGCGGTTCGATGGACCTCGAAGCGCCGCGTCTGTCGAGCGCGGGCGACGGTGGCGCGCGCGAGGAGATCGCGGTGACGTCAACGCTGTGGAAGGTCGAGCTGCCCGGTGGCTACTCGGCGAGTCTGAGCGACGGCAACATGCAGGAGGTCATGTCGAGCGTCCAGTTGGCGAACAAGGTCGAGTCGCTCTTGGAGCAGGGCGAACGGATCACCGGCGCGCTCTCCGATCGGCGTACGACGCAGCGTCAGCGGGACCGCCTCGAGACGAACCTGAAGCAGATACAACAGGCGCTCAGCGACAACGTGATCGGGCTGACGAACTCGTTGGAAGTGGACGAGCAAGGGCAGCGTTTCCGTCAGATCGATCAGAAGCAGCTGGAGGAGCAGCAAGGGTACAGCGTCGACCTTCTCGAGAAGGGGCGTATCGGGCAGCAGAAGCTCGACAGCGCACTGAAGGGAAGCCAGAGTCGTGCGGCGGCCGGCAAGAACGCGCGCGACCAGGCGTTCGACGACAACCGCAACTTCCTCGGCAACGGCTGGTACTTCAACAAGAAGGCGGTCGACGCGCAGGTCGACGAGGCGCCGCAGGGCAAGGGCGGCAGCAAGCGACGCGGCAAGCAGCCGTCGCGGCGGGCGCCGTCCGCGCCGCCGGGCCAGGTGCCGTATCGCGGGCTCTTCGAGAAGGGGCCGTTCGGCGGGCTCGATGCAGCGCGAGCGGTGTCGGTCGAAACGGCGGTCGAGACGGCCGCCGCGAACGCCGTCCAAGCCGCGGGGTTGGAGCCGCTGGAAGCGTCGCGTGTGCAGTACGTGAACCCGGCGCTCGAGACGCCGCCGACCGACACGGACCGCGCGAGCCTGACGTTCCGTCGCCTGGGCGGCGGGGCGCAACTGTCGATTCGTCTGACGACGGATCGCCTGTGGCCGCGCGCCGTGACGCTCGTGGCGCTGCTGGCTGTGCTGGCATTCTTCGGGCGGCGCGTCTTTCTAGCGCGGCAGAGCTGATCCACCGATCGCCAGATCCAGGGGCCGCTGAGGAGGCGTCGCGTTGGCGAGCGTCTTCAGCGGCCTCTTGGCGTTTCTCGTGGGGAAGCTGGATGTTCGCGGCGCCGTCGGGTGCGGAAGGCGGGCTTCGAGATCGCCAGGGCGAGCGTCGACGCCGACTCCGACCCCGCCCCCGAGACCGACGCCGCCTCCGGTCCCGACTCCGAGACCGACGCCGACACCACCCGGGCCGGGAAGGCATCCCCGGCCCGGGCGGTGAGGCTCAGTGGGTCAGGGCCCAGAGGATGCCGAGTAGGCGGTCCATGGCGGCGAGGGCAGCGCGGGTTTCGGGAGGGGTGACGAAGCCCCAGGCTTCGGCGACGAGCAGGGAGGTC
>CAYMRB010000289.1:0-13124 GCA_964392615.1 uncultured Planctomycetia bacterium | reverse complement strand
CCGCCCCCCCCCACGCCTCGTTCTCATCGCATCGGACGCTACACCGCTGTGCTACGGTTCGCAGCGGAGGCTGTCGTCGGTCGGATCGAGGCCCGGTAGCGGGTAGGGCGGCAGCGGATACGGGCCGGCCCGGAACAGGTAGTTCAGGGTGAACACCGCGTCGCTGAGGCCGGCCTCGCCATCGTCCGTCGCGTCCGCCGCATCCATGCACTCCGGGGGCGGGCCGCCGAGGAACAGGAAGTTGAGGAGCTGGATCGGGTCGGTGAGGTTGACCTCGAGGCTGCCGTCCGTATCGCCTCGAACGAAGAAGCGCGCCGGGCCGAGCTCGTCGATGATCGCCGCCGCCGGCTCGCCGACGACCGCGAGCACGGTCTGAGATGATGTCGTGATGATGTTGCTCAGCGGCGGCATGCCGACGCCATGGCGCAGCCCGATAGGCGTGCGCGTGCCCGGAACCGCGTCGTCGCGCACGTTGACGACGACGCTCGCGACGCGCTGCCCGTCGCCCGGCGGCAGCGTGCGCCGATCGAACGGCGGCTGGATATCGAACAAGATGCCGGCGGTGAAGTACGGCGCCGCCGGATCGTGCGACACATTGAACGCGGCCAGCTCCGGGGTCAGGTTACCCACGTTCGACGCGCGAAAGTCGATTCCGGTCACCTCGAGCGCGAGCGGATCGAACACGCCTGCCACCTGAAAGCCCTGCGCGGGGCTGTCGTGCGTGACGAGCACGGGGACGAACACGTCGGACTGTCCGGGGAAGGCCCGGACGCTCGCCATCCACATGCGATTCGACGGGTCGGCGACCAGCACGATTTCTTCGGCGCGCAGCGCGCTCTCGCCGCCCGGGCCGATCGCGGTGAGCTGGACGCGGAATTCCCCGGATCTCTCGAACACGTGCACCGGGTGTCGCTCCGTGCTCGTGGTCCCGTCGCCGAAGTCCCATCGCCAGCCGGTGACCGCGCCGAGGCTCTCGTCGAAGAACTCGACCGTCAGCGGGGCCTCGCCGGAGGGCGGCTCGGCGCGGAAGGCGGCCTGTGGCGCGCCGGCGTCCGTAGCGATCCACACGTCGGAATCGCGTTCGAACGTCACGAAGACGTTGGCGAAGCTGTCGCTTCCGACGTCCGGGGCTCCCTCGCGCAGGTCGTCGGTCGACGTCGCCCGGGTCGGGTCCGGCAGGAAGATCGAGTTGCCGAGGACATACCAAACATCGCCCGCGATCGAGTAGGCGAGCGTGATCACGCCGACCGGGCTGATCCGCAAGCGGAAGGACTCGACGCCCTCCGGCGCGAGTGGGGGCGGGGCGGCCGGAAACGCTCCGGTCGAGTTGCTCATCAGGTGGAGGGCGCCGTCGATCTCGAACGCGATCCAGACGACGCGTCCGTCGACGAGGCCGGCCTGCGGGGCCGAAGCCTCTCCTTCGAGGTCCGCCGCGATCGGCGCCGGCGGAGTGAAGTCGCCGGGCTCGAGCGCACCCGCGTCCGTCGTGTACCAGATCCTGCCATCGCGCAGAAAGAAAACGTGCAGCCGGTCGTTCGCGTCGACCTCGAGCGTCGGGCGCGTCGCTGACGCGAAACGGTACGTCTCGAGTCCGCGCGCGGCGATTCCGGGGCCGCCGAGCGCGACCGACGTGTCGCCGGACGCGTCGATTTCCTCCCAGACGAGGATCGGCTCACGCGCGCTATCGAGTCGGATGCAGGGCCGCCGTGCATGGACGCCGGGAGGCGACACGACCCGCGGCTCTCCCAGCGACGCACCGCCGCCGGTGACGTATCGCACGGACGGCGGCTCCGCGGGCACCTCGGACCGGCCGGCGTACGCGACCCACAATCCGACCCCGCGAGCGACGACGTCGGGCTCGCCCGCGTCCGTCGCGATTCGCTCGGCTCGAACGTCTCCCGTCACGAGCAGGCTGCGCAGCCAGAGCTCGTTTCGTTCCACCGCGACCACGTGGGCGTTCTCGAAGTGGTCGATCGCGAGCGCGTGCTCGCGCACGACCCCATCACCGCTCGAGACGCGACGCGCCTCGAGAAGCTGCGCCGTCGCACGGGCGCTCGGCAGCGCGAGCAGCGCGGCGAGGACCGGTAACCAGACCGCACGGGCGCAAACGAGCCGGCCACGAGCGCGTTCCGATCGTCTCATCGTCACCCTCTCGGGGGGTTGGCGAAATATTGGGGACGTGCCCCGTTCACTTCAGGCTATCCAGTATCTCGGATCGGACCGGGCGATGCACCGGAAAACGGCCGGAAACCCCCGCGGGAGGAGGCCTACGGGTGCTTGCGTGCGGTCGCAGTGGTATCCTGTTGCGACACTCGTACGGTGGCCGTACGGGCTGGGGACCGCGGAAGGAAGGAGTCGGAGACGAGATGACGGCCGCGCTGCACGTCGCCAAGGGGGGCCCCCTGTGACCCATCCGGGAGTCGCGCTCGCTATCATCGTCGGGCTCGGAATCGGCGCTCAGTGGATCGCGTGGCGCTTGCGTCTGCCGTCGATCCTGCTCCTGCTGATCTTCGGGTTCGTCGCCGGCCCCGTGTCCAGGGCGGTCGATCCGGAGGGGCTCTTCGGCGATCTGCTCTTCCCGATCGTTTCGATCTCCGTCGCGATTATCCTGTTCGAAGGCGGGCTGACCCTGAAGCTGTCGGAGCTCCAGGAGATCGGCAAGGTCGTCCGCAACCTGATCCTGCTCGGCTGCCTCGTGACCTGGGCGCTGGTGACCGCCGGAGCGCTGGTGATCCTTGACTTCGGGCTCGAGCTCGCGGTTCTCTTCGGGGCGATCCTCGTCGTGACTGGGCCGACCGTCGTGCTGCCGCTTCTGCGGCACGTGCAGCCCTCGGGGCAGCTGCGTTCGATCCTGAAGTGGGAGGGGATTCTGAACGACCCCGTCGGGGCGATCCTCGCCGTGCTCGTGTTCGAGGCGATGTTCGTCGCGCCGGGCGGCTCGTTCACGCTGCACGCATTGGTGGCGATCGGCACGACGCTCCTGTCGGGTGGATTGTTCGGGATCGCCGGAGCGCTACTGCTTTGGCTGCCGATGCGCCGGTACTGGATACCGGACTTCCTGCAGAGCGCGGTGTCGCTGATGGTCGTCGTCGTCGCGTTCACCGCGTCGAATGAGCTCGTCGAGGAATCCGGGCTCGTGACGGTCACGGTGATGGGCATCGCGCTGGCGAACCAGAAGAGCGTTCCCGTCAAGCACATCGCCGAGTTCAAGGAGAACCTGAGCGTCCTCCTGATCGCGTCGCTGTTCATCATTCTGTCCGCGCGCCTGGACTTCGACGCGCTCGGAGAGCTGGACTGGCGGGGGATCGCGTTCCTCGCCTTCCTGATCCTCCTCGTCCGGCCGCTCGTCGTGTTCATCTCGACGCGCGGCGCCAAGCTGACCGTCCGCGAGCGGATCTTCCTCGCGTGGATGGCGCCGCGCGGGGTCGTGGCCGCAGCGGTTGCGTCGGTGTTCGCGATGCGGCTGACGGAGCTCGACTACCAGGGCGGCGCCGAGCGGCTCGTGCCGGTGACGTTCCTCGTCATTATCGGCACGATCACGGTGTACGGCCTGACGGCCTACCCGCTCGCGCGTTGGATCGGCGTGTCGAAGCCGCGGCCGCAGGGGGTGCTCTTCGTCGGCGCGCACCGCTGGGCGCGGGCGATCGCGTCGGTGCTGCGAGATCACGGGGTTGCCGTCCTGCTGGCCGACACCAACCGCGCCAACATCCGGGCCGCGAAGATGGACGGGCTCCGCACCCATTTCGGCAGCGCGCTGAGCGACTACGCGATCGAGGAGATGGATCTGGACGGCATCGGCCGCCTCGCCGCGCTGACGAACAACGACGAGGCGAACTCCCTCGCCGTGCTGCACTTCACCGAGATGTTCGGGCGGGCGGAGGTCTACCAGCTCGCCAACGAGGCCGACCGATCCAAGGAGGACGCGCCCGTCCACCTGCGAGGGAGGCCGCTGTTCGCGGAAGGGGTCGGCTTCGCCCACCTGGCGGACCGCTTTTTCGCCGGCGCGGTCGTCAAGGCGACGCGGCTGACCGAGGATTTCGACTTCGATTCCGTCCGCAAGCTTTACGGTGAGGCATTCGTGCCGCTGTTCTCGATTTCGGAGAAGGGCGAGGTGCGGGTCTTCACGGCGGGCGGCTCGATGAAGCCGGAAGCCGGCACGCGGCTGGTCTGCGTCGTCGACGAGGCGTCGACCGGAGATCTCGATCCCGGCGGAACCGGAACGTCCGCCGGGGCGCCGCCATCTTGACAAACCCCCCGGCCCTCGCCAGAATCCTCGGTTTGACGGAGAGGTGCCGGAGCGGCTGAACGGGCCGGTTTCGAAAACCGGTGTACCCGAAAGGGTACCGGGGGTTCAAATCCCTCCCTCTCCGCCAGTTCATTTCGCCGCCAGCGGAGAGGTGTCCGAGCGGCCGAAGGAGCACGCTTGGAAAGCGTGTGTAGGGGTTACTCTACCGTGGGTTCGAATCCCACCCTCTCCGCCACTTTTCCTCCCGGAGGCCCGCCGCCCAGCCAGGCCGCCGTACCGGGCGGGACGAGGGGTCACCGAGAACGCGCGCGGGACCGCGTTCTTGCAAGCTCCGGGCGCTCGTGGTAAGAACACGGTCCGGCCGCATGGCGGCCCCCTGTGAGGGCAATAAGGTGCCTGAGAACCGGGTCAGGTCCTAACGGAAGCAGCCCACTCGACGCATTCTTATGTGCCCTCGCTTCTTTTTTCCGGCGGCGGAGCTCGAAGTCGCTCGGGGGGCTCCGGGGCAGCGAGCCGGGGACCGCCCGGAGCGCGGCGATGGCCGCGCGGAAAAAACCCGGCGGGGCGTTCGGTGATCTCGGTTAGAATCACCGCGGGAGTTCTCCCCGCGCCTTCGAGAAGAGATCCTTGCCAACGAGACGGGTCGTCGTCGCTTCTTTCGCTCGATGAAGTACGAGGTCATCGCCCGACGCTACCGTCCCCTGAAGTTCGAGGAAGTCGTCGGGCAGGAGTCCGTCGCCCAGACCCTTCGCGGTGGGATCCTCCAGGGGCGCTTGGCGCATGCTTATCTGTTCGCCGGTCCGCGCGGCGTCGGCAAGACGTCGATGGCCCGCATCTTCGCCAAGGCGATCAATTGTCCGGTCGCCGCCGATCGCGACGGACCGCGCGAGAAGTGGGCGGTGTCGTGCGATGAGTGCCCGACGTGCCACGCGATTCACTCGGGGCAGGACCTCGACGTCATCGAGATGGACGGGGCGTCGAACCGTGGCATCGAGGATGTCCGGTCGCTGATCGAAGGCGTCAACCGTCCCGCGAGTCGCAGCCCGTACAAGGTGTACCTCATCGACGAGGTGCACATGCTGACGCGCGAGGCCTTCAATGCGCTCCTGAAGACGCTCGAAGAGCCGCCCTCGCACGTGAAGTTCATCTTCGCGACGACGGAAGCGCACAAGATTCCTGACACGGTCCTGTCGCGTTGCCAGCGGTTCGACTTCCAGCCGATCCGCGAGGAGGACATCGTCCGTCGGCTCGATCAGATCTGCGCCGCGGAAGGGCGCGAGTGCGAGGACGGCCTGCTCCTGCGCATCGCTCGGTACAGCAAGGGCGGGCTGCGCGACTCGCAGACGCTGCTCGACCAGCTGATGACGTTCGCCGCCGACGTGCTGACCGTCGCCGAACTCGACCGCCTGACCGGGCGGGTCGATGCCGCGAGCGTCGACGCGATCTACGCCGGGCTCGTCGGACGCCAGAGCGCGGCAGTCCTCGACGCGGTCCGGGGCTGCCTGCATCGCGGCGCGGATCCGGCGATTCTGCTCGAGCAGGTCATCGAGACATACCACGAGGCCCTCGTCGCGGCCGTCGCGGCCGAGAGCCCGGCGAGTGGTGCGGGCTCGGAGGCCACCGCCCCGATGCCGACGGTCGACGTCGCGATCGGCAGCCTGCAGGTCCTCGTCGAGACCGCGACCCGCTTGCGGACCTCGGCGTACCCCGCCGTCGCCGTCGAGATCGCGCTGCTGCGCCTCGCACGCCTCGAGGACCCGAGGGCTCTCGACCGCGCGATCGCGCGACTGGAGGGCGTCGAGCGGCAGCACCGGGGCGGGCCGCCGGTCGGTCCGCGCAGTGCGCCGCCGGCGGACCGCGGGATGGGTGCGCCAGCGACCGTACCGCGGCCCGCTGCTGCGTCCGAGCCGGGTCCGGGTCCCGCGGCCGTGGCGCCTTCCGCTCCGACCGCAGCGCCCGCGCCCGCGGTGGCGCCACCGCCCGCGGATCCGGCGGCGCCGCCGTCGCGACCCATGGCGTCTTCGGAGTCCGCTCAGTCGGGTGTGGCGACGGCCGTCGCGTCGCCGGAGCTCGCGGCGCCGGCCGGCCCGCCTGCGGAAGCTCTCGGGACGGCGGCCTGCGATCGCGATCGGCTGCGTCAGCTCTGGGAGCAGATCCTCATCGAAGCTCGCAAGAAGCACCCGGGAATGGGGTCGTTTCTCGGCGAGTCCCGGCTCGACCTGGCGCAGAACGGCGGTGGCGCCGACTCGTTCACGCTACGCTTTGCCGACGAGTTCCACCTGCGGCAGATGAAGAAGGAGGCGCGCATCACGGCGCTCCAGGCCATCGTCCGCGACGTCACGGCCGAGCCCTGGCGCGTGCGGATCGAGAAGGACCGAGCGCCGCCGCCCACCGCGGTTGAGCCGCCCCAGGCCGCGCCTGCTGCGGAAGGGCCGCCGCCCGCCGCGGTTGAGCCGCCCCAGGCCGTGCCAGCTGCGGAAGCGCCGTCCCCGGCAGCGCCCGCGGCTCCGGTAGCCACGCCGCCGCCAGCCGCGCCGCCGCCAGCCGCGCCGCCGCCGTCGGCAGCGCCCGCAGCTCCGGTAGCCACGCCGCCGCCGGCAGCACCGGAGGCCGCGCCGCGCCCGGCAGCCCCACCGCAGGCCGGCCAGGTGCCGCCCCCGACGCCCCAGGCGACTTCCGAGGCCGCGCCGCAAGCTGATAGCGGCCCTGCGGCCGGCGCTCCAGCGGTCCGTCTCAAGGACGATCCGATCGTCAAGAAGGCCAAGGAGCTGTTCAACGGGAGGCTCGTATGACTCTCGAAGTCCCATTTCAACGGACCGCTAGTTCAGGTCCGGTGCGGATTCCTCGCGAACGACGGTTGCCCCGGGGTACCGATCAGCGCGGGCGACGAGTAGGAACGGAGAGGACATGAATCAGAAGGACATGGGCGATCTGCTCAAGCAGGTCTCCAAGATGCGCAAGGACATGGACCGGGTGCAGGACGAGCTCCGGGAGCGCTACGTCGAGGCGAGCGTCGCGGGCGATCTCGTCGAGGTGACGTTCAACGGCCAGCAGGAGCTCGTGAAGATTTCGATCGACCAGAAGGTCGTCACGCCCGGCGCGGACGGCAAGGTCGACACGGACATGCTCGAGGACCTGGTCACGGCCGCGGTCAACGCCGGGCTGGAGAAGTCGAAGAAGCTGAGGGATGATGAGATGAACGACGCTTCCGGCGGCATGGCCTCCGGCCTCATCCCCGGTCTCTTCTGAAGCCTTCGGCTCTCTCGGGGCTTGCGGCAATTGCGCGTGCGCGCGCATCCTACGGTCAGCAGTGATGGACGTCTCGATTCAGTCTCTGACGAAGCTCGTCGCCGAGTTCGAGCGGCTTCCCGGCGTCGGGCGCAAGACCGCCGAGCGTCTCGCGTATCACGTGTTGCGAGCGCCGACGGACGAGGCTCTCGGTCTCGCGGACGCCATCCGCGCCGTGAAGGAGTCGGTCCGCCACTGCTCGCGCTGTTTCAACCTGTGCGAGGCGAAACGCTGCGCGATCTGTCTGGACGAGAGCCGGGACAGCACGCAGATCTGTGTGGTCGAGCACGCGAAGGATCTGCAGGCCATCGAGCGGTCCGGCTCGTACCGCGGGCTGTACCATGTGCTTCTCGGCACGTTCGCGCCGCTCGAAGGCGTCTCGCCCGACGACTTGACCGTCGACGCGTTGCTCCGGCGGCTGCGCGGTGAGCCGGTCGCCGAGCTGATCCTCGCGACGAACGCCGACTTCGAGGGCGAGGGGACGGCTCTGTGGCTCAGCGAGAAGCTCAAGTCGCTCCACCCCGGCGTCCGGGTCACGCGCCTGGCGCGCGGGCTCCCGAGCGGCAGTCAGCTCGAGCACGTCGGCAAGAACATCGTTTCCGATGCAGTGGAGGGACGACGTGAGATGGGCTAGTTGCTGCGTTTGCACTCGGGCCGTCGCGATTTTGGTCGCGGTGGGGGCCCTGAACGGTTCCGCGCCGCCGCTGCGCGCTCAGACCGAAGCAGCGCCCGTCGAGATCGTCAGCGCTTCGTTCTCGGAGAACATCGCGTCCTATCTCGGGAAGAACGGCGGCTGGCTGCCCCTGTACGTCGAAGTGCGCGCGCGCGGTGACACGGACGAGGCCGTGACCCTCGAGGCGATCGTTTCGCACGGGACCGACTCGAAGAGGCTCGCTGTCGACCTGACCGCTCGCACGCGGTTCGATGTCCCGCGCGGCAGCGCACCCCGTCGCGCGTGGCTGTACGTGCGCGTGCAGCCCGCCGAGCTCACCGTTCACAGCATCCGGTTTCAGTACACGGTCCGCGGCAAGACGTACCCGCTGTCGATGCTCGGAACGGGCGGTGTCGTCCAGGTGCACCAGGACATGGACGGCGTGTTGCCGACGTGGGTCGTCGGCGGCGAGCGCGACGAGGTCTCGCCGTGGGCCAGCGAGCTCGACTTGAACCCCGCCCGCCCAGGAAGCAACACGATTACCCACGACGCGGTCGAGCGTATCGAGGCCAAGCAATTGCCCGATCGCGCCCTCGGCTACCACTCCGTGAGCATGGTCGTCCTGCGCGGCATCGACGAGAGCCGGCTCGAGCCGAGCCAGCGCGACGCTCTGCTGCAGTGGGTCGCGTTGGGAGGCTTCGTCGTCCTGGCGCCGACCGGGCGTGACGCGGGTCTGCTCGAGGGTGATCTCGCCCGCGCGTTGCTCGGCAGCGCGCTCGGGCCGATCCGGCGGCAGGAGTCCTTCCAGCCGCGCTATCTGTACGCGATCGGGCCGTCGACGTATCGCGGCCGACTCGATGCGGATGCGGTCCGCATCATCGAGGCCATCGTCGATCAGGAGGACGTTGCGTTCGGCGACAGAACCGCGCTGACCCGGTTCAATCCGCTGAGACGGGACGCCAACCTTCTCCGTCAGCTGCGCTCCGCGCCGGTCCCGCGCTTCGAGCTCGATCCGAAGTCGGCCGATCCGTTGCCGGGCGAGCTTCTCTACGCCGAGGTCGCGTACGGCCGGGGGCGAGTCGGCGTCCTGACGTTCGACGATCAGGGCGTCGGTTTCAGTGGCAAGCTCGGCGTCTTTCGCAAGGCGCTGTGGCGCTTTGCGGTGGAAACGGGGCGTGTGAACAACTCGACGGCCTGGCGCGAGTACTCGGCCCAGGTGGTCCGCTCCGGCGGGCTGGGCAAGGCGCTGGAGGAGAAGCGCGAGGTCGGCACGTTCTTCATCGGCGGCTTGATCGTCGCGTACCTGCTCGTCGTCGGTCCGGGCGTGTACTTCTTCCTGAAGCGCCGCAATCGATTGCCGTCGATCATCTGGGTCGAGCCCGTCGTGATCCTCGTGTACCTCGGTGTCATCTTCGTCGTCGGCTATGTGACGAAGGGGATCCTGACGAAGGCGCGACAGGTGACGCTCCTCCACCAGCGCCAGGGCGAGCCGTTCGCTCTGCGCGAGAGCTACCTCAGCCTGTTCTCCGCCGACGACGTCGACTATCAGATCCAATGTCCGCGTGGCGAGCTCTTGCTGCCGATCTATGCGAACGAGGCCGAGAGGCAGCGCCAGAAGAGCGGGGTCCACCTGTCTCGCGCGCAGGGCTCGACCGTCGCGTCGCAGCGGGACGATGCCTTGACCCTGCGCGGCTTCCATCTCGACCTCTGGCAGCAGGGCGTGTTTCTGAACTCGGGCTTCGAGTCCTTCGCGGGCGGGGACGGTGTGACGGATGGCGTCGAGATCGACGTCATCGACGGCGGGCGACGCGTGCAGGTGACGAATCGCCTGCCCTGGGCAATCGTGGCCGGACGCGTGCGGCCGTTCGAGGGCGGCAAGATCTCCGCGGCGCAGTGGATCGCCGTTCCGTCGATCGAGAGCGGCGCGACCGTCTCGATCGATGTCTTGGCAGCCGCGGTTTCCCCTGCCGACGATCGAGACCGGTCAGCGTCGGCCTCCCCCGAGGATCCCGCCGACGTCGATCCGTTCGTCGCGGCGTCGCGTCGAGCGAGGGAGCTGGCCGCGAAGGGGCTGGTGGGCTACCGGGGACAGACGATCTTCGAAGCGTTTCTAGATCGCGGCAATGCGCAGGATTTCCGACTCGACCAACGTTCCACGGGGGAGCGTCTCGATTACTACTTCCTCTCTCCGCCGCTCGGAGCGCCATAGCGTAGCGCAGCGAGCCGCGTGGCAGGCGACAAGCAGGGAATGGACACGCCCGACAAAACGACGTCCGCGACGGTGACCTCCGAGGATCTCGTCGAGCCCGGCGGCAACGGCACGAAGCCGCCGCTCGTCGAGGTACGGGGTCTCGTCAAGGATTTCGGCGAGAAGGTCGCGGTGCGCGGAATCTCGTTCACCATCCAGGAAGGCGAGATCTTCGGGTTCATCGGGCCGAACGGCGCGGGCAAGACGACGACGATCAAGGTGCTCGCGACCTTGCTCGAGCCGACCTCCGGCGAGGTCTTCGTCGACGGGATGTGCGTCCAGAACGACACGGACGAGGTCCGCAAGACCATCGGCTACATGCCGGACGTCTTCGGCGTGTACGACGGCCTGACCGTGGAGGAGTACCTCGAGTTCTTCGCCGGCGCCTATCGCCTCGGGCCGCGACAGCGACGCGCCACGATCGGCGACGTCATGGAGCTGACCGATCTCGCGCGGCTGCGCGAGCGCATGGTGTCGGATCTCTCGAAGGGCATGAAGCAGCGGCTCTGCCTCGCGAAGACGCTGATCCACAACCCCAAGCTGCTGATCCTCGACGAGCCCGCCTCGGCGCTGGATCCGCGCGCACGCATCGAGCTGCGCGTGCTCCTGAAGGAGCTCAGCGACATGGGGAAGACGATCTTCATCTCGAGCCACATCCTGACGGAGCTGTCGGACCTGTGCACGTCGGTCGGCATCATCGAGCAGGGCGAGCTGGTCGAGTCGGGGCCGGTGGACGTCCTGCATCGCAAGCGCTGGAGCCGCGACGTCGTCCGCATCGTGTGTTGCGAGGAGCGACCGGAGGTCGATGGCCTGCTGCGCCTCAGTCCCCACGTCGAGGAGATCTCGCTCGACGGACGCGAGGTGACGTTCGAGTACACCGGCGAGCCTCAGGAGTTCTACCGCGTCATCAAGCTGCTGACCGACAACCACGTGCCGATTCTCGAGGTCGGTCACGAGTCGCGAGACCTGGAGAACCTGTTCATGGAGCTGACCCGAGGCGAGGTGCAATAGGGGCGACCTGACAGATGTCGAGTTCCGGACAAATCGCAGAGGCCGGAGGATTCCTGTCGCGGCAGTTCCCGACGTTCCGCCGCCTGACGGGGAACATGGGCTGGCCGATCCTGCTCAAGCAGCTGCGCGCCGCGTTTCGCAAGAACCGCTTCTTCATCGCGCACTTCGCGTGCATCACGCTGCTGGGCCTCTACCTGGTCTTTCAGCTCGCGATGACGACCGGCGACGCGAGCGTGACGCCGACGCAGGTGGGGCAGTCGCTCTTCAACTCCTTCCTCGCGGTGCAGTCGCTCATCGCGTTGATCGTGTTCCCGATCTGCAGCTCGACGGCGTTCACCGAGGAGCGCACGCGCCAGTCTTTGGACCTGCTGATCATCACGACGCTGCGTCCGGCGGAGATCGTCTGGGGCAAGTTCTTCGCGGCGACGATGTACTGCTTCATGTTTCTCGTCGCGACCGTGCCGCTGCTGTCGATCAGCTTTCTGTACGGTGGCGTCCAGGTCGGCGATGTCGTGATCGCTTACGCCCTGTTGTTCGCCTGGACCCTGCTCGTGTCGATGTACGGGTTGTGCATCTCGAGCTGCTTCCGATCGAGCGTCACGGCGACGATCGTCGTGTACGGCGCGATCGTCGTGCTGATTCTGATCTCGTACTTCTGGCTCCTGCCGGACGAGCTGAAGGCCGCGTTCGACCTGGCCTCGGGCGGCACCTTCGTCGCCGCGTTGACGACGGCGGCAGGCATCGGCGAGAGCTCCGGCGTGCTCGTCTTCGCCGTGACGGCGCTCGACTCGATCGCGATCTTCGCCTACTTCTTCCTGTTCACGTGCAATCGGATCAAGCCCATCGCCGAGGACCACTCCTCGGGCCTGCGCGTGCTCACGATCGTCTACTTCCCGCTGCGGATCTTCCTGTCGATCGTCTCGCAGTACGACGAATGGCTGTTCGCGCCGGACTTCGGCACCTCGTCGCGAGCCATTCACGAGCAGATGGAGGGGACGCTGATCTTCGCGGCGGTGCTGCTACTGGTCGCGGTCTTCGTCTTTCCGACGGAGGACGCCGCGGTCTCCCGTCGCATCCGTGACCGAGCGCGCCGCTGGCGTGGGCTGATGTCGGCGCGTCGGCTCGTCGCGCCGGGGCCGTTCACCGGGTTCCTGTTCACGATGTTGCTGAACGTGAGCGTCACGTCGGTCGTCTACGCCGTGTTCGAGCTCGGCCTGTCCCAGTATGCCGACGTCGGCATTCGGCACCTCGTCTACCAGACGCTCGTGACGCTGCCGATCTACCTCGCCGCGTTCGCGAGTCTCGGATTCCTGCTGTCGGTCGCGAACTTCACGCCGCTCTACTCTCGGCTGACGACGGTCTTCGTCTTCGTCATCACGTTTCTGCTGCCGCTGATCTTCTTCTTCGGCAACCTCGCCGACCGCGTGTGGTACTGCTACTACCTGTCGCCCTACGTGCTGTGGAAGTCGTTGATGCACTCGATCGATCCCGATCTCGGCGTCGACAGCGAGGTGTCCTTCGAGCTCTGGGGTGTCCCGATCATCGTGGTCGCCCGCTACGTGTTCGGCGTCTTGACCGTCTTGCAGCTCGCAGCCGGGATCGTCATCGCGAAGACCGGCGGCATGCCGCTTTGGAGCTACCGGCGATCCGGCGACTCGGGAGTGCCGCGAGGTTCGGCA
>CAYMRB010000288.1:0-13192 GCA_964392615.1 uncultured Planctomycetia bacterium | reverse complement strand
GGGGTTGGCTTCGTGGCTATAAAAACTATCTTTTTGTGGCATACGGGGGTCTCCGCCCCCGGGGGGGAGGCCCGAGAACGGCTCGTCGAGAACGACGAGCTCCGGCCGACTGACGAGCGCTGCCGCGATCGATGTGCGCCGGCGGTTGCCAAGAGACAGCTTGCGCGTCTTGAGGTCGCGAAACC
Organism: uncultured Planctomycetia bacterium; assembly: GCA_964392615.1. Taxonomy (GTDB): domain Bacteria; phylum Planctomycetota; class UBA8108; order UBA8108; family UBA8108; genus CAYMRB01. The sequence continues at coordinate 13,007 of CAYMRB010000288.1, read as the reverse complement.
GCGCGATGCCGAGAAGCTCTTCGACGTCGCTCGCGACCCGCGCGCCGCGTCCGGCGAGAAGCCGAGCGTGCTCGAGCGTCTGACGCACCGTCAGGTTCGGACGCAGACACGTCGAGTCGTAGACGACGCCGAGCCGTCCTCGCAAGGTCGGCACGCGCGACGGCCGCGCACCGAGAATCGAGAGGCGCCCACGAAAGCCGCGCAGAAGACCGAGCGCACACTCGATCGTAGTCGTCTTGCCCGCACCGTTGAGGCCGACGAAACCGCACACGGAGCCGGCCGGCACCTCGAGGTCGACACCGTGAAGGACCTCGACGCGACCGAACGCCTTGACCAGGCCGTGAATCTCGAGCAGCGGACGGCTCATGGGCAGGATGAGACCCAGGACGAGGTCGAGAAGCAAGGACGACGCTCGCGGCCGGGAACCGCCCGAACGCCGCGGCACGATGGCGGGTATGCCCGATGTTGCCGCGAATCGATGGGCGGCGACAAGAAAGCGCTTGGTTGTGGTCCATTCGTCTTCTAAATTCGTTCCTGTACGGGGATTCCGTCGGATTTCCGCATAAACGAGAGACCTCGGGGTTGGTAATTCGCGATGCAACGCACGACCGCGTTCGTTGTCGGGCTAGTTTGCTGGCTCTGTGCTGACCTGTCGGCGCAGGACCCCAACGTCACGCTGCAGTTGGGTACGGCCGAGGTGTTCCAGGCGCAACGCGCCGAGATCCCGCTGACGATGACGTCGGACGCGCCCGTTCAGGGCCTCGCGGCGGTCTTCGCGTGGGAGCGAGGCCCCATCGAGGGTCTCGACCTCGTGCCCGGCGCCGCGCTCGCGGATGCCGACACGGTGGTCCGCCGAGTCGGGCCCAACTACATGGTGCTCGGCGTCGTCTACGACACGGACGCTTCCGGCCCGGATGCGATCCCCCCGGGCGACGACCTCGACCTCGCCGCGGTCTCTCTGCTCTGCAAGACCGCCCCGGACGATGGATCGTTCACGACGCCGATCGACTTCGTCGACGGTCAGTACGCGGCGGCGGAGGGTGGCGTCGCTCTCGACAACATCGTCGTCGTCGACGGCCTGTCGATCGGCTCGGGCGACGGGCTCGAACTGGTCGGCGGCGAGATCCAGTGCGTCGGCACAACCGACGTCACGCTGATCATCGGTGACGGTTCGAACGTGCGCGGCGACGTCTGCGGCACGGTCGAGGTCACGATGGACAACCCGTCGACGAACGTCGAGGGATACGAGCTCGCCATCGCGCATCCCGAGGCTCTCAGCCTCCAGAACATCTCGATCGAGGGGACGGCGGCCGAGGAGTTCGGCGCCGAGTTCGCGATCTTCGACATCCTGGCCGGCGGCGGTACGCTCGGCGTGATCATGGATCTCGTCGAGCCGTTCGAGGCCAACCACGTCCCCGCCGGCGAGAACCACACGATCGCGCGGCTCACGTACTGCTGCGAGGATCTGGCGCTCGGAGCCGGGCCGCCGGTGGTCCACGATCTGACGTTCGTCGACGACGTTCTCGGCGATCCGCCGAAGCGCAACGTCGTGGTGGTGAACGGCATGAGCGTGGAGCCGGCCGTCGTCGACGGCACGTTCACGTGTCAGCCGATCAGCGAGATCTGCGACGACGACGTGGACAATGACGGCGACGGCGATATCGACTGCGACGACGAGGACTGCTCCGAGGCGGGCATCTGTGCACCGTCGGCCCACGAGTTCGCGGTCGGCGCGCGTGAGCTCGACGCCGACGGCCTGCCGGAAGTCGTCGTGGGTCAGCTCGGGCAGGCCGTCGAGGTCAGCTTCTTCTACAAGTCGCCGGAAGACGGCGAGCCGGGCGGACCGCAGACGGACCAGATCCAGGGCGTCTCGATGGTCCTGTGCTACCCCTGCGGCCTGACATGCGATGAGGATTCGTTCGACATCGAGGGAACGATCGTCGAGGCGATCGGTGCCGACTTCCACAGCCTCCAATGCGACAACGACCCGGAGGATGGCGACGGCTGCGAGCTCATCCTCGGCCTGCTCGTCGACGCGTTGCCGCCCTTCAACGGCGAGACGCTGCCGCCGACCGACGTGTTCTGGCGTCTGGGCTCCGCCACGTTCACGGTCGACGACGACGAAGAGCTGTGCAGAGAGTGTCTGCCGCTGGTGTTCTGCGACGGTGCGAACGGCCGCGGATCGGTCCCCATTCGCAACCTCGTCTCCACCGAGAACCGATCGTTCCGCCCCCGCGTGGTAGGCAACGAAGTCTGCATCTTCACCGACGAGCTGTTCCACCGCGGCGACTGCGACTTCTCGTCGCGGGTGAACGTCAACGACGCAGCGTCTGTCGTCTTCACACTCTTCGGTCGGGGCGTGCAGGAGTTCACGCCCCCGTGCGAGGACGCGTGTGATTGCAACGACGACGGTCGCATCGACGTCGCCGATGCCGCATGCGTCGTGCTCTTCCTCTTCGCGCAAGGCGACCGCCCCCCAGCGCCGGGACCAGGCGTCGTCAACTTCTTCGATCGCGAGCCGCCAGGCCTCGATCCGACCGACGACAACCTGACGTGCCTGGCGGGTCGGAGCTGTCAGTAAGCGGAGCTGAGAGGAGGATTCACCGGTCGCCGACCGTGAACGTTCGGCGGGCTACTCTAGCCGCGCCGCGACGATCTCCGCCACGTCGAACACTTCCGGCTCGCCCTCGTCGCCGCTCGCGGCGGCCGCGTCTTGCATCATCGTCATGCAGAACGGACATCCAACGGCGACGACGTCGGGGTTCAGCACGCGCAGCTGGCGGAAGCGCTCCTCGTTGACGCGTGAGCCCGCGTCCTCCTCCATCCACATGCGGCCGCCGCCCGCGCCGCAGCAGAAGCCGCGTTCGCGGCTGAGCTCCGGCTCGACGAGGTCGGTTCCCGCTGCGCCGAGAATCGTGCGCGGCGCGTTGACGATGGCGTTCTGACGCGCGAGATAGCACGGGTCGTGGAACGCGACCTTGCGGCCCGCGACCGTCGTATCGTCGTCCGCTGATCCGACCGTGATCTTGCCCGCGGCGATGAGCTCCTCGATCAGCACCGTGTGGTGGACGACCTCGAAGTCGCCTCCGAGGTCCGGGTACTCGTTCGACAGCGTGTTGAAGCAGTGCGGACACGCCGCGACGATGCGCGTCGCCTTTGCGGCCTGGATCGTCTCGACGTTCGCGGTCGCGAGCTCGAGATACGTGAACTCGTCGCCGAGGCGCCGCGCCGGATCGCCCGTGCAGCGCTCCTTCTTGCCGAGGATCGCCCAGCGCAGTCCCGAGCGGTCGAGGATCTTCGCCATCGCGCGCGCGACCTTCTGCCCGCGTCGATCGTAGCTGCCGGCGCAGCCGACCCAGTAGAGGATCTCCGGCTCGGGCTCGTCGTCGATCGTCGGCACGCGGATGCCGTCCGCCTCGAGCTCCTTCGCCCACGCCGCGCGCTCGTCCTGCGGCATGCCCCACGGATTGCCCGACGCCGCCGTCGATCGCAACGCCGCCTGCGCGCTGCCGCGGATCTCGCCCTCTCCGACCAGGTGTCGTCTCAGGTCGACGATCGCGCCGAGCTGGTCGATGCCGACGGGGCACTCGTCGACACACGCGCCACAGCTCGTGCACGCCCACAGCATGTCCGCCGAGATCACGTCCCCGTGCAGCGACTTCTGAGCGTCCTCGTACGCCGACGTCCACGCGACATCGAGAACGACCCGCATCGGCGACAGCGGCTTGCCGGTCGTCGTCGCCGGACACATCGACTGACACCGCGCACACTCGGTACACGCATCGAAGCTCGCGAGCTGCCGGCGCGTGAATTCGGACGCGACGCCGACGCCGTAGCTCCCGGTCTCCTCGACGTCCTCCATCGACACGCCCGTGTACTTGCCTGGCCGTCGCGGCTCGCCGATCGCGATCCACAGCGGCGCGAACAGCACGTGCCGCAGCTTGCAGTACGGGAGGAATGCGACGAACAGCATCGACAGGGCCATGTGGACGAGCCACAGCACCAGGTGGATCGCGCGCGCCGTCGACTCGTCGAGCGGCCGGAACGCCAGCGCCAGCAACCAGCCGACGAACGACCACTTCTCGAACTCGTGCGCAGACATGCCACCGTCCGCCGCCGCGATGCGCACGCCTTCCGTCACGAAACCGGTCACGCCGATCGCCAGAAAGAGAACGACGACGGCGAGATCCGTCGGTCGCTTCAGCGGAGTGTACCGCGACTGCCGATACCGCCGCGCCCCGGCGATGACCAGCCCGACGATGAACGCGAGCCCGAACACCTCGAGCGCACACGACACGATGATGTAGAACGGGCCGACGAAGATCAGATGCTCGCGGCCCAGCAGCCAGGCGCCGTACTCCTCGACGCCGACGATGCACGTCCCGATGAACAGGACGACGAAACCCCAGAACACGCAGTGGTGACTGACGCCGGCCAGTCGATCGCGCCGGATCTTGACCTGCAGCACGGCGAGCGACCACAGGCGTCGACAGCCCGCGACGAATCGCTCGCGCCGACACCGCGCATCGCCGTTGCGCGGCCGCGACGGACGCCCGCGCCGCCACGCCCGCACGCGCTCGACGACGCCGAACGCACAGATCGCCGCCGATGCGACGAAGAGCGCGTACATCAGGACACGCGCCCAGATCGGCACGTTCCAGAAGATCTCCCGCGTGACGACGGCGAGGACGTTCAAGCGGTCACCTCCAAACTCGAATCAGAGACTACGCCGGCGGGCCTCCAAGCAATTCGGTGAGCCTGGGGACCGCTTCGAAGAGGTCGCCGACGAGGCCGATGTCGGCGACGTCGAAGATCGGCGCCGCCGCGTCCTTGTTGATCGCCACGACGGCTTTCGAGTTGCGCATCCCGGCGATGTGCTGGATCGATCCCGACAGTCCGACGGCGATGTAGAGCTTCGGCGCGACGATCTTGCCGGTCTGGCCGACCTGAAACTCGTTCGCGATCCAGCCCGCATCGACCGCCGCGCGCGTCGCGCCGAGAGCCGCCCCGAGCGTGTCGGCGAGCTTCTCGCAGAGCGCAACGCCCTCGTCCGGCCCGCGAGCCCCGCGGCCGATGGAGACGACGACGTCCGCGTCTTTGAGATCCGGCCGCTCCGACTCGACGTGCTCCTCCGCGAGAAGCTGCTTGCCGGAGGGCGCGAGGGCCGCGTCGATCTCGACCGTCTCGACGGCGCTGTCATCGTTCGAGTGTGGCAGCGCGTCGAACTCCGATGCTCGACACGTCACGAGAACCTGCGGCCCGGTCAATTCGACGCTCGCGAGCAGATTGCCGACGAAGACCGCGCGCGTCAACACGACGGCCTCCGAGTCGCACGACTCGATGCCGACGACGTCACTCGCCATCGGCGCATCGACCATGGCCGCGAGACGCGGGAAGACCTCCTTCATCGCCGACGAGGTCACCGCTACGACGGCGCGATAGGTCCGCCCATCGAGAAACGCCGCGATCGCCGACGCGAAGGCCTCCGCGGTGAACGGCTCGAGGTCGGCGTGGTCGCACGCGTAGACCGTCCGGGCGCTCAGCTTCGCGACGTCGGCCGCAGCGGCATTAGCGTGCGGACCGAGCAGCAGGATGTCGAGCGCGCCGGATGCGTCGTCGGCGCTCGCGAGAGCGCTAGCGCAACCGAGAGCGGCGAGATCGGACTTCGTCGGCGGGCTGGCAGCCGGTCCGAGTACGGCGAGAACTTCTGACATGACTACGAGTTTCCGTCCTGAACGAGCTTGCGCTCCCGCAACGCGTCCGCGAGCTCCTCGACCGTCTCCACACGAACACCCGGCGGCTTCTCGGGCAGACCGCGGAAACGCGTCACCCGCACCCGCGGCGCGCTCTCCGCGACGAGATCCGCGAGCGGCACGACATCGCAGGGCTTCTTCTTCGCCTTCATGATGCCGGGAAGCGACGCGTACCTCGGCTCGTTGAGCCGCAGGTCCGCCGTGATGACGGCGGGTAGCGACACGCGCAACCGCCGCAGCCCCGCGTCCACCTCGCACGTCACGTCGGCGGTGGCCCCATCGTTGGAGAGCTCGATCTTCGACGCCTGGTTCGCCTGCGGCCAACCGAGCGCGCCGGCCAGCATGAGCGGCACCTGGCCGGCCTCGTCGTCGACGGCCAGCTTGCCGCACAGGACGAGATCAGGAGTCTCGCGCTCGACGACGGCGGCCAGCGCGCGAGCGATCTGCAGGCTGTCGAGGTCGGCCGCAGCATCGACGCGAATGGCGCGATCGGCGCCCATCGCGAGCGCGCTGACGAGCGACTCGCGACACTCCTCGCCACCGACGGTGACAACGACGACCTCGCCGCCGCGAGCCTCGCGAATCCGCAGGGCCTCCTCGACGGCCAGCTCGTCGAACGGATTGACCTCGTGTTGGATGTCAGCGAGCTCGAGCGATGTCCCGTCGGCAGCGACGCGAATCCGCGCGTCCCGATGGGGCGTACGTTTGAGAGTGACCAGTGTCTTCATACGATCCGATCTTCCGCGTGTGATCCAGGCAGCGATCCGCGTGTCCTCTTACCAATCGGCGCCGGACGATGCAATGCCGGAACCATCGCGTTCGCGCATGAATGACGACAATTCGCCGATTCCGGGAATGTCAGGGGGACGCGAGGTACCGTGGCGGCACGCGCTCGGTCAGCCACACGCCGTTCTCGGACAGGAAGAACTCGAATCCGTCGCGGACCATGGCGCCGGCGTCCACCACGAGGACGATGGGTCGACCGTGACGCCGTCCGACCCGGGTCGCGGTCTCCTCATCGAGGGACAGGTGGACGTGCTGGCGGCTGCCGCGGATGAGGCCCTGACGGTGGATCGACTCGAGGTTCCTCTCGGCCGTGCCGTGAAAGAGGCGCTCCGGAGGCGACCGCGGCTCGGGGCCGAGATCGATGCGAATCGAGTGCCCCTGGTTGGCGCGAATGCGACGGCCGTCGGCCGAGACCGCGAAGCGCTGCTTGTCGTTCCGGGCGACGACCTGGAGGATCTGCTCCCGCGTGAGGCGACGGCCGGCGCCGTTCGCGAGGGACACGAGCGTATCGAGGTCCGCCCATCCGCCCTCGTCGAGCTCGAGCCCGATGGACTCCGGATGATGCCGCAGAATGCGGCTGAGAAACTTGCTCGTGCGTACGAGGTCGCCACGCATATCGCCTCCACCCCTATCACTGTGCCGCGGGGAATGGGTGATAATACAAGGCATGACACCGTTTCGCTCGGTTCGCCCGCCTTCAACGGGCTGGTAAGCTTCGGTCGACCCAGGTAGGCTACCCAAGCTGGTAGATTGGCACCGAGACGCAGGCCGTGATGGAGCGCCAAGGCCGAAAACCGTGGAGTCGCTGGGCCGTGGCGGGCTGGCTCGTCAGCCTCGTCCTCCTGGCGGGCATCGCGCCGACGCAGGACCGGGGGCGCGTCAGGGACGCCTCGCGTGGTGCGTCGAGTCGTCGTGTCATCCGCGAGGAGATCACTCCGCAGCTGCGAATCAGCGTCCACAAGGGCCTCAAGTGGCTCGTAGCCGAACAGACGAGGACGCTCTCTTTCACCACCAGCGAGTTTCCCGTCGCGGCGAATGCCCTCACGGGCCTCGCCCTGCTGACCGGCGGTTTCACCGACCGCTCCGGACCTCAAGATTGGACGGCCGCGCTCGACGACGTCACGCGGACGATTCTCTCGTTCCAGCAGAACTCGTCCGGCTATATCGACGACGGCGACCGCGGTCGTATGTATGGACACGGCTTCGCGACGCTGTTCCTCGCCCAGCTGTACGGCATGAGCCACGGCGACCATGAGCGGATCCGCGACGCACTCGAGCGCGCGGTACGGCTCATCGAGCGCTCGCAGACGAAGGAGGGCGCGTGGGACTACGTGCCTTGGACCGAGGGATTCCGCGCGAACGGCGGCGACACGTCGATCGCGGTGTGTCAGACGATGGCCCTGCGCGCGGCGAGCAATCTCGGCATTCCGGTCGATACGACCGTGCGCAGCCGCGCGAAACGCTTCATCGAGCGCGCCCAGCGCTCGAACGGCAGCTTCCGCTACCGCATGAGCGGACCGCCCCTCATCGGGGTCAGCCCGTTCCCGCGCTCTGCAGCCGGCGTCTGCATCCTGTATAGCCTCGGCGACTACTCGTCGTCGCGGCTGCGCAGCGGCGTGATCTATCTACAGAAGAACTATCGGTACACGGGCGCTTTCCCCCACTATGCGCAGTATTACTGCGCGCAGGCGTTCTTCCAGGTCGGCGGCTCCGCCTGGAAGGAGTACTTCCCATGGGTTCGAGAGCGGTTGATCCGATACCAGGATAAGAAGGATGGCTTCTGGCCCGCTTCGAAATCGGAGCCGAGCGCTGTCGTGCGTACCGCGATGGCGTTGATTGTCCTACAGCTTCCCTATCGATTCCTGCCGATCCACGAGCGCTGACTGTCCGATCCGACGCAGCTGCCCGATCGGCCGAGGCCCGCGATTGCGATGACCGATATCCGCACGCTCCTGGACGAGGTCCCTGGGTGGAAAGGCCGCGTCGCCGTCGTCACACCGCTCGAGAGCGGCATCACGCACCACAACTTCCAGGTCGAGATCGACGGGGGATCCTGGGTGCTGCGCAGCCCGGGTCCGCACAGCGACCTGCTCGGCATCCGGCGCGAGCACGAGTACGCGTGCGCCCAGATCGCGGCAGACCTCGGAGTCGGCCCGGAAGTGCTCCACGCGTCGCCGGAGCACGGCCTCCTCGTCGTGCGGTTCCAGCCGGGACGCACGCTGACTGCCGAAACGGCCCGGAAGCCACCGATCCTCGCTCGGATCGTCGCGAGCCTGCGCCAGGTCCACGACGGACCGGAGTTCCCGGGATCGTTCTGCCCCTTCGATGCCGTGCGCTCATACCACGAGCTCGCCTGCGAGAAGGGCATCGAGTTCCCCGAATCGCTGCCGGCTGGCCTGGCGGTCGGCGAGCGGATCGAGACGGCGCTGCAGGATACTGACACGCGCCGCGTGCCGTGTCACAACGACCTCGTCGCCGCGAACCTCGTCGACGACTGCGAGCGCGTCTACTTGCTCGACTGGGAGTACGGGGGAATGGGCGATCCGTTCTTCGACCTCGGCGGCTTCGCGGCCAATCAGGAGCTCGACGACGAGGGAATCGACCTGCTCCTCGAGACCTACCTCGACGGGACCGTACAACCGGCAGACCACGCGCGTATTCGCCTGATGATGCTCGTCTCCGACCTGCGCGGGTCGCTGTGGGGCTATCTGCAAAGCGGCCTGCCGGGCCTCGGACCCGACTACGCCCGATACGGCGCGAAGCACTTCGCCCGCTACGTCGAGCGCTCGGAATCCGGCGAGCTCGAGGGCTGGCTCGAGCAATTGACGGCGAGCTGATTCGCACGTCTGGCCGAGCGCGTGTGAAAGTCGGTGTGGAACGGTTAAGATGCCGGCCGCCCCCCCCGAAACGAGGTCCATCCATGCGCATTCCGCTCCTGCTCCTTCTGGTGGCAGCCGCATCCGCACGTTCGACGAGTGCGGCGCCAGCCGAGTCGCCCAACATCATTTTCATCATGGCCGACGACCTCGGCTATGGCGACTTGGGCTGCTTCGGCCAGAAGGTCATCCAGACGCCGAACATCGACCGCCTCGCGGCCGAAGGCGTCCGGTTCACCGACTTCTACGCCGGCTCGACGGTCTGCGCGCCGTCGCGTTGCGTGCTGATGACCGGGCTGCACACCGGCCACGCGTTCATCCGCGGCAACGGCAAGGACAACCTGCGGCCGGAGGACATGACCGTCGCGAAGGTCGTGCACGCTGCGGGCTATCGCACGGGTCTCGTCGGCAAATGGGGCCTCGGGCACGAAGGCTCGACCGGCGTGCCGACCAAGCAGGGCTTCGATTTCTTCTACGGCTACTTCGATCAGCACCACGCCCACAACTACTACCCGTCGTTCCTTCTGCGCAACGAGGAGCGCGTCGTTCTGAAGAACGTCGTTCCGAACGAAGGCAAGTGGGGCCAGGGCGTCGCGACGAAGCAGGTCGAGTACAGCCACGACCTGATGGCCCGGGAAGCGCTCGAGTTCGTCGATCGCAACAAGAGTCGACCGTTCTTCCTCTACCTCGCGGTCACGCTGCCCCACGCCAACAACGAGGCCGGCCGCAAGGGAATGGAGGTGCCCGACTGGGGCCCGTACGCCGACCGCGATTGGCCGGATCCGCAGAAGGGGCACGCGGCGATGATCACGCGCCTCGATCGCGACATCGGCCGCTTGATGGAACGTCTGAAGAAACACCGCATCGACGAGAAGACGATCGTGCTCTTCACGTCGGACAACGGACCGCACGCCGAAGGCGGGGCGAAGCCGGACTTCTTCGACTCCAACGGAGCTCTGCGCGGTCTCAAGCGCGACCTCTACGAAGGCGGCATCCGAGTGCCGCTCGTCGCGCGCTGGCCCGGCAAGATCCGCGCGGGCTCGGTCTCCGATCACATCGGCTGCTTCCAGGACTTGATGCCGACCGCGGCCGAGCTGGCGGGTGCGAAGGATCCCGGCGGGCACGATGGTATCTCGTTCGTGAACGCGCTCCTCGGCAAGCCGCAGAAGGCCCACGAGTATCTCTACTGGGAATTCTACGAGCGCGGCTTCGCCCAGGCCGTGCGCATCGGACGCTACAAGGGCGTCAAGAAAGGGAACCGACCGGTGGAGCTGTACGATCTCTCGACCGACATCGGCGAGAAGAACGACATCGCGGCGGCAAGCCCCGATGTCGTCAAGCGCATCGAGGCCGCGATCGCGGACGCGCACGTGCCGTCCGCGCGGTGGAAGAAGCCCGCCCCGAGAAAGAGGCCCGCGAAGAAGGGCCCGGCCAAGAAGAAGGCGACGAAGCGACTGTGAGCCTCGCCAACTACCTCTTCGAGCTCGGACAGCTCAAGCGCGTGCGCCGCTCCGGTTGGTGGTGCGCCGGCATCGACGATCCGGAGAGCGTCGCCGAGCACTCGTTCCGCACCGCAGCGATCGCTTGGGTGCTCGCCGAGCTCGAGGGGGCGAATCCGGATCGCGCCGCGACGCTGGCCGTCTTTCACGACACCGCCGAGACGCGCGTCAACGACCAGCATCGGCTGGGCCGTCGCTATCTCGACACGGCAGACTCGGAATCGTGTGCCAAGAGCAGCGCGGAACAGCGTGTCGTCGACGACCAATGCGCACAGCTGCCCGAAGCGATCGGCGCGAAGCTGCGCGATCTGTGCGGCGAGGCCACTGCGAAGGAGACGCCGGAGTCCCGCATCGCGAAGGATGCCGACCTCCTCGAGTGCTTCGTCCAGGCCATCGAATACCGCGCTCGCGGTTACGACACGCGGGAGTGGATCGACAACTGCATCGCGTCGTTTCGCACGGAATCCGCCCGCAAGATCGCGCTGGAGTGCCGCGACGCCGATCCGAACCATTGGTGGAAACACCGCGATGCGTCGAGCTGACACCGTGAAGGAAATGAAACTCGAGATGGAGGACCGAACCGTGATGCGCGCAAGCCTGACTCTGGCACTTCTGGCTCTGACGATTTCGCCCGCGGTCGTGGCCGCAGACGATGCCGCGAAGAAGAAGGAAGAGAAGTGGATCCAGCTCTTCAACGGCAAAGACTTGAAGGACTGGAAGGTCAAGATCACCGGCTACGAACTCGGCGACAACTACAAGAACACGTTCCGCGTCGAAGACGGCCTCCTGAAAGTCGGCTACGAAGGCTACGAGGAGTTCGGTGGCAAGTTCGGGCACATCTTCTACGACGAGTCGTTCTCCAACTACCGGCTGCGCGCCGAGTATCGCTTCGTCGGCGACCAGGTCCCCGGCGGTCCGGGCTGGGCGTATCGCAATAGCGGCCTGATGCTCCACGGTCAGGCGCCGGAGACGATGACGAAGGACCAGAAGTTCCCCGCGTCGATCGAGGTGCAACTCCTGGGCGGAGGCGAGAAGGGCGAACGCTCGACCGTCAATCTCTGCACGCCGGGCACGCACGTCGTGATGAACGGCAAGCTGCACACGCCACACTGCACGAAGTCGCGGTCGAAGACGTACCGCGGCGATCAGTGGGTCACCGTCGAAGTCGAGGTGTTCGGCAACAGGATTCGGCACATCGTCGAGGGCGAAGTCGTCCTCGAGTACACCGACCCGCAGCTCGACGGCAGGGATGCGGACGCGCGACGTCTGCTCGAGGCCGGCGCCGACATCCCGCTGAAGCGCGGCACGATCTCGCTGCAGTCCGAGAGCCACCCGATCGAGTTCCGCAAGGTCGAGCTGCTCGAGCTGCCCGATCCCGGCCCGTGGGTCGATCTCCTCGAGAAGAACGACCTGTCGCGCCATTGGGAGAAGAGCGCCGGGAATTGGAAGATCGACGACACCGGTGTCGTCACGCTGGTGCCGCGCCCCGGCGAGAGGGGCTGGTCCCGCTTCGACGCGTATCTGTGGACGAAAGAGCAGTACAAGGACTTCGAGATCGAGTTCGAGTACAAGGTCGAGAAGGGGGGCAACAGCGGCTTCTACTTCCACGTCGGCGACAAGACGAGCCCGGTCGCCAAGGGCATCGAGGTGCAGATCCTCGACCGCCGAAAGGAGGGCAGCGGACTCAACGATCACACGTCAGGCGGCATCATCCCGGGCATTCCGCCGACGAAGGCCGCGGCCAAGCCGGCTGGCGAGTGGAACCGTTTCGACATCACGTGCTTGGGCAACGACCTGACGGTGCGCCTGAACGGCGTGACGGTCAACGCGGTGAAGCTCGATCACCCGAAGATCAAGACCCGTCCGAAAACCGGCCCCATCGGCTTCCAGGATCACGCGCTGCCGCTGGCGCTGCGGAAGATCCGCATCCGCAAGCTCTGAGCGATCACTCCGCGCTGATCAAGACGGAAGCCTCTTCGTAAGCCGGCCGAGCGACCGCCGCCGGACGCGGACCGTCGTGTCGATGTTGACTGCTATCGCTAGGAGCCTGTCTCGGAAAGACGCTCGACGCAGCTGAGGGCTTTCCAGCGCTC
>CAYMRB010000287.1:2785-13209 GCA_964392615.1 uncultured Planctomycetia bacterium | reverse complement strand
TTGCTCTCGCACAGAGCGACCTGACGCTGAATCATGTTCTCCAGCTCGCGAACATTACCGGGCCAGTGATACCGGTACAGCGCGTCGCGCGCCGCAGCCGAGATCGCCACGACGTCCTTGCTCATCTGCCGGGCGTAGCGAGCGAGGAAGAACCCGGCCAGCAGCGGAATGTCGTCCTTGCGATCGCGCAGCGGTGTCAGCCACAGCGGAATGACGTTGAGGCGGTAGTACAGGTCCTCGCGAAAGCGCCCTTCCGCGACCTCCGTCAGCATGTCCTTGTTCGTCGCGGCGATGATCCGCACGTCGACCGGCCGGTTCTCGGTACTGCCGACCATGCAAACTTTGCGCTCCTCGAGGACGCGAAGCAGCTTCACCTGCGTCTTGAGGCTCATGACCGCGACCTCATCGAGGAACAGCGTGCCTCCGCTCGCCGCCTCGAAGAAGCCCAGCTTGTCGCCGACCGCCCCGGTGAACGCGCCCTTGACGTGACCGAAGAGCTCGCTCTCGAGCAGCGACTCCGTGAACGCGCTGCAGTTCACCGACACGAACGCCTCGTTTCGGCGCTGCGACCGGTCGTGCACGGCACGAGCGACGAGCTCCTTCCCGGTACCGCTCTCGCCCTGGATGAGCACGGTGCTGTCGGTAGGGGCGATCCGCCGCACCATCCGGATCACTTGCTGAATGCTCGGATGGTTGCCGATCATGCCCCGAGGGCCGCTCGGCCCGTCGCCCGACTTGCCGCCGTCGGTCGCCTGACGTCGCTCGACGGCGCGGTTCACGACGAGCCGGATGCCCTCGGTGTCGAAGGGCTTCCGGATGTAGTCGTACGCGCCGAGGCGCATCGCCTCGACCGCATTGTCCCATGACGAGAACGCCGTGATGATGATGACCGGGACCTCCGGCGCCTCCTGCGTGTAGTGGCGCAGAAGAGTCACACCATCCATCTCGGGCATCTTGAGGTCCTGAATGATCAGGTCGAGTCGGTGAGCGTTTTCGCGGAACACCGCGAGCGCCTCACGGCCGTCGCTCGCCTGAAGGACGCCGTACCCTTCGCCCTCCAGAACGATCGTCAGCAGCTCTCGAACACTCTCCTGATCGTCGGAGACGAGAATCCACCGGTCGTCACGCGTAGTCATCGAAATCTCCAGTCCTCGGCGCGACCGTTCGCGGCACGGTCGCACTCAGACGGTCACCGCGGCCGACGCCACGGTCTCGTCTCGCAGGCATTCGGTGCCCGCACCCTGATGTCCTCGTCGATCGGCAGCCCGCAACTGCACTCGAATCAACGCCCCACCTTCCGAAGAAGCTCCGATGGCGAGACGCCCCCGGTGTTCCTCCACGATACGGTCGACGATCGACAGTCCCAGGCCGGAGCCGCTGTCCTTCGTCGTGTAGAACGGCGACACGACCTTGCCGACGTCCGACTCCGCTATTCCTTCCCCGTTGTCCCAGACTCGTATCTCCCAGGTCGGGCCGATAGCACTGTCGAGCGAGGACGCGATCTCGAAGCCGACCCGACCGTGCTCGGCCGAGGTGGCCTGTAGAGCGTTGATGCCCAGATTCAGTACGACCTGCACCAATCGACTCTTGTCGCCCAGAACGACCCGCGGCGCCGTTGGCGGCGTCCACACGAGCTTCCGTCCGGCGAATTCGCCGCGCGTCGTCACGAGCATCGCAGCGGTATCGATGACCTGGACGAGATCGACCTCGACGATCGTCGGTGGCGTCAGCCGAGCGTATCCTTGGAAATCCTCGATGATCTTGTCCAGCCGATCCGACTCGTCCATGACGATGCGAGCGAATCGGCGCTGCGCGGAGTCGCTCTCCGCGACACGGTGGATCTCCTGCACGCAGCCGCGAATCGAGGCCAGCGGATTGCGGACCTCGTGAGCCAGCCCCAATGCCATGCGCTGTAGCTCTTCGAGTCGTTCGATCCGCTTCTGCTTGTCCTCGACTTCTCTCTGCAACGAGAGATCGGAGAACAGCCCGACGCGGAAGCGAAGCGGCCCGGTGTCGCCATGCGCGGATGACACCTTGACCTCGAGCGGCCTCGCGTGCCCACGCTCGTCCGAAACGGAGACCTCGAGCCGCGGTCGACGCCCGGCGAGGAACGCGTCGAGCAGCTCGTCGCGTGCATGGGGAGACGCGCGCAGAGCTTCGCTGTCGCGAAGCACCTCGTTCAAGGTCCTGCGTTTCCCGACCGGGACCATGGGCAGACGGAGCATCCGCTGCAGCTCGCCGTTGAGCAGGATCACCCGCCCCTCGCGATCGACCGCGAGCAGCCCCTCGCCCATGTTCTCGAGGGTTTCCTCCTGCAGGTTCTCGATACGGCGCAGACCCGACGAGAACTTCGAACCGAGCAGAGATACGGCGTAGAGCGCCAGTACGCTGATAACGAGGTACGCCGCGATCGACGACGAACTGTCTCCTGAGAACACCCAGCTCGACCAGCTCGATGTCGGCGGCATGACTCCGAACGCGTACAGAACGGTCGTACCGCTGAGGAACACCGTCGTCAGCGTCGCGAGCAGTAGCGAGCCGCGCGCGCTGGCGACCGCCGTCGCGGACACCAGCGTGACGAACAGGACGGGAATGAAGATGCTCAGCACGCCGCCTGTGGACCAGATCAGGAGCGCCTGGAACGCGAAGTCGACAAGGACCTGCGGCCCGTGTCGAGACGTCCTGTTCACCCAGCGGTGGAACGTCAGGAACGATACGGTGGCGAGCGTCGCATAGACCGTCAAGACGGTCAGCAGCCAATAGCTGGCGTCACCTCGGTCAGCCGGCGACAGGTAGGTCACGTGAATCGTGACGAGCAGAAATCCGACAACGATGATCAGCAGCCTGAAGACCAGGTACTGACGCATCCGCCTGGCGGAGTCGGACAGCACACCGCTCGAGCAGTCGGGCACTCCGGGTCGATGGCCGGACTTGGTGTCGGACGGGACACCGGACATAAACGTCTCCGCAACGAAAAACGGGGAATCCGGATGCACCGGATTCCCCTCTCGATTGTCACACTATGCCGCGACGGGATCTCGAGATCCCGCCTCGCTCGCCCGCTTACTGCCCCATACTTCCGACCATCTTGAAGATCGGCAGGAAGATCGCCATGACCATACCTCCGACGAGGAAACCCATGATGGCGATCATCATGGGCTCGATCAAAGACGTCAGTCCGTCGACCGTGGTCTTGACTTGCTGATCGTAGAAGTCGGCGATCTTCTCGAGCAAGCTCTCGAGAGCACCGGTCTTCTCACCGATCGCGATCATCCTCGTGACCATGGGCGGGAACACGCCCGTCTGCGCGAGAGGCTCACCCAGGGTCTCTCCCTGACGCACGCTATCACTCGCCTTCGCGATTGCTGCGGAGACCAGTCGATTGCCGCAAGTCTGCGCGACGATCTCCAGCGCGCCGAGAATCGGCACACCGCTCTGGATCAACGTGGAGAAGGTCCGGCTGAACCGCGAGATGGCGACCTTGCGGAACAGCGGCCCGAACACCGGCATGTGCAGCAGGATCCAGTCCTTCACCACCGCGCCGCTCGACGACTTGAAGTACAACACGACTCCGACGACGAGGGCGACGAGAGCCGGCCCCCAGATCAGCAGGTTGTTCTTCAGGAAGTGACTCAGCGCGAGCAGGTATGTCGTGATCGCCGGCAAATCGACGCTCATCGACATGAACATGGTCTGGAACTTCGGAATGATGAAGACCAGCAGGAAGAACGTGATGCCGAGGACCAAGACCAACGACACGACCGGGTAGGTCATCGCCGACTTGATCTCGCTCTTCAGTGCGGCGGACGCCTCCTGGTACTCGGCGAGTCGGTCGAGGACGGTATCCAGCTGACCGCTGGCCTCGCCGGCCCGGATCATGTTGATGTAGATGTCCGGGAACAACCTGGGATGCTCGGCCAGAGCATTCGAGAGGTCTTTTCCGGCACGAACATCGGCGGAGACCGCCTCGAGAACCGCTCGGAACCCTCCGTTCGACGTCTGCTCGGCAAGGATCTCGATCGACTCGACCAGCGGAATACCGGAGCTGATCATCGTCGCGAGCTGCCGGGTGAAGACGACCATGTCCTGGTCTTTCACCCGTGCCTTGTCGGGACTCACGACGGCCTTGTTCCCGATGCTCAGCGAGAAGAAGCCGCCGCCCTTGGCAGCGCCTTTCTTGCTCGCCTTCGGGCGACCGGCGGCCTTCGCTCCCCCACGGGCGCCGCCGCGAACGCCGCGTTTCTGGGACATCGCGATGACGGTCAGGCCTTGCCGACGAAGCTCGCCGACGGCCTGCTGCTCGGATTCCGCCTGAACGGTACCCGACGTCGTCTGTCCCCCGGCCTGCTTCGCCTTGTAAGAAAAGACCTTCGCTGCCATCGATTCCCTCCGACAGTCCTATTCGAAAGAGTCGAGCCCCATCTACCCCGGGCCCCCGATCATTCCCCTCGCAGCGGAGTCGGCGATTCCGATCTCCGCAAACGGCGAATCAGTCGTCGACGGTGACTCGCAGGAGTTCCTCCAGCGTCGTCTTGCCTCGCGCCATGTTCAACAGCCCGCAACGGCGCAGCGTGATCATGTCTTCCTTGACCGCCTGGTCCTTGATGTCGATCGCCGACCCGCCGCTGATGATGACGCGCTGCAACTCGGTCGTCACCGGCATCGTCTCGAGCAGTGCGAAGCGACCCTTGTATCCCTGTGAGCAGCGCTGACACCCGACCGGCTCGTAGAGGCTGAGCCCGTCCAGCTCCTCCTCGCGCATTCCGAGCTTCAGAAGGTAATCGGGCGGCGGCACGACCTGTGACGGCCGCTTGCACTCGTCGCAGAGCTTTCTCGACAGCCTCTGCGCGCACACGCAGGCGACGGCCGACGCGACCAGGAACGGATCGACTCCCATGTCGACCATACGAGTGATGGTCGACGGCGCGTCGTTTGTATGCAGCGTCGAGAACACCAAGTGGCCCGTCAAGGCCGCCTTGACCGCGATCTCGACAGTCTCCAAATCGCGAATCTCTCCCAGCAGAACCGTATCCGGGTCCTGACGCAGGATGGAGCGCAAGGCTGCCGCGAAGGTCAGTCCGGCCTTCGCGTTCACCTGCACCTGGTTCACGCCCTCGAGCTGGTACTCGACCGGGTCCTCGACCGTGACGATGTTGTCCTCGACGCGCAGGACCTCGCGAATGGCCGAGTACAGCGTCGTCGACTTTCCACTACCTGTCGGCCCGGTGACGAGCAGCATGCCATACGGCTTGCTGATCGCTTCCTTGATATCTTCCAGTGCCCGCTCTTCGAAACCGAGCGCCGCCAGGTTGAGACTGAGGTTCGACGAGTCGAGGATACGAAGGACGACCTTCTCGCCGTGCACCAGGGGCAGTGTCGACACACGGAAATCGATGCGACGTCCGTCGATCCGCAGCTGGAACTTGCCGTCCTGGGGCTTCCGCTTCTCCGCGATGTCCAGGCCGGACATGATCTTGATGCGGCTGACCAGAGCACCCTGCATCTTCTTCGGCGGGGTCAGCGCTTCGTGACAGACGCCGTCGATTCGGTACCGCACGCGCACCGATTTCTCGAGCGGCTCGATGTGGATATCACTCGCCTTCTTCTGGATCCCCTGGATCACGATCACGTTGACGAGCTTGACGACCGGAGCCTGACCGGACTCCGACGAGATATCCGTGATGTCGTCCTCTTCCTTCGCCTGCTCCTTGACCTCGACATCCGGGTCTTCGATGTTGTCGAGGAGCTCCTCGACCATCTTGTTGCCCCGGTTGTAGACCTCCGGAATCGCCTTCTTGATGCTCGCGTCGGTCGACAAGACCGGACGGATGTCGTACCCGGTGACGATCTGGATGTCGTCGAGCTGAAGGATGTCGAACGGATTCGAGACGGCGAGCGTCAAGGTCGCACCCAGCTTCGCCACCGGCACCACGCCGTAGTAACTCGCGAGGTTCTCCGGCAGCAGGGTGACCAGAGACTCGTCCGGCTGAACGTTGAACACGTCGACCGGAGGCAGATGGGTCTCTTCGCTGAGGATCGTCAGGAGATCCGGCTCGGAGATCACCTCGTCGGAAACGAGGACTTCCGTGAGGGAGCCCTCACCCTCCTCCGCCTTCTGCAGACACTGACCGAGGATGTCCTCATCGACGACCTTGCGCCGGGACAGGATTCCTTTCAGCCGCTTGTCAAACTTCTTCAGCGCCATCGACCGCTGTCACTCCCCACAGTCTCGCGACGATCACCCTCGCCCTTGTTTCTGACAGATGCGCTTGAGCTCCTCCGGATCGTGCGAATACGCCACAGCATCATCGAATGCGATCAGGTTCTTGCGGTAGAGCTCGTGCAAGCACTGGTTCATGGTCTTCATGCCATACCTCCCACCGGTCTGAATGATCGACGTCAACTGGTGGGCTTTGTCGTCTCGAACCAGCGACCGGATGGCCTGTGTGCCGACCATGACCTCGGCGGCCATTACGCGTCCACGACCGTCGATCCTCGGCACGAGCTGCTGGCAGAATACCGCCTCCAGAGAGAACGAGAGCTGCGTGCGGATCTGTTGCTGCTGGTAGGCCGGAAAGACATCGATGATCCGGTTGATCGTCTGCACGACGGAGTTCGTATGCAGCGTGGCGAACGTCAGGTGCCCGGTCTCCGCGATGGTCAACGCGGCCGCGATCGACTCCTGGTCCCGCACCTCGCCGATCATGATCACGTCGGGATCCTGACGCAGGGCGGTGCGCAGCGACGCCGCGAAGCTCCGCGTGTCGTTGCCGACCTCGCGCTGATTGATCAAGCAGCACCGGTTGCGGTGCACGAACTCGATCGGATCCTCGATGATCATCACGTGCTCGTTGCGGGAGCGATTGATGTGATCGATCATCGACGCCAACGTCGTCGACTTGCCGCTCCCCGTCGCTCCCGTGACGAACACGAGCCCCTTCTGGAGCGAGCAGATGCGTTCGCACAGCTCGGCCGGCAGGTCGAGCTCCACCATCGACTTGATCTCGTACGGGATCACCCGAAGCACGGCTCCCACCGCGCCTCGCTGGTAGAACACGTTCGTTCGGAACCGTCCCAGCCCGGCGATGCCGAAGGACATGTCGAGCTCCCAGTCCTTCTCGAATCGCAGGATCTGCTCGTTGTCGAGAATGCTGTAGACCAGCTTCTGCGTCGCCTCGGCGTCGAGGACCTCCAGCTCAGTCGACACGAGCTTGCCGCTGACACGGATCATCGGTGGAGCACCGGCGGAGATATGGAGGTCCGAGCCGTTCCTCTCCACCAATTGCTGAACCAATTCCTCGATCGACACCATGCGAGCGACCTCCTACGCTTTCGGGCCCCGACAACCTCAGACCGACACCACACCCGAAGACCCAGCTCGGGCGCGACGCAGAAGAGTAGCATCGATCGGCGAGATCGACGAAAAACGGCCACCGCCCCGACGCTGTCCGGCCACTGGCTGATCTCGACCGCCCAAATCGGGAAGGCGCGTCGAAGAGTTGGACGCCCGATGCCTCTCGCGCCAAGCTACCGGAACGACACCCGCGCCGCCGGCACCGCCCGCAAAGCGACATCACAACGCCCGGAAAACGCGTCGCGCCCCCGCCCGGCTACGAGAAGCACGACTTGGCACAACCGCCACGGGACGCCTCCGGGGAAGGAGGGAACCGGCGACGTCACGCGAAGCGAGGACCCACACTGCGCGACTTCGCGGCCTCGCGCCTTCACCGACGCGAGGCCGCGAAGTCCGAAAACCGTCAGGCACGCCTCTCGAGGATCGTGATCTCGACGCGCCGATTCGCGGTGCGCGCCCTCGTGCCCTTGGACGCATCGCGCGGCCTGTAGAACGCGAAGCCGGCCGGGTAGATCCGACTCGGGCTCACACCGCCGCGATCGACGAGGTAGCGAACGACCGTGCACGCACGAGCGGTCGAGAGCTCCCAGTTCGTCGGGTAGATGTGCTGGACCTTCTTGGTTGGCACGTCATCGGTGTGCCCGTCGACCCGCACGAGCTGAGCGCGGTACTGGCCGTTCAGCACGGCACCGATCTGCCGGAGGATCGACTGGCCCTTGGTCGACAGCTGCGCCTGGCCGGACGAGAAGAACACGCGTTCGGCGAGCACGAGCTTGATGCCGTCGGAGCTTCGCTCCACCTGCACCTCGCTCGGCATGCTGTCGATGATCAGCATCGGGTCATTCGACGGGTTCTTCGCCACCCTCGGCGGCGGAGCAGCCGGTGCCGCGGGCGCCGGTGCCGGAAGCGCGCCCGCCTCGAGCTCGCCAAGCCGCTTGCGCGCGTCGTCCAGGTCCTGTGCGAGCTGGTTGTTCTCGGCGATCAGAAGATCGTTCGAGTCCTTCAACCGCCGGTTCGTCTCCTGCAGGTTCGTCCAGGCGCAGCCTGAACACAGGTACGCCACGGCAACCGCGAAAGTAATCGTCAGCGCAGTCCTTCTCATCACCTCTCTCCGAATCGTGTAGACCGGACCGCGCGCGGCACGGACCGGATACCCGTCAACCCACGGTGAACCCGCAGGTCCGTGATCGACCTAGGACTCGAAATCCGAGCCCCGGACGGACGCGCTCTTCTCGCGTACTTCCGGGGGTGGGGCCGTCCGCGTCGCGTGACGCTCGGCCGTCGCCGACTCCTCATCGACGAGACCGACGGCCCCGAGAACTGCAGGGCAGCTTATCGGAGGATCTGCCCCGGAAGCAAGGCCGAATCGAGAAAATCACCGTCGCGCACTGCGGGTTCCGGCGCCATCAGACGACGGCGAACAGGGCGAGGTACCACTCGACGACGAATCGGAACGCGTCAGCCCAGAAGTAGACAAACAGGGCCGAGACGGTCAGGAACGGGCCGAACGGCAGGTAGCGATCGCGCGACACGAGAAGCCGGACGATCCCGAAGACCGAACCGAGCAGACACGCGACGAAGAAGCCGGTCAGCGCCCCCCACCATCCCGTCAGAGCGCCGAGCGCGCCCATGAGCTTGACGTCGCCGAATCCCATCGCTGGCTTGCGGAAGACGCGCGTCCCGACGACCCCGACCGCGTAGATGAGCCCGCTGCCGGCGAGCATTCCGACGAGCGCCGACGCAAGCGCGCGGCCTCGAGAGGACTCGGACCACTCGGGCCGCAGGGCGACGCCCACGACCAGACCGAGCGCGCATGCCGTGAGGAGACCGGCGAGGCTGAGATCGCGGAAACGCCGCAGCCCCTCGGGAAATCGCACCCTGCGGTAGGATGCGTAGAGCCGATATCCGGCGCCGAATCCGACCAACGCGGCGACGCCGATGGCGCAGACGACCGCGACGTTCCCTGACAACCATGCCGGAAGGGCGGCGCGGAGCGGCTCGGAGCCATTGGCGATGCCGGCGAGGATGCCGGTGGAGAGCGCGTCGTCAGCGAACGGCCGCAGCTCCGGGATCAGCAGCACGGCAAGCGGCAACAGGTGCATGCCGCCGATGGTGATCTCGTCGGGGATGATCCGCAGGTCGATATCGATCAGCGCGGCGACGAGCAGCGCGCTGACCGCCACGAGAAGCACGATGCACGCCGGCCAGCTACCGTCCCCCTCGAAGACGAAGCGCTCGACGACGACGACGAAGAGCGCCGCCGTCAACGCCTCGACGCACGGGTAGCGCAAGGAGATCGGCGCGCGACACGAGCGACACCGGCCGCCGAGCGCGACCCAGCTCAGAACCGGGAGGTTGTCGTACCAGGCGATGCGATCGCCGCAGAGCGGGCAAAACGAACGCGCCGGCGAGTTGACGCGTAGGCCGGCCCGCGGGAGCCGGTAGATGCAGACGTTCAGGAAACTGCCTACGGTCGCTCCGAAGAACGCTGCCGAGGTGAGGGCGAAGACGTGGAACAGGGTCTCGGGGGGCACGGCGGGCTCCGAATTGCGATCCTCTACCGACAACGACGTCGACATGGGCCGCGGCGTTGCCGGATAGCGCGATCTTCGGAGATCGGGTGAGCGGGGGCTCGGCCTTGACTGCCGGCGGCCGGCCGGCGCGATGCAAATCCGGGCCGGGCCGACCAGCGAACGGTCGATCCGGCCCGGAAATCACGTCACCGCGAGATCAGGGACGCTCGCCGAGGGTCAGCTCGACGTCCATCTCCTTGCCGTCGCGCGAGATCTTGACCTTGACCTTGTCGCCCGCCCACAGGTTCTTCATCGCCTTCGCGAGCGAAGCGAAATCGGAGACTTCGGTGGCACCGATCTTCAGGAGGAGGTCGCCCTCCTTGAGGCCGGCTTTCTCGGCACCGCTTCCCGGAGTGATCTCCGTGACCACGATGCCGGAGTCCTCCGTCTCGCGCGCGCCGATGCCGATCAAACCGGGCTTCTTCGGCTCGGCCTTCTTCGGCTTCGGCTCGGCCTTCTTCGGCTTCGGCTCGGCCTTCTTCGGCTTCGGCTCGGCC
>CAYMRB010000287.1:0-2685 GCA_964392615.1 uncultured Planctomycetia bacterium | reverse complement strand
TTCTTCGGCTTCGGCGGCGCGACCTTCTCACCTCGAGCGCCGAGCACGAGCGCCACCGCGACATTCTTGTCGCCGCGACGCACCGTGACCTTCGCCTTGTCGCCGGCTGCGAGCTTGCCGAAGGCGCCCTGCAGCGCCTCGAGGTTCGGAACGGCCGTGCCGTTGACCTTGAGCAGGACGTCGCCGGCCTTCAGGCCGTAGACCGCCGCGGCCGAATCGGGCACGACTTGCTCGACCACGAGGCCCGTATCGTCGGCCCGCAGCGCGACGCCGAGGAAGGCAGGCTTCTTGGCAGGCTTCGCCGGCTTCTCCGGCTTCGGCTTAACGGGCTTCTCCGGCTTCTTCTCGACGGTGTCACGGCGCACGAGCTTCGCGCCCCCGCGGCCCGCGGCTCCCTTGACGACGATCTCGATGACCTCGTCGCCACGGGTCGTGCGCAGGGAGAGCTCCTGCCCGGCCTTGACCGCGTGGACCGCGTCGGCGATCTCGTCGAGCGTCTTGACCGCCTTGCCGTTCACGTGGGTGACGCGGTCGTTCTTCTTCAGTCCGGCGACGTCACCGGTCCAGCCCTTCTCGACCTCGTAAACGAAGACGCCCTTGTCGTCCTCCTCGACGGTCACGCCGAGCTGGACGGGAGCGGCCTCCTTCGGCTTCTCGGGCTTCTCCGGCTTCTTGGCCTGCTCGGCGAGGAACTTCTCGCGGTGGACGAGCCGAATGCGTGCGTCCTCCTTCTTTCCCTCGCGCAGGAAGAGCACGGGCACCTGAGCGCCGGGCTCGTGGCTCTGGACGGCGGCCGCGAGGGTCTCCGAGGTGACCTTCTTGCCACCGAGCTCGACGATCACGTCCCCCTCGCGCAGGCCTGCCTTCGCAGCGGGACTGTTTGGGAAGACCGACGTGATCTGCGCACCGGCGTCGTGACTGACGTGACCGACGCCGAGGAACGCCCCCGTCGGCTTCGCGGGCTTGTCCGTCTTCGGCTTGTCGGTTTTCGGCTTATCTGCGGGCTTCTTCTTCTGGGCAGCAAGCTGCTTGCGCACCGCAGCGAGCTCTTTCTCGAGCGCTTCGATACGGGCGTTCTTACGCGCGATCTCGGCGCGCAGCGGCGCAGTGTGCGCGTCGATCGCCTTCGCGATCTGAGCCTTCAACTTCTCGACGGTCTTGTCGACGTCGCCCTGCGCGCGGGTCACGGTCGCCGGGACGAGGAACGTCAAGACGAGTAGGAGAACTGGCCACGAAAAACCTCGGTGGAACGCGCTGCGTATCATGCGGACTCTCCTTCTCCGTCCAACCTGAACCGTCCTGGGTGACTATCGGAACAGACCTCGATGGGTCGTGGCTCTTTCACGATATCGGCACCAGGGCCGATGCCCTGTAGGCCGTTTTTCCGGCCGCTCGCTGGTTCGTTCATTCAATCGCGTACGGGCTGGGAGCCCGAACGACGCAGATTGTAAGCCGGCGCGAACGGCCCCCGAAAGGAAAACCCGCGGCCCCAGGGGGTCAATCGGCCGGCGCCTCGCGGTAGGCGACGACGACGATTCCGTGGCGATCCGCGAGCTCGACGACCTCTTCGCGCTCGAGCACGAGAGTGCGCCCGGCCTCGAGCGCCAGCACGCCCCCGCCCGCGCGGTGCAGATTTTCGATCGTCCGGGGGCCGACGGCCGGGACGTCGAAACGCATATCGTGGTCGTCTTTCGCGAGCTTGATGACGGTGAAGCCGCCCTTCGTGCAGAGCTCGCCAGCGCGGGCGATATTGCGGTCGGTGCCCTCGATGCCCTCGACCGCGAGGGTCGTGCGCTCGAATACCGCGATCGACTGGCCGACGTCGAGGTCGGCCATGCGCTTGGCGACCTCCCAGCCGAAGCGGATGTCCTCGAGCTGCTTGCGATTCGGTGCGGTGCGGGTGAGGAGCCCTTCTTCGACGAGGAGCTCCGGGCAATACCGGGCCGAGTGCGACACGACCAGACCTTCCTTTTCGAACTCCGCGGCTAGGGTCGCCAGGATCGTCTGGCTCTGGCGGTCGCGGAGCGTGAAGTACCAGAGCCTGAGCATACGCCAGTCGGGCAGGATCGAGAAGATGCGCCCGGGGCGGAACAGTCGCTCCTTGCGGACCCAACCGGCCCATGAGAGGTCGCGAACGCCGTGTCGCCGGAAGAAGCGCATGCCGGCGCCCAGTCGGCCGAGCCCGAAGAACCGGAACACGTCGACCTCGGCCGCGAGATCGGGCGAGGCCTCGTGGCGGATGCCGGCGCAGACGACGCGGTAGCCCCGTGCTCGGGCTGCTCTTGCGACGAGGAACGGAAACGACCCGCCGCCGGCGATCAGGCCGATCGTCCGGCCGGCCGGAGCGGGCTCGTCAGGAGCCGAGGAATGAGGGCAGAAGTCGGACATCGCGGCCGGATTCTAGCCGTCCGAGCGCCCGACGGCCAGGGCTCGCTCGAAAGACGGGCGGCGGAACGGTAGCAGTGGGCTGTTGGGGGTTGATTCTGCCGCTCCTCCGGATAAACTTCCTGGGCTTGATCGACAGACCGCCCGTGCCCAGGTGGCGGAATTGGCAGACGCGCTAGGTTGAGGGCCTAGTTCACTTTATTGTGAGTGGAGGTTCGACCCCTCTCCTGGGCACCACAGAACACGAGAAGCGGGGGGGGGGGGGGGGGGGGGGGGGGGGGGGGGGGGGGGGGGGGGGGG
>CAYMRB010000286.1:11636-13209 GCA_964392615.1 uncultured Planctomycetia bacterium | reverse complement strand
CGAGATCGATAACGCCCACACCCACCCGCTTGACGGCGACGTCGCCGGAACACCGCCCTTCTTGGCGCGGGAGCGGGGGCGGGGCGCCGCGACGCCGTCCTGCGACATCTACGCGCTCGGCGTGATTCTCTACGAGCTGATCGCCGGCCGCCTGCCGTTCAAGGCGCGCGACAAGGAGACCTGGCGCAAGCTCCACGAGACACACACGCCCAGCCCGCCGACGTCGCATACCGGCGCTGGGGGAACTCCCGCGCTGCGCGACCTCGGTGAGGTCGCGATGGACTGCCTGGCCAAGGACCCGGCGGACCGCCCGGTCGACGCCGAAGCGTTCATCGCGCGACTGGACGCGTGGGAGGCGAAGCACTGCTCTCCCCCGAAAACCGTCTGGCAGCGCGTGGGGATGTTCGTGCTGGTGCCGGCCGCGGTGCTCGTGCTGACGGCGCTGCTCGTGTCCGTCGCGCTGCGCATGACGGAGTACGCGACGCTGCCGGAAGGTGACGCGTGGATGACAGTCGGGCCCGAGGCGCGGGACGATGTCACCATCGACGTTCACGGGTTCGGGTACGACGGCGGCGAGGTGATGTTCGAGTTCGTTGTCCCCGACTCACGGCCGATCCCCGTGGGGACCGTAAGAGGCCACACCGCGGAGATCGATCTCTCGATCGCGACGATCAAGGCCGCGCTCGGCAGCCCCGAGCTCGCGCGAGCGGAGTCAGGATACGAGGCGCGGTTCGTGATCGAAGGCTCGCTGTCTCGCGAGTTGAGGACGGCCGAGTTCTCGCTGAAGATCGATGACGATCCGCCGAAGCTGACGTCTGATCGGGCCCCTCCCGGCCGCCCGCTGCGCGTCTGGCTCAACGACCATCGCTTCGCCTTGCGTTCGAAGAATGACGAACTCAAGGCCGCGTCGTACACCCTGGGCAGGAAGTCGTCGCCCTCTCCCGTGAACATCACGGGCGGCAGGGAGGTGTTGATCGAGCTTCCCGAGGACGTCGAAGCCATCCAGGTCGTCCACGTGACCGCCACGGACCTCGTCGGTAATGAGAGCACGAGCTCCTGGAGCGTATCGATCATCGGCCCCCGACCAAAGCTGGTGTCGCGCGGCGACTACCGAACCACCGCGCCGTCGTCCGACCTTGAGATCGAGGTGAGTGCGCCTCCCGAGAAAACCCAGTTCAGAGTCGATGGCAGCGGCGACTGGCGAGAAGTGGATCCGATCGACCCGGCGAGCGGCACGTCGTTCGAAATCCCCGTCGCATTCGACCCGATGGTTCCAGGGCTGCAGCGCAAGACGGTCGAGGTGCGGCTCTTCTCGGCGTTCGATCTCGATCTCGGCAACGAGCCGCCCCCCTCTCCGATCGAGGCCCACTATCTACAGCGGGATCTGACCATCGACGGCGGTGTGTTGAGTGAGGCTGGGAGCTTCAGCGATCTACACGCGAGAGACCAGGCCGGCGTCGAGCTCTCCCGCCAGGAGCTGGCGACGCAGCCCGGTTCGCTCGACGGCAGGGTCGACGGGGGGCGGCGCGATGACCGGCGGGGGCGGCGGTGCCGCCTCGACCGGCCGCGCCAC
>CAYMRB010000286.1:0-11626 GCA_964392615.1 uncultured Planctomycetia bacterium | reverse complement strand
GTGGTCGATCAGGGTGCAAACCGACTCGGAGGACGGCAGAGGTTTCGGCACGCAGCTCCCCTTCACCGTCGATGAATCCGGCCATATTGACGGTGCGCTGAAGCTTCCCGGCAGAGTAAAGCTCATCGCGAAAGTCCGAGATATCTACGGCAACTCCGGCACGCGTACCACCACCGCGATCTGGAACGTGGAAAGGCCCATGGTCACCGCGAGGATCGCAGCTGGAGAGCCGGGATCCCTGACGAACCCGCTGCGACATCGGGACTGCTCGACCCGCGACGACTCCAGTTTCGAGGAGTCGTTGAAGGTCGTCGTCACGACGGCCTACCGGTGGCTCGAGTCACTCGAGCTCTCGGTGCGCCGCAAGGGCGACGACGACGTTCTCGAGCTGTTCCGCGATCTCGGTGAAGAGTCGACGTACAGCATCCCGGTCGAAGGCGTTCGCAGCTACCTCGAGCGGGGTCTGACGCTCATACTCTCGGTATCCGATCCGACTCTCGACGGGTTCGACGGGGCCTGCGAGCTCCGCGTGCGGGTCGCCGCTCCGTTGATACCGTCGTTTCAGGTCCGGGAAGGGTCCAAGCTGATCCACTCCCGGCATTCGACGTCGCACAGCGAGCTGCTCGCCGTCGTCGAGAATGCCGACAGCCCGCTGGTCGAGTCGGTCGACATTCGGCTCGATCGAGCTGGGACCATCGAGAACAAGCCCTGCGAACTCATCGGCGGCAAGTGGACCCTGCGCTACCCCGTGTCCCCGTGGAAAGAGACGAAGGCGACAGCGGTGCTGCACCTGAAGCTCGACTCTGGCCTGACGGATCACTCGTTGCAGCCCCCCCTCGTCGTCACTCGAGAGCCCGATAGCGCGTACGCCTACCGTTTCAAACGAAAGGGCCTTCCGGTGGACCTCGAGTTCCGAGTCGAGGTCGGCGACGGCGAGAAGCCGATCTGGTACCTGCCTTTCGACGCGTGCAGGAAGGTCTGGCCTGCGGTTTGGAAACGCAATCGGTCGCTACCGCAGAAGCTCAGCGAGGATGGAGCGACCTGGCGCTAGGCGGTCGCGTTGCTGGAGTTTCTGCGCGCCGGGTTCGAGAGCGACGACACCTACAACCTGGACCTCCCCCACCGGGATGAGCTTGAACCCGACGAGCGAGGTTGGATCTCGCTGAACGACCCGAGCGTCAAGGGATGCCGCGCCTGGGGATGTGACGCCGTGTACGAGGACGGCGACGGCCCCACAGGCACCTGCGACGAGGAGTTCGTCGCACCGTTGCGCCTGATTCTCGACGCGGCGGACGACTCCCACATCCCCCCCGAGACGGCTGTGAGGGCCGCGCTGACCCGGCCGGCGCCGGCGCCCGGAGGGAGCCGATGAGTCGACACTGCTCCACAAGACGGCTCGTGAGCGCGTACAAATCGCTCGTGGTCTGCGCATTGCCGCTTCTCGCAGCCGCCTGCGCCAGCGTTCCCGAGACACATCCGGGCGTCGTCGACCTTCGCGAGAACGTCGCGACACTGCCGCGAACCGTCGCCATCGAGATCGGGACGCTCGAAGAGGGCGATCCCGCCGTATTCGGAACCCGAGACGATTGGGAAGCCGAGTTCAGGCGAGTGTTCGAGGCGGCCGACGTAGCGGCGGACGTCGTGCCGCACGACGTCGCCGATCTCCGCATCCACGTGGAGCTCGTGGATCGCGATCCGAAGGATCCGGCTGTCGATCGTGAAGGCGCCCTGCTCTGGTTCCTCGCGTGGAGCACGGTGCCGCTTCTGCCGTGGATCATCGAGGACGTCCAGGTCGACCCGGGCGTCGGAGTCGACATGCGGTGGGCACTGCGAGAGGGCGGCGAGCCCGAGTCGCTGTCGATCGATCTCGGCGGCTACGTCGAGTCGGCGAGCCTGTGGGACCGACAGCCATTCTGGGCGTGGCGGACGTTCGCAGCCATCGTGGTGCCGCCGTTCGCGTGGCCCGAGCTCCGCAAGACGGACCGCGGCGAGCTGGCCGAGACGATCGGCGACCGAGTGCGCTTCGAGGTCGCTCTTCGCGTCGCGAAGGCGGTGAAGATGAACGTGCGGATCGACAACGAGCTGCTGCGCGACGTCTCGGCCGAGAGAACGTCGGACAGCACGATCCGCGTGAGGTTCTTGCCACACCGCGACCTCATGGCGACCCGCTACCGGTTCGAGGCAGAGGGGGTCGAGCCGGCGTCGTGGGCGCTGATCGCTCTGCCGCCGGTCGCCGACGACGAGGACCCGGAGCTCTGGTCGCGCGACATCCCGCTGCCTCCGGACATCTCGGCTGACGCCGACGTGTTGATCCGTCTCGAGGCGAAACATCGCCGCAAGAATCTCGTGCTGCCGTACTCGGTGCGCGTGGCCCCGCTCGACTCGGAGGCGATTCACGCGAGCGGATCGCCATGACCATGCAGATCGTGATACTGGACGGAGTCGTGCCACCGCGGGAGATCTCGCCGCGGGAAGCGCTCACGTCCGTCGGTCGCTCCCCCGATGAGACGATCTTCATCGACGACCGCACGGTCTCCCGTCGTCACGCGCTGATCCGACGTCATGGACCGGCTCTCGTGATCGAGGACGTGGGCAGCACGTTCGGGACCTTCCTGAACGATCGGCCGTTGAAGGTGGGAACGCAGGCCCGCCTGCGAGACGGCGACGTGCTCCGATTCGGCCAAGTGCGGGCGATCTGCCGGCTGTACGGCGAGAGCGATGACCCGAAGACGCGCCTGCGCGATGCGTCGTTCGCGTCCCAGGCGAATGCTCGCGCGCTCCTGCTCGAGGGGGAAATCGTGCGGCGGCGGCCGATCGCGGGCTCACGCGTGTTGATCGGCAGCGCCCCGTATTGCGAGATCAGACTCACCGATGCGAACGCTCCGGAGGAGCAGGCAGCGATTCTCGCCAGCGACGGTCGATTCACCGTCGAGCCGCGATGCCCGCAACATCTGCCGCTTCTCAACGAGCGGCAGGAGTCGGTCGACGAGCCCGTCGCGTTGCCGAGCAACTCGGTGCTACTGCTCGGGAGCGCGCAGCTCCTGTTTCTGTACGATTTCGACGCGACCGGCGAACCGACCGACGATCCTCTGGTGCACATACCGCGACGGAGGCTGATTCGATACGTCGCCGCGCAGAGCGGAGTGAGTCGTTCCGCGTTACGGAGACTCACCCGCGACCGCTCGCAGCTCGGCCAGAATCTGGGCGAACTCCTGGTCGAAAGCTCGCTGGTGACACCGCTTTTCTGGCGCGTCGTCTGCGTACGGTTAGCGGCCAAGACACGGTCGTCCAGCATCCGGCTGACGCACTGGCTCGGCTCCTGGCGCGAGCGCGGACGAGACGAGGGATTGCAGGAGGGGGAATCATGACCGACGCTCCATTCGAGCTGCTCGAGTTCGGGTCGAACTCGCTGAAGTACTACCGGGTGCAGCCTGGCAGCGGCGACGTCATGAAGACTCGCAAGTTTCCGTGGCGCGTCGCTCACGACTATTTCAGGAACGACCGCATCGACGAGCAGGGCGTACGCGAGGTGATCGACACGGTCCAGCACGTACCGGCGATGAGCACGCCGATTCGGCTCAACGTCGCGACGGGGGTCTTCCGCGAGATCCCGTCGCGAGAGAGCCTGGCCACGCAGCTGAAAC
The DNA here is from genome assembly GCA_964392615.1 of uncultured Planctomycetia bacterium. Lineage (GTDB taxonomy): Bacteria > Planctomycetota > UBA8108 > UBA8108 > UBA8108 > CAYMRB01. The sequence goes on along the minus strand of CAYMRB010000286.1, from coordinate 7,982 downwards.
GCGAGACGGGAGTCCGGCTGCGCGTCATCAGTGGCAAGCGCGAGGCCAAGCTGATGGCGCAGGGCTTCGAGGCGGACGGGGCCGAACCGGTCTTCCTGGTCGATCTCGGCGGCGCAACGACCGAGTGGGCGTGGATTCAAGGCGGCCTCATGCGAGGAGCATCGAGCCTCAAGCTCGGCGCCATTCGCAACCACCTGCGCGTCAACGCGGCGGACTCCACCCCGGAGGACGTGATCCACCGACACGAGGAGTACTGCCATCGCCAGATCGACCGGCTGCCGCTCGTGTCGAAGTCACGGTTGCTCGCGACAGGCGGCACCGCCAAAGCGATGGCGCGCATCTGCGAGAGCGATGTTGTCGGCGTCGATCAGCTCCGCGCGCGGATCCGCAGCGTCGTAGAGCATGGCGCGCCAACATCCCTCGAGCCGGCGCGCCGCGAAGTTCTCGCGGCCGGGCTGATCGTCCTCGAGCGAGTCGCGACCTTCTGTCGTGCCGACGCGGTCGAGTACGCGAGAACCTCCGTGCGGGACGGGATGGCAGCGCGTCTGCTGCAGCTCAGCTCGTCGTACGACAGGGAAGACATCCACGCAACGCTCTTGGTTCACACCGAGTTCTACGGGTAGAAGCTTCGCACGAGAGTTCAACGTTTCATGACTCGTCACACCGGATACTCCGCCGTCCTCGCACTCGCCGCGATGTGCCTGCCTGGTTGTCTGTGGGTAGCCGGCACGGCCGCCGGCGTCGCAGCGACGTCCGACTCATCGAGCGGTGACGCGCCGCTGACCGCTTCGATCTCGATCGAGCTCGTCGATAGCTTGCCGAGTGTCGCGGAAAGCCCGTTCGGCGAGACGCAGGAGGATTGCGGGTGCGACGGCATCGAGCCCTCCAGCGACACCGACGGAGCGAAGGCGGGGCGGATCCAGTTCCAGGTCACGCTGCGCTCCCCGTCGCGGAGCGGTACGTTTCCGCCGCAGTTCCTGTACACGACCGCCGACGGCAATCGACACGCGACCGCGACGACCGTTCGGAACGCCGATCGCAGAGTCGGCGTGGGAGATCGACGCGGACGGCGAGAACGTCTTCCGGGTCGACTGGGACACGGTCGAGGAGGGTATCCAGGCACTGTCGACGACGTTCGTCGTTCTCATCGGCTCCGAGCGCGAGGAGTCCCGCCCCTTTCTCGTCGACAACACGCCGCTGCCGACGGTGACGATCACCGCAACGCCGGAGCAGGAGCCGCTCGGCCGGATCAACGCGGACGGCACCTACGAAAACATCGTCGAGCTCGGAATCGCCGTCGACCTCGCCGATACGGCCGATCCGCCGCAAGGGCATGATCCCCTCGGCACGCAGGCCCTTCCGACGATCGAGCTGCGAGCGGTGGTCACCGACCCGCTCGGCAACACGCGCGAGATGGATGGGGAGCCGTTCGAGCGCTCACCGGATGGCGCTCGCCTGTACTGGAACTCCGCCCAGGCGCTTCCCGACCAAGTCGTCGACTGCCGTCTGGAGGTCGCGGCGCGTCAAGTTCTCCGCGGGCCGCGCTGCTGCACCGGGGTCATCCGGATCGACAATCGTCTTCCACGTCCAGTCGCCGCCTCGCCAACGGCGTTCGAGAACGACAGAAGGGCGTCGCTCCTCGTGTCGGGCAACGGCTTCCGGGGGCGGACGGAAAGCGATCAGGCGACGCATCTCGCGTTCGTGCGGGCTGTCGCCGCACCCTACGTTGACGAATTGCGCCCCGACCTGCCGGAGGACCTGGACACGCTCGAGTGGACACGCCCGCTGCCGCCGCGACGCCCTGATGCCAGCATCGACGGACCGACGAGCCTGAGGTACGAGGTCGACATCAACGAGGCGCTCCAGGGGCCGGAGCGTGACGAGCGCCACGTCGGCCCCGTCTTCCTGGTGCTGCGAAACCCGAACGGGCTGTGGGCCGTGCTCCGTGACCCCGTCGTTCTTCACGACCCGACCACGCGCTTCGTCGGGCCTTTCGAAGCCCTCGACGGCACGCCGCGGGAGGTTGTCCTCGGGCACTTCGTCGCGGATCCCGGCGCGCTCCGCGACGAAGACCCTCTCGACGCAGCGGTCGTGACGCAGGAGAGCGAGCGGATCACCGTCTTCGTAGGCGACGGCGCCGGGTCGTTCTCGCAACGCATGACCGTCCCGCTCGAAGAGGGAGTCCGACCGCTCGGGCTCCTGGTGACCCGCCGACCCGACTCGGAGCTCGACGACCTCCGCGTCGTCTCGACGAGCGAGACCGCGACGGAAATCGACATCGTGAGCTTCGAAGGCGACCAGCCGAGGGTGGGGCCCGCGAGCCCGAGTGCCGGCGGCGCTCTGCTGCCGCTCCTGCAGCTGTTGGAGGACGGCGATGCGCCGTTCGATCTCGAGGTCGGTGATTTCGATACCGATGGACTGCCGGACGTGGCGATCGTCTTCCACGAGCTCGACACGGTGGAGATCGTGCTGGGCGACGGCAGCCGGGAGACGGTGGAGGTTCGCGCGCCGCGCGGTCTTGCGGTGGCGAACTTCGACGCGGACCTCGGCGGGCACAGCGACCTCGCCGTGATGTGCGATCGCGTCGACGAGGCGGGCGTGACGCGACGCACCCTCGTGCTGTTCCTGCGCGGCGAAGCGGGCTTCGTCGAGGAGTGTTCACTCCAGATTCGCTCCGCTACCGGCCCCATCGAATCGAGCGATGCGATGCGATTCGACCTCGACCCGTATCCCGAGATCCTCGTTATTCGAGCGCACAGCTCGATCAAGATTCGGGTCGTCGGTCCGGATGAACCTCCGAGCCTGCCAGGCGTGGAGGATCCCGCGTTCTCGCTCGCACGCGTGGGAGGCGGGTCCGGTCCGTTCGCCCTGCGCGCGACGGCGGTCGACGCGATTCGGCTTCCCGGCGGCAAGAGGATCGCGGGAGGCCGCGCTCTCGGCGCTCGCACGCTCGGCATGGTCACCGCGGACGACGGCTTCGTCGCGATCATGTACGCCGACGACGACGGGCTCGAGCTCGACCATACGTACACCTTCGGCATTCCGGGACACGGGCGCAGCCTCGCGGTGGGAGATCTCGACCGGGACGGTCGAGACGATGTCGTCGTCGTCGCCGACAGCGATCAGTCGAACCTGCCGTCCACCCTGACCGTTCTTCTCGGCGAGCGTCCACCGCTGGACGAAAACGGTGACGAGACGACCAGCCGACTCGAGCGAGCGCTGCTCTACCGGCAGGGTAGCTCCGACGGCGAGAACCCGGTCATCACGACCGAGCTGACGCACCTCGCCTGGGGCGTTTCGCGCGCCGGTGCCAGCGAGTGCTCACCCCGTGACGAGGGCGCGTGCCCCGACGCGTCCGTCGCCGAGTTCCTGGTGACGGCCGATCGTGACCTCGAGCTGGTCTTCGTCTACCTCGATCCGTTCGACGGGAGGGCCGTGCGCTGCGACGACGACCGCCTGCTGACCGAACGCCTGCGCGGGTTCGGCGATCACGTCGACCTCGGAAGCCTGATCACGGTCAATCTCGACGGCGAGAACGGCGACGACGTCGTGGTCGAGTCCGGGAACGCCGTGTTCTGGGCGCGCGACCGCGGCTGCTCCCTCGGTTCCCGGTTCCACGTGGAGGGTCGCCTGTTCGGTGAAGGCGACGTGTCGGCCGCGCGGCCCGACGACTTGGGACACTCCTATTTCGATATCGGTCGGATGGCGAGCGCCGACATCGACGGAAACGGCGCGCCCGACCTGGTCCTGTCGATGCGTAAGTCCCACTACGCGATGCTCGTGCTGAACCCGCTCCAGGATCGCGTCGTTCAGTTCTTCCGCGTCGACGAGCGGCCGCGCGGCATCGATCTGGTCGACCTCAACGGCGACGGTGCGCTCGATCTGCTCGTCGCGTGCACGAAAGAGGACAAGCACGGCAGGGGTCGACTGGACGTGCTGTTCGGTAACACGGCTGCGCTTGCCGATCCATCGGAACCGTTCTTCTTTGAGCTCGACGACGACGCTTCGGCCCCGATTCCGGCCTTGTCGATCGTCGGCAATGGCGGTGGCGTCGAGACCGTCCACCCTGCAGGTTTCCGCACGGACATGCCCTTCGATCAGTCGCCGCGCTTCCTCGTCGTGGCCAACGACCTCACCGTCGTCGCGTATCCCGTGCGCGTCCTGTCGCCGGAGGAGTTCGAGGAGGAAGGCGTCGATCCCGAGAGAGCGGACGAGCGCGCCTACTCCCGTGACGCCATCCCCGGTCGCGTGCTGCAGATCGGCCCGCCGGGAGCGCCGCTCTACGACGGCGTCGACCCCGAAGAGTTCGTCGTCACCGACCTGCGCGAGAGAGGCACGGATCTCGACCTTGTCGTCACCGACGAGGACGAGGGCAGCATCGTCGTCCTGCGTCGATTCGGCGACGGTTGGGAGGCGGAGGTCGTCGGCTCGATCGGCAACCCGAAGGGGATCGCGTGGACAAACGACGATCCCGCACGCTTCGCGGTCGTCAGCCGAACCCGGCAGCAGATCATCCTGTTCGAGGAGCGCGCGATCGGCGAGACGTCGTTCCAGCAGAAGCCCCCCGAGCATCTCGTTCCGCCGGAACGAGTGGGCACCCGCGCGGGATTCGCCAGCATCGCTCTGGCCGACGGCGTCTTGAACGCGTTCATCGTCGAGGACGGCAATCGCCTCGAGCAGAAGCCCGCCGTCGATCTCCAGTACCTCCCCGCCGACCTCGAGCCTCGAGAGCTCGTGCGGATTCGCGCGCTGGACAGCCGCGTCGAGCGGCACCCACTGTTGATCGATGAGCCGAAGCTCGCGGCGGACGCCGTGCTGCTCGGCGACGTCGTCGGACGGGACAACGTGCCCGACCTGCTACTTCACGAGCCGAAGACCGGGGCAGTGTCGATCCGCATGGGCCGGCCGTGCCTCCTGGAGGAATGCCATCTCGCGGAGGGCTTCGGCCCGCGAGTCGAGGGGTTCTCTGATGGCTTCGACGGCCCGCTCGTCGACTGGGACATCGTCGAGCTCGATCGAGGCCCGGTGCTCGTCATCGGCCTCCACGACCGCGTCGTCGTGGCGGCGATCGATCCCGACTCGGGCCGAGGGGAGATCCTCGCCGAGTTCACCGAGTTCGCGGAGCATACGGCGGACGGCGATCTGGTCAGCATCTCGGCCGAGGAACTGGTCAGCGTCTCGGCCGGCCGCGCTCTCGCGAGCGGCGGCGCCGGCTGCAGCGCCGTCGGCGGCCTGCTGATAGCGGCGACGGACGGACGCAAGCTCTACCACGCGATCGGAGACGATCCTCCGTGCGCGGGCACGCTCGTGGCGCTTGACGACGTCGAGGGAATATCGAATGCCGTCGTGACCGTCGCCGATATCCACCAGCGCGGCCAGCTCGACGACATCCTGTTGTTCGACGTCGAAAACGACCAATACGCGGGCCTGACGGTGTACCAAGCTCAGGAAATCGAAGGCGTGGGCTTCTCGCCGGGACTGTCGGTCGAAGACACGAACCACTGGACCGACAAGCCGGTGGACATCGCGGTGTTCCACGCGAACGGCGATGGTCTTCTCGACGTCGCGGTCGGTTTCCGAGGTGGCGACGTCAGCGTGTTCATCGCGATCGACGACGGCGAGTTCCGCTCACCGCTGCCTGTCTTCGCCGGTCCGGGCATAGAGGCTCTCGCGAGCGCCGACGTCACCGGTGACGAGATCGACGAGATCCTCGTTTCGCTCGCCGTTCCGGGATTCGCAGTCCTCACACGCGAGGGGCAGAACAACCCGTGACCGGAGGGGATACGTGGTCATGAAACCTGAACCGTAGCGGCTCTCTTCGGAGGGCCTAGGGGGCCGAGGGCAACCGTGCAATCTACCGGAACGTGCGACGTCACGTCGCGCGCACGGTGTCGTCGTGCCATCGCGAATCGGACGTCGAAAGTGCTCAACGAGATCGCCACCGGCATTCGCTTGTCTCCAGGCGAAGTGGCGTCTCGGAGCCATCACCGTTCTCAGGAGGGACGAAGAATGTCGTACTCAAGACCCACCTCACATGGCATCGGCATCGTCGCGGCCTGCGTCGCATCGTGCGCGCTTTCCGGCGCGCTACGCGCGGATGACCTCGTGCTCGACACCGTCGTCTTCGACCTGCGCGTCAACCAAGTCGAGGGGCTCGCCGTCACATACGACGGTGCGTTCGTCGTCGCCACCTCGCCGATCCAGATGCCCGATCTCGGTAACGGCAACGAGGGATTCCACTCGGACATGTCGTTGCTGGTCCTCGAGGGCCCGACGGGACAGGTGCTCGCCGAGCCGCCCGTCATCCGACTCGGACCGGGCGAGGCCACCGATGCGGTCATCGGGCCGGGGCTCTCCTACATCGTCGCCAACGTGCGCGACGACGACCTCCACGATCGCAACCAGCTCGTGCTGACCGGCCCGCGCGGTCAGGTCGATCGATACGATCTGCCGGGCTCGGCGGACGGCATCGGCCAGTCGCCGGACGGCCAGGTGATCGTCGTCGCCGGCGAGAAGTACGAGGCGATCGACTTCTTCACGGTGGTGCGCCGCACGAGAAACGGAAAGAGCCGACGCCTCGAACTCGTCGCGTCGATCGAGCGTCAAGACTTCGAGCCCTTCTTCGTCGGAGAAGAGGCGCGCCTGGAGAACGAGGACATCGAGCCGGAGTCGGTGACGTTCACGCCGGACGGCAGCCTCGCGTTCGTGTCGCTGCAGGAGCAGTCGTCGATCGCGGTGATCGACATGTCGACACTGTCGCTCGTCAACGTCGTCCATCTGCCGTTCGGGTTCCTCGTCGACGTCAGCGACGACGGAGCGGAGCCGGAGTACGCAACGGTCGGTGTCGAGCCCGACGGCATGGGTGTCTCTCCGGACGGATCATTTCTGATTGCCGCGAACGAGGCGGATGGTGATTACCCGCACCTGGCGGGGTTCTCGGTCGTCGATCTGCGCGCGGGCCCGGAGGCGATTCCCGCGCCGGTGACCCACTGCATCTTCGACGTCGATCCGACGCTGCTTGACGGAAGCGGCGTCGCGAGCTGTCCGCAGCTGGCTCTGGGCGAGGAGCCGTCGCCGGAGCAGACCGCGGCGATCCGCAGCCTGCCACGACTCGACCCGAACGCGGCGAAGATCGTCGATCGCACGGGACGCTTCGTCGCTGCGATCAACATCGAGCGCGCACCGGAGGATGAGGATCGCGGCTCGGTCCTCTTCATCGACGCGTCGGACGCACTGAGCGACGCGATGCCGCCCGCCATCACGCGACGAAGCGTCGGAGTCGAGGCCGGCGCCCGCCCGGAAGGGCTCCAGGTCTCGAACGACGGCCGGTTCCTCTGGGTCGGGCTGCAGCGCGACGGAGGAACGCTGACGCGCTTCGAGCTCGCCGACTGACGGGATACAGTGCTCTCTCCCCCCGCGTCGGCGATCGCCGTGGGGGGAGAGGCGCGATCCCATGCGACGTTTCGTGTTCGACTTCGACGGCGGCATTCTCAGTCAACGCAGCGAGGTTTATACGATGCGATCCGTTCACCCCCTCGTCCGAGTCGTGTCTCCGGGCATTCTGTGGCTCCTCGTATGCGCTGTCGGCCTCCCGGTCGCAGCGGAAGTCGGCGACTCGCCATACCCTCACCTCGCCACGCGCATCGCCGTCGGCGATCCCGCCGCAGGCAACCCGCTGTCCTGGAAAGAGGGACCGAAGAACGTCACCACGGGCGATCTCGACGGCGACGGACTCGACGATCTCGTCGTCGCGAATCTCGACGGCAGCGTCTCGGTCATCCTCGCACGCCGCGGGGAGCTTCCCGACGCTCAGATCCTGCACCTAGCGGCGGCGACACCCGGACGCCCGTCGTTGCGCGACGTCGCCGTCGCGGACCTCGACGGCGATGGGCTTGCGGACGTCGCTGCGGCGGACATCGCCGACGAGCGCGTCATCCTGCTGCGCGGGCTCGGCGACGGGCGCCTCGAGCATGCCGGCGACG
>CAYMRB010000285.1:0-13246 GCA_964392615.1 uncultured Planctomycetia bacterium | reverse complement strand
CGCGAAGCTGTTCTCGATGATCGAGCCGGAGACGACGACGCCGTCACAGTCGCGGATGCGGATGCCGTCGACGTAGGGCGCACCGCTGGGGCGGTATCTCTTGCCGCCGGGCTGAGGGTTCCAGTCGATCGTGTTGCCGCTGAACGTCACGTTCGCCGAGCGCTCCAGCTGCAACGTGCGGTCTGTTGCCGAGTACAGCGAGTTGCCCGAGATCGCGACGCTGCGGCAGCGATCGAGGTGGATCGCGTCGGTCTGACTGCCGATCAGGTTGCCCGTGATCGCGAACAGGCCGCCGCTGTGATGGTCGACGCCGCCGAGCATGCGCACGTTCGCGCCACCAGGGCTAGGGCACGCCTGAATCGTGTTGCCCACGATCGTGCCTTCGCGACACGACGAGCCGGGTTCGCGCTGGTCGAGGAGGATATCGGCGCTTCCATGGCGGTCGTTGCCGTAGTTGTACTCGATGTCGTTGCCGACGATCTGGACGTTGCGCACCTCGCCGCCGAGGAACCGGATTCCCGCCACCGGGTTGTAGCTGATGTGGTTGTCGGCGATGACGGCCTGGTGCAGGTTGACGCGGTCGAAGAAGATGCCGACCTCGCGATTGTCGTAGATGTGACAGTGCGAGATGATCGGGTTGCGATTCCTCTTGCTCAGATGGATCGCGTAGCGGCAACGTCGGATGAGGAGCGCGGTCAGCACCGATTGCATCGTCCCTTCCAGGCGCAGCCCGACCGACTCGGCATGCTCGCCGACGATCTCGAGGCCCGAGACGAGCGGTAACCGCTCGCGATCCCAGATCGGCGCCTTGACGCTCTTCGGGTCGCCCGTGCCGCCGTGCGTGCCGACGAGGTGGAACGCCGGTCCTGGCCCCGCGCACACGATGCGGGCGGTTCCGTCACCGACGAGACCGGTCGTGCCGTCCGCGGACAGCTCGACGCGCACCGAGCGTTCAATCCGATAGACACCGCGCGGGAAGAAGACCGCACCGCCGTGCGCCTTCAAGGCGCGGCGAACCGCTTCGCTGTCGTCCGCCTTTCCATCGCCGCGCGCGCCGTACGATCGCACGTCGACGACGACCGAGCCTGCTTCCTGCGCGTGCGCTGCCGATCCGCCTACCCATGCAAGAGGGGCCGCGACGGCGCCGACTCCCAACCCTCGCCGTACGAACTGACGTCGGTCCATGCCGATCTCTCCTCGCTGTCAGGGCGCTCCAGTCGCCGGGCTCCGACTCTTGCATCGAGCGCTTGCGATGGTCGGATGTCAAGGTCGGTTCGCCTGTCGTCCTTGCTCCCGCTTGTCACGATTCGACTCATGATTGCCCCGCATTTCGAGTCTCCGCGTGTCGTTCGTCCCTCGGTGTGGTCGATCGATCGACTGGCGATCTGGCTCGTGCTGATCGCGTCGGGCCCGACCCTCGCGCGTGCCGCGGACTGGCCGCAGTGGCGCGGCCCGACTCGCGACGGCGTGTCGACGGAGGCGATCGACGCGACTCGTTGGCCGGCAACGGGCCCCGAGGTCGCGTGGGAGGCGCAGGTCGGCATCGGCTTCGCGTCGGTTTCTGTGAGTGAGGGCCGTGCGTACACCGCCGGACACGTCCGCGGCAAGGACGTCGTCTGGTGTCTCGATGTCGATGGCGGCGTCGTGCTCTGGAAGCGCGAGTACGAGGCAGAGCTCGGCGACGATCTGCACGAGGGCGGGCCGGGCGCGACACCGACGGTCGCCGGCGGGCGCGTGTACACGATCGACAAGCAGGGCATGACGCTGTGTCTCGACGCGAGGTCGGGCGACGTCGTCTGGAAGCGCGATTTGAAGCGCGAGGCAGGCGTCCGACCGAACGAGTGGGGGCTCGCGGGGTCGCCTCTCGTCTGGAACGACCGGATCATCCTGAACGTCGGGCCGGCGGGTATGGCGCTCGATCGCCGCACCGGCAAGACCGTGTGGTCGAGCGGCAAGAAGGATGCGGGATACGCCAGCCCGATCCTCTATCGACCGGCGGGCGCGACGGCGGACTCCGTGCTGGTCTTTGCCGGCAACGAGCTCGTCGGCGTCGATCCGTCGAGCGGTCGCGTCGGCTGGCGCCACCCGTGGCGCACGGGTTACGACAACAACAATGCCGACCCGATCGTCAGCGGTCGCCGCATTCTCATCTCGACCTACGACCTCGGCGCAGCATGTCTCGAGCCGGATGGCGCGAGCGTCGCCGTGCGCTGGAAGACGCGCGCGATCTTCACGCACATGGCCCCGCCGGTCCTCGTCGGCGAGCACATCTACGGCTTCAGCGGCCACCACGCGCGGCGTCCGGGGTTTCGCTGCGTCCACGTTCCGAGCGGAGAGCTGCGCTGGCAGCAGCGGGACTTCCCGGCGGGATCGATTCTCTCGGCGGGGGGCGCGCTGGTCATCCTCGACGGCAAGGGCGAGCTCGTCATCGCGCGCGCCGACCCGCAGCGCTTCGCGCCCATCGCACGGGCTCGCGTGCTCAGAGGAAGATGCTGGACGCCGCCGGCGCTCGCGAACGGTCGCCTGTATGTTCGCAACGCGCAGGGGCTTCTCAAGTGCCTGAGCGTCGGCGCTGATACGAAGCGCTGATCGCGATCGGCGCCTGCTTCGATCTTCGTCGTCGACTCACCGCACGAAGATCGCGCCGCTGCGATCGCGCCCCCACATGTTCGCGCGTTCCTCGAGGTCCTCACCATCGAGGCGCTCGGGGCGTCGGGCTGTCTCGTCGACGCGGATCCAGCCTTCGACTTTCGCCGCCCCTTTCGACGCCGCGACGGCGCCCAGCCAGCCGCTCTCCTCGCGCACGGTGAACTCCAAACGCTCAGCAGCCTCGTCGACGACCATCACCGCGGCGATGCGCGTGCGCTGCGCTTTCTCCACAGTGCTGGCGGTGACGTGCCAGTGGTTCGGCTTCTCCCTGTGGTACTTCGCGGGGGTGCCCTCGTTGTACTCCGTTCCGAACTCGTCGGTCTGCGTGATCTCGAGCCGGTGTCGACACGCGAGGTGCACGTCGAGCTTCGCGCCGCGTCGACGCGACGTGACCCGGCTACCGCGCAGCACCATCTCGTCGAACGCGTGCAGCAGCCACTGGAAGCGCGCCGCGCGAGGCGCCTCGATCTCGTCGAGCAGCAGGAACAGACCCGGACGCAGGAACAGGATGCGGCGCACGCAGCGCGTCAGCTTGCCGCCGTATGCCGGCGTCGCGTCGCCTGCGACGTACGCGTGGCCCGGTGCCTCCTCGAACGCGGCGATCGATCCGCCGATCGGCGAGCGCATGATCTGCCCTTGGCCGTCGACGAGCACGCAATTGTTCGCCTGCGTCGAGCGCGTCCAGCGCGCGTGGTGCGGCGAACCGTAGGATGGACCGTAGTACCCCGACGGGATCGCGAGCGCGGCGCCTCCCTTCATGATCGCGAAGGCGTTCTGATCGGCATGGCTGTGCGAGTGGCTGCCGTATGGGCTGCTCTTGAAGATCAGGCAGGTGTCGCGCTCGGGACGGGACAGGTCGCTGTGCAGCCCCGCCCAGCCGACGCTTTCGAAGACGCGCGCATTCGGCAGGTCGCGCGGCGGCTGCGCCGGTAGCTCGTCGGGGTGGAGCAGCGCGAAGAAGCCGCTCTTGCGGCCGCTGTAGCCCGGAATCTGCCGTACCCACCAGCCGACGTGCGGGTCGTCGAAGCGGTGCGCGTGAAACGACATCAGGTCCGCGTAGCCGCTGCCGCCGGACACGCCGGGGCCGCCGCTTTCCGCCGCATCGCCGAACGGGCGGATCTCGCCGTGGTTTGCGGTGCAGTAGAGAAAGAAGTATCGCGCCTGGCTGAAGAACGGCCGCTGCCACAGATCGTAGCCCGTCAGCTTGCGCAGGCTCTCGAACGCGGGGATGTAGAACGTGTTGTACCAGAGGCCGTAGGCGGTCCCTTCGGCCCAGCCTCCGTTGACGCCGGCCCAGTGCGGGTAGATCGTCGTCAGCGCTTTTAACGAGTAATCGAGCCAGACCTCCGCGTCGGGCGTCTCGCCGGCGAGAGCCAGCGCCATGTCGGTCAGGTAGGCGATCAGTCGCCCCTCGTGGCTTTCGCCGGGATTCGTCAGGTAGTCGTGCCGTTTCAGCCGGCGGTAGGTCTGCCCCGCGCGTTCGCGACACATCTTCGCGACGATCTCGCGCTCGCCATCGTCGAACGCCGGATAGAGCCAGTCGTAGGCGATGTGCGCGCACTTCGAGAACGACAGGCCGGCCTCGTCTCCCCAGCGCGCGCTGACCGACGTCACGTCGTCGTCGGCCGTCGGCCACGACGCGATCTCGAGAAGGATCCTCTTCGCGGCGTCCGCGTACTTCTTCTCTTCGCTGAACAGGTAGGCGAGCGACAGGTCCATCAGCGCGCCGTCGACGAAGCCGCGGAAGTAACGGAAGTAAGCGAGGTACTCGAGGCGTCGGACGCGTGCGTCTTTCTCGCGGTGATATGTCGGAAACTCGGGCGGCCCCTTGCGCAGAGCGCGATCGGCCTTCGAGCGGCATGCGCGCCAGGCCTTCGCTCGCGTCGAGTTGAGCGTCGCTCGCAGCTGTTCGAGCTCTGCATGCGGATACAGAACGCGCGGATGTTCCGCCGGCACGCGGCGCAGGAGCTCGGCGGGCTCGATCCAGGGCAACTCGACGGCTTGCCGCGCGATGGTGAACGACCGCGCACCGTGTCGCGCGATGTCCCTTCCCTGCGCGTCGAGCGCGACGACGTCCCACGTGTACTCACCCGCGGGGAGCACGCGATTCGGCAAGTGCACCGGGCCGGCGCCGATGTCGCGGCGATAGACCTCGCGGTCCTTCTGATCGCGAATCTCGACGCGATAGCCGGCGGACCCGGGACACGGCAGCCACGCCAGTCCGACTGGCGAGATCGCGAGCTCGGCGCCGTCGGCCGGGCGCGGAAACAGCATGCGCGCCGAGGTGCGCTGCGTCTTGAACGCGGCGGCCGCCGTACGAGCCCGCCGCGCGTCGAGAAATCTCCACGGCCAAGCCGCGCCGACGCTCGCGGCGCCGGCGGCGTGCAGGAAATCGCGTCGTCTCATCGCTCCTCCGGGCTCGCCCCGATCACAGCGTCCAGGGGCTGCGCATCGGGCGTGACATCCTCTTGCGCGCATCCTCGTCGCCGACGATGGTCTCCTTCTTCGGATCCCACCGAATCGGGCGACCGGTGCGGGCCGCGATCTCGCACAGGTGGCTGACGAGATCCGAGCGCACCGCGCTCTCGATATTGCCGACCGGGTCTTGACGCTTCTTGATCGCGTCGATCCAGCTCAGCTGATGCGATTTGCTGTCGATCAAGCGGGTCTCGCTCGGCCCGAGCTTCGACTCGATCAGCGACGCCGGGTGCGAGCGCACGCCCTGGTATGACACCGAGATCCACCCCTCCGTCCCGACGAAGGTCGCCGCGTCGGCGCGGCCGGCGACACGGGGGATCTGCGGATACTTCGCTGCGGTCTGGTTGTCCACGAAGCGCATCCGCACGCCGTTTTCGTAGCGACAGTGCATGTCCCAGTGCGTGACGACGTCGAAGAGCCCCTTCTTCGGAATCGATCCCGTGCCGCGGTACTCGACCGGAATCGTCATGCCGACGTTGTCGGCCCACCACTGCACCTGGTCGAGCGGGTGCGCTCCCCAGCCGGCGATGAAGCCGATCGCGTAGTCCCGGATGTGGAAGATGCCGTTCCTGTTGTTGGAGACCAGGCAGCGATCGCGACAGAAGGGCACCTTCGGCGCCGGGCCGAGCCACAGGTCGTAGTCGAACCCGGGTGGCACCGGCAGCACCGGCGTGGGCGAGCCGCCGCTGTGCGAGTGGGGGCAGACGACCCAGACCGTGTGCACCTTGCCGACGCGTCCGTTGACGACGAGCTCGATCGCGTGTCGCGCATCCGGCGTCGAACGCCGCTCGGCGCTGTATTGGAAGATCCGCTCGTGCTTGCGCACGGCAGCGCGCGCGGCGAGGTCCTGCTCGATGCTGACGCCGAGGGGCTTCTCGGTCTGGATATCCTTGCCCGCGCGCACGGCGGCGATCGTGATCGGTACGTGCCAGTGGTCGGGCGTCGCGTTGTGGATGGCGTCGATATCGTCGCGCGCGAGCACGTCGCGGAAGTCGTTGAACGCCTTCATGCCGCGGTACGACGCATCGTCCGGCCGCCGCTTCGCGTAGAGGTCTTCGAGGACCTTCTTCGCGTGCGTTCTCCGATCTTGCCGCGGATCGCAGACGGCGACGACCTGGCACGCGTCGGACGCGGTGTAGAACCGGGCCTCGTGCAAGCCGCGACCGCCCGATCCGACCAGCGCGACCGTCACGCGTTCGCTCGGCGGGAGCGCCCCGAGCCCCAGAGCGCTCGCCGGCGCGATCGTCGGTACCGCGAGAGCGCCCGTGACGGCTCCCGCGACGCTGCGAAGGAAACTGCGCCGAGTCCGCCCGTGTCCGTGCATCGATCTTCTCCGCCGTGGTGGTGGGGTCGTGCGAAGGCTCGCTGTCGATGTCAGCGTAGGCGGCGGTGGGGCGCATCTCAATAGGCTGTGACTCCACCTTCGATTCCGACACCGCCCCGGACAACCCCGCGCGTCCACCGTCTCCTGGGCACGGATCCAGCGTCGAACATGGACTCCGTTTTCTTTACTGTGTGTGATGTGCGAGCTGTCCGTTGTCCAACCAGCGAGGCATCATGGCCCGAATCCACCGCATCCTCTCGATCGCGCTCGTCGTTGTCGGCTGTTCGTCGCGCCCTGCTGATCGGTCCTTCGATAGCGTGGCTCCCCAGCAGCGAGATGAACGGCCGGGGAACGATCGCGCGGCGCCTCCGGTCGCACTTGACGCCGCTCCCGTGTCGGACGGTTCCGGCGCGATGGCGTATCGCCGCGCGTCGGACACTCCCGACGGCGAACAACGCTACGAGGTGACCTCGCCGTATCAAGCCGGTACGACGCGAATCCGTGTCCGCATGCCGCTCGAAGTCGAGCCCGGTCGCCGCTATCCCGTCGTCTACCTGCTGCCGGTCGAGGCACGGGATGGAGATCGCTGGGGCGATCCGATGCGGGCGTTGGCTGCCTGTCCGAAGCATCTCCGGACCGACGTGATCTTCGTCGTGCCCGAGTTCTCGCATCTGCCGTGGTACGCGGACCATCCCGACGATCCGACGATTCGTCAGGAGACGTACTTCCTGGCCGCCGTCGTGCCGTTCATCGATCGAACGCTGCCGGTCGACACGCGGCGGAGGTCTCTGGTCGGATTCAGCAAATCGGGTTGGGGCGCCTGGTCGCTTCTCCTGCGTCAGCCGAGCCTCTTCGCGCGCGCGGTCGCCTGGGACGCACCGATGATGATGGACGACATCAGTCGGTACGGCTGCGGGCAGGTCTTCGGCTCCCTCGACAACTTCCAGAACTACCGGATCACGCGCCTGTGCGAGGCGACGCTCGATCGACCGCTCGCGAAGGACCGGCTCGTATTGATCGGCGAGGGCAACTTCGTGGACGAGCATCGTCGTGTGCACGAGCTTCTGGTCGGGCGAGGGATTCCGCACACGAAGATCGACGGCACGCGACGCAGGCATCATTGGGAATCGGGCTGGCTCGTCGATGCGCTCGCCGAGTTGGCCCTGTCGGACGGGCGGCGCTGACGCGATGCGTCGGTTGCGCATTCCTTGCGCGTCGGGACACACTCGGTGCTCGATCGCGGTACGCTGTACTACTAACGTCCAAAATCTTGTTCTCCGGCGAAGGTTTCTGCCGCCTCCAAGTAGGATTTCTAAGGAACCCAGGAACCCAGGAAGGGAGGGCGCATCCACTTCCTTTCCTGGGTTCCTGGGTTCCTTAGAGTTCTTTCCTCTCGGCGGCCTCCGACATTGGGTTCCGGGCAACGCCCGGGCTAGGTCTTCACAGGCTCCTCGTCGCCGACTCCAGCAGGAGTGGAACGAGGATTGCTGTGAGCCGGCTTCGATTTCCCTGCCATTCGGAGCTTCATGTCCCATGACCCGCGACGTCGATCTCCCCGCGATCCTCGGCGGCCGACCTGCTGTTTCTCCCGCCGACGCCGACACCCTCGCCGACGCCGTGCGCTGGCCTCGCATCACGGAGGCGGACGAGGCGGCGGTACTCGCCGTCGTTCGCGACGGGAACCTGTCGCGGCACTCGGTGGTTCACGAGCTCGAGAGCGACTGGGCCGCGTTCATCGGACGGCGTCACGCGCTCGCGCATGCGAACGGAACGGCGGCGCTTCTCGCCGCGTACTTCGCGCTCGATCTCGAGCCGGGTGACGAGGTGCTGGTGCCGTCAGCGACGTTCTGGGCGACGGTCCTGCCGCTCACCTGGCTCGGCCTCGTGCCCGTGTTCTGCGAGAGCGAGTCGGTGCGTCTCGGGCTGGATCCGGTCGACGTCGAGAGGAAGATCACGCCGCGCACGAAAGCGATGGTCGTCGTCCACCTGTGGGGCATGCCATCGCGCATGAGCGAGCTGTTCGACATCGCGAGGCGACACGATCTGCGCGTCGTCGAGGACGCGTCGCATGCGCACGGCGCGAGGTGGCGCGATCGGATGTGCGGCACGCTCGGCGATGTGTCGGTGTTCAGCCTGCAGGGCGACAAGCTCGCGCCGGCTGGCGAAGGAGGCGTACTGCTGTGCGATGACGATCGCCTCATGGAACGTGCCACGATGCTCGGCGACATCCACCGGATCCTCGAGATCCAGGGGCCGAACCGGCGCTTCGCCGCGACGAGCTTCGGCGTGAAGACGCGCATGGCGCCGCTGTCCGCAGCGGTCGGTCGGTCGCAGCTCGCACGGCTGGGCGAGCACAATCAGCTGCGCGGCGATGCAGCGCGCTGCCTCTCCGAGCGGCTCGAGGCGCTCGGCTTCGATGCGTACCTCGGCCCACCGCACGTCGAGCGGACCTGGTTCGAGTTCGTGATCGGCGTGCCGCCGGATCGTGTGCCGCTACAGCCCGACGCGCTCGTCGCGGCGTTGCGCGCCGAAGGCTGTGAGGTCAGCCTGCCGCGCTATCCGCTCTTGCATCAGCAGCCGTTCTTCACCGAGGGGCACTGCCGGAGCATCCTGCGTCTGCCGGAGGATCGCGTGCCGAGCTACGCGGAGTGCAAGCTGCCGCAGACGGAGGAGGCGCAGCACCGGTTTCTGCGCTTGCCGGCATTCGTCACGCCATCACGGACGCTGCTCGAAGGGTACGCGCTCGCATTCGAGAGGATCGTCGCGCACGGCGAGGAGGTCGCGGCTGCCCGGCGCGATCAGAACGTGTAGGTCAGCTTCACGAACAGGCTTCGCCCGGTCGCCGTGAGCCCGTCCTTCACGTCGTTGTACGCGAGATAGAGCCACGATTGCGGCTGGTACTCCCAGCCGTACACGATGCTGTAGTTGTGCAGGCCGTGGTCGCCGACCTGCACGGCCCCCTTGAACCACATGTTCGGCAGGATGAAGAGGTCGAAGACGACGCGGTTGAGCCACACGATCTCGCGCTCGCCGTCCGGGTGCTCCTCGAAGCGCACGAAGAACTCCTCGCTGATCGGGAGGCGCTCCCAGAACTTGAAGCGCTTGCCGACACCCGCCTCGTCGTAGTCGACGCGCTCGAAGCTTCCACCGGCCCAGCCGATGTTGATCGCCTTGTAGTAGTCCGAGCTCCACAGGTCGACGTCGGCCTTCGTGCGGTAGTTGTAGAACGGCCGGTGGTAGTCACGTGAGTGCCCCGCGCCGAGCTTGAGGTCGTTCCACAGGGTGACGTCGCCGTCGACGGCGTGATCGTGCAGGCTCTCATCGCCCGTTTCGTCGACGTAGAACGCGGTCTCGTAGTCGAGGTCGATTTCCTTGTACCAACCGTCTCCCTTGATCTCCCACTCCGCCTCGAGCCGCGGTCCATAGATGTCGCGGCGGGGAATGAAGCCCAGCACGGGGTCGAACTCGTCCGTTATCGCATCTCCGGCGAGCTCGATGGTCCACGGGTACTGGCTGTAGATCAGGGACGCATGGCCCAGATAGTCGGTCGAGTCCTTGAATGCGCCACCATCCGGCGACAGCCGCTCTTCGGCGACGGCGCCCTGAAAGGCGACACGCCAGGCGTCCGTGAGGAAGAAGTAGCCGTCGAGGCCGCCGACGCCCGAGTGGTTTCCCTCCTCGAAGGCCGAGCCGGCAGCGTAGTAGCCGATGTACGAGCGCTCCTGGATGTCCTGCGTCACGCGCAGCAACGACGAGTTGCCGTAGACCGACCCGCCGTGCGCCACCTCGCTCTGCAGATTCTGGAAGATGAACGAGAAGCCGCGGCCCATGCCGCTCGCTTTCAGGCCGGAGTCGATGTCGGTGAACCGCCGGCTGTAGTAGAGCCGGTGGGGCATGCGGATCAGCT
Organism: uncultured Planctomycetia bacterium; assembly: GCA_964392615.1. Classification (GTDB taxonomy): domain Bacteria; phylum Planctomycetota; class UBA8108; order UBA8108; family UBA8108; genus CAYMRB01. Next base: position 2,888 of record CAYMRB010000285.1, on the reverse strand, counting down.
CGTCGCCCTCGCGGAAGAACAGGCGCTTCTCGGGCAGGAATCGTTCGGTGTCGCGCAGCTCGATCGTTTCGTCGTCGGCCTCGATCTGTCCGAAGTCCGGGTTCAGCGCCAGCGCGGCCGTGATGGCCGGCGTCAGCCGCGTGCTGATGTCGATGCCGATCGACGGATCGAGGTCCACGTTTCCGTCGAGATGGGTCAGGCCGCTCACATAGGGCGTGAACTGCCAATTGCGGTCGAACTCGACCTCTTCGAGGTTCATCTCGGTGAGATGGCCGAAGTGACGCGGCTTGTAGTAGTCGGTGTCGTTGTAGCTCCAGAAGCTCAACACGTCCGTATGGCGCTGGTGCCGGGTCATGTTGAAGCCCCAGGCCTGACCGTCCTCACGGAAGAAGTTGAGCACCTTGAACGGGATTCGCATCTCGAACGTCCAGCGATCGGCCTGAATCTGCGACGCGCAATCCCACTCGGCGGACCAGCCGTAATTGAATTGTCCTGACGGCCCTTCGTTCGCATCGGCTCGCGTGCCGAGCGGATTCGTGAAGAACGCGTACTTGCCGCGATGGTTGTGCGGCGGGTCGAAGTGTACCTCGATCCAATCGTCGCCCTGAAAGGACCGATCCTCGCGTTGCTCGACAGCGATGATCTTCTCCGGCTCGCTCTCGAGGCACTCGACGCCGACGTAGAGGTACTCCTTGGTGTACGCGACGCGGAACCGCGTCTGGTCGGCGGCGGGCTCGTGCGTTCGCGTGCAGACGAAGCCGCTCGAGACTTTGCAGCGCGCCCAGAACGGCTCGTTCAAGAAGCCGTCGACCTCGAGAGGCTCGTCGGTCTTCAGCGCGGGGATGTTCGGCACGGGGGACTCGGGATCCGAGTGCGCCCGAGCGACATCGGATGCGAACAACGCGACACACGCGAGCGCGATGCGCCAGGTCCGGAGACCGCGCTGACTCTGCCTCGCTGCGAGAAGGTAGGAATTCGCCATCGCCAAGTGCTTCGCTACGCGCCTGAGATACCGAACCTCGTCGATGTTTTCAAGCGGCGACCCGGATGACAGCGGCTTGGCCTGCGATCTCGATTGGCGTTACCGTATGGGTTCGAGTGCGGATCGAGGTGTTCGCTTCGTGACAACGGTCATGCGTGTTGGAGTGCGAGAATGTTCGGCAGCCTACGTTCGATGCGTCTCTTGAGCCTTGCGAGTCTGGCGCCGTGGACCGTCGTCGCCATCTGCGCGAAGGAGCCCGACCCGGAGGCGGGGCGCTGGCCGAGTTGGCGTGGGCCCGAATCGCGCGGTAGCACCCAGTCTGGCGGGACCGCCGTCGAGTGGAGCGCGACGAAGAACCTCGCGTGGAAGGTCGAGCTGCCGGGGAAGGGCTGCTCGACGCCGATCGTTTGGGATGCGCACATCATCGTTACGGCTCCGGACGATGGTCAGGATGCCGTCCTCGATTTCGATCCGGACGGCAAGGAGCGCTGGCGGGCGACCGTGGGCAAGGCACGAGGCGGAAAGCACCGCAACGGCTCTGGCAGCAACCCATCGGCCGTCACCGACGGCGACGGGATCTTCGTGTACTACCGCAGTGGCAACCTCGCCCGCGTCGACTTCGACGGGAAGGTCGAGTGGCGTACGAACCTGCAGGAGCGCTTCGGCAAGGACACGCTGTGGTGGGACATCGGCACGTCGCCCGTTCTCACTGCGAAGCATGTCGTCGTCGCGGTGATGCACGAGGGGGAGGGGTTCCTCGTCGCGTTCGACAAGAAGAACGGTGATCTCGGCTGGAAGGTCGATCGCAAGTTCGATTGTGCGGTCGAGGGAGACCACAGCTACACGACACCGATCGTCGTTCGACGTGACGGGCGCGAGGTGATCCTCGTCTGGGGCGCCGAGCACCTGACGGGACACGCGGCGGCCGACGGCAAGCTGCTGTGGTCGTGCGGAGGTTTCAATCCGCAGCGCGCGTCGAACCGACCGACGATCGCGTCGGTCGTCGTCGCAGGCGACATGGTCGTCGCGCCGTTCGATCGCGGCTCGAAGCTCGCGGGCGTCCGGCTCGGCGGCCGTGGCGATGTGACCGAGACGCACCGCGCGTGGACCGTCGATGGCAAGTCGGCGTTCGTGCCGTCACCGGCGGTCGCGAACGGCAAGGTCTACGTCGTCCGCGATCGGGGCGAGGTCGTGTGCGTCAATCCGGAGACCGGCGACACGATCTGGAGCGGCCAGCTGCCGAAGCACCGCGCGAAGTACTACTCGTCGCCGCTGGTCGCGGGCGACAAGCTCTACGCGCCGCGCGAAGACGGGGTCATTTTCGTAGCCGGTGTGAAGAGCGGCCTCGAGCTGCTGGCCGAGAACGACATGGAGGAGCTCGTCGTTGCGTCGCCGGTGCCGCTCGGCAATCGGCTCCTGCTGCGCGGCGCCAAGCATCTGTTCTGCGTCGCGGCGCCATAGGGCATCGACATTTCCCGTTCCGACGGAGGGTTTCCGATGAAGAGATTCGGGTGGATCGGTCGACTCAAGCCGGAGTGCGTCGAGAAGTACGTGACGCTGCACGCGGACACCTGGCCGGCCGTGCTCGAGCGCAACAAGGACTGCAACCTGCAGAACTACTCGATCTTTCTGAAGACGCTCCCCGGCGGTGAGAACTACCTCTTCAGCTACGTCGAGCACGTCGGCGACGACTTCGAGGGGGACATGGCGAGGATGGCCGCCGACCCGGAGGTCCTGCGCTGGTGGGATGAGTGCAAGCCGTGCTTCGAGTCGGTCGACGACCTACCTCCTGGTGAGGTGTGGGCGCCGATGGAGTCGGTGTTCTTTCAGGCCTGACCCGCCCTGCCAGCTGCCTAGGAGGCTGTCCAAGAAACCCTCGTCAGGACCGAGCCCGACAGGCCGAGCC
>CAYMRB010000284.1:307-13256 GCA_964392615.1 uncultured Planctomycetia bacterium | reverse complement strand
GAACGCGACGCTGCAGCGCGTGTCCCAGATGAACTACCAGCGCGCGACGGTCAATGCGGTCGGCGTGCTGATGAACGGGCGCACGACGCAGGAGACCTTCCTCAAGGCGCTCGCCTCGCAGAACGGCGGCACGTACAAGCGCATCAATTAGCGACCAGCCACTCGTCGCGGCGCTTCGAGCGAACAGCGCCACGGCATGCGGACGGAGCGCAAGGCTCTCGTCCACGTGTCGTGGCGCTTTTTTCGTGCGAGCGCGATCACCACGAGAACGCGCGAATTGCGCCGAAAACGCGCAAGAGGGACGGCCGGCCTCTCGTCGTTGTGGGTGTGAGAACCTGCCGGTTGAAGCGGGCAACCGGTCGGTCGCGGGGACAGACGATCAGCACCTCTGCCGTGCCAAGTGCCGTGTTTCATGTGGCACGAGGTCTCGCGGTTTGCGAAGCGGCACGGCGGGCAACCCGGAGGAAACGCCATGTCGATGCGATGGTTCGTTTCGATCGCGCTCGTCTGCGCGTCGGTCGCGTGGAGCGCTGAGTCGGTGTGGGCACAAGCGGTAGGCGGTCTCGGCACCAAGCAGAATCTCGATCTGCCGTTCGATGCCGCAGGCGACGACACGCCGGAGGAGGACGCTCCCGAGGTCGTCATCTTCTACAACCAAGCTCTCGAGGGCGACGGCTTCTTCTACACGATCGATCGCTCCGGAACGATGCAGGATCGCGGCGAGCTCGCGATCGCGCGGCGCGAGGTCACTCGCAACATCACGGAGTTCTCGCTGCGCACGCAGTTCGGCATCTCGTTCTTCGACGCGAACCTGATCCGGTTTCCGTCGAGCGGACGCCCGGCGACCGCGACCGCAGGTATGAAATCCGCCGCGATCGCATGGGTCAACAGCGTCGCCGGCGGCGCCGGCACGTGCTGTGAGAAGGGGCTTCTTGGCGCGATCCAGTTCGCCAACTTCTCGAGCGTGCGGCGCAAGGTCATCGTCTACGTCGGCGATGGTGGCGGCACCTGCCCGGGCGCTGCCGCTGGGGAGCCCGAGTATCTGCGTCGAACGCTGGCGCGCGTTGCGCAGAGGAACTTCCAGCGCGTGCAGATCAACACGATCGGCGTGCTGATGCAGGGCCGAGCGATGCAGGAGGACTTCCTGAGGGCGGTCGCCGCCCAGAATCGCGGCACGTACAAGCGCATCAACTGACCCCCTGATGAGCGAGCGGCCCGGCCGGCGAGCTGCCGGCCGGACGGGCTACTCCCCGATTCCACAGAAAAACAGAGGAATCTCGAAAAAAGCCGCCAGATCGCCCGTCCGGCCCTCGTCTTGCAAGTAGACTTCTGAAGAGCCTGGTCTATCGGGATCGGGCTCGGCACAACCGCAGGACAATCGGACGCGGCCGTTCAGCGCCGTACGACAGTGACACGGCGCCTGCGGCCGCCAGCGTTGGAGGGCACACCATGTCGCGCTGGCTTGTCTCGTTCCTGATCGTGGGCGCTCTGATTGCGGGGAGCACGGGCGTCGAAGCCCAGTCCGTAGGCGGAATTACGGGGCTCAAGGAGAACCTCGACCTGCCCTTCGATGCCGTCGGCGACGAGGGCAGCGAGGAGGACGCTCCGGAGGTCGTCATCTTCTACGGCCAGAGCCTCGAGGGCGACGGCTTCTTCTACACCGTCGACCGCTCCGGCAGCATGCAGGACTCCGGGGAGCTCGGCATCGCGAAGCGGGAAATTTCGCGCAACATCACCGAGTTCTCCAACCGGACGCAATTCGGCGTGTCGTTCTTCGACGCGAACCTGATCAAGTTCCCGTCCAGCGGTCGCCCGGTCGAGGCGTCCGCGGGCCTGAAATCGGCCGCACTGGCGTGGATCAATGGCGTCCCCGGCGGCACCGGGAGCTGCTGCCAGAAGGGCCTCCTCTGCGCGATCCAATTCGCCAACTTCTCGAGTGTGCGGCGCAAGGTCATCGTCTACGTCGGCGACGGCGGCGGCACCGGCCCGTGCGGCGGCGCCGGGGGCGAGCAGCAGTACCTGAACGCGACGCTGCAGCGCGTGTCCCAGATGAACTACCAGCGCGCGACGGTCAATACGATCGGCGTGCTGATGAACGGCCGCCCGACGCAGGAGACCTTCCTCAAGGCCCTCGCGTCTCAGAACGGCGGCACGTACAAGCGGATCAACTGACCCGCTCCCGCCCGGGAGTCGCGAGTCGCGATCAATCGTCTAGCCGCACCGCCTTGACGTGTGCCTGTCGGGCGCGAGGGAAGGCGTGCGGCTGGACGACCAGCGCGACGAGGAGAGCCGCGCTCCACAGGAGTGGCACGGCGTCGGCGACGTAGACGGGCAAGATTCCCAGCGTGACCGCGAGTGTGGCCAGGGGGCCGAACGCGGCGACGGCCCAGACGCCGGTGCCCCACCGTCGCAGCCCGATCGCGGCGCTGCGCCGGCAGCCGTCCAGGGCGAGCATCGCCGCAGGCCACAGGAACAGAAACGCGCCGGCCGGAGCCGTGGGTGCGAGCAGTGGGCAGATGGCCAAAGCCGTCGCGATCTCGGGCGCAGGCAAGACCTCGACGCGACCAGGACAGCGACGGCGAGACAGGAACAGCGCCGCCACGAGCAGCACGAGGCCGGTCGCGCCCCACACGATCTCGGCGAGGGCGCGACCTGCAGCGGGCGTCGGCCGCAGCACGCGATGGACGAGCACGCGTAGCGTCGGGTCGTCCAAGGCCGCCCTGGCGAGCGGATCTCCCCAGGAGTGGAACGTGCCCTTGGTCAGAACGTCCACCGACGGCAATCCGCCCGGAATCATCGCGACCGACTCCCAGGCCAGGCCGCCGAGAGCGAGCCCCGCGATGTAGCCCGCCAAGGCGCGCCAGTGCCGCCGCGCGACAAGCCAGGGCACGACCAAGACGAGTGGCGGAACGACAAGCGTCGCGATCGCCAGGGCGGCGCCCAGCGCGCCGGGCTTGGACTTTCGACGCCCGACGTAAAGCGCGAGAAACACGAGCGCCAGCGCGAACGCGTGCAGCGCCGGCGTGGGCAACGAGACGTCGAGGAGCAGCACCGGCAGGACGAGCAGGAAGCCGCAGGATCGCGCCAGCGCGGTGATCGGCATGCCGAGCGGAATCTCGACGCGCCGAAACAGCCACAGCATGAGGGCGATGTTGACCACGCCCCACAGGACGCGCCCGAGCCCGCTTCCCTCGGGAGCCGAGGCCACGAGACTCCACGTGGCGAGCGCGATCGACGCGACGATCACACCGGTCCAGACGAGCAGGCTCCGATTTCCAGAGTTCACAGGGGCAACCCGTACAGCATGCAGTACACGACGACGCCGGTCACCGATACGTACAGCCAGATCGGCAACGTCAGACGGCCCCACCACGGGTGCTGCTTCCACCGCTTCCTGCTCGCCAGGTAAACGGAACGTAGGACGAGCGGCGGAACCGCGATGGCCAGCACGATGTGACTGATCAGGACCGTGAAATAGATCGGTCGCAGGATCCCCTCGCCTTCATACGGCGTGTGGCCGGCTCCGTAGTGATAAACCACGTAGCACACCAGAAAGACCGCGGAGACGACGACGGCAGCCGCCATGCAGTAGCCGTGAGCGCGACGGTGGCCACTGCGGACGGCGATCCAGCCGGCGATCATCAGGACGGTCGCGAGCGCGTTCAGCGACGCGTTGACGAGCGGAAGGTCGTCGAAGGACATGCGGGTTCTCCGGTCAGAGGCCGGCCACGAGAGTTCGCAGATCGCCGATCAGCCGGACGAAGTCACCGGGCTCGGCCGTCGGACGATAGTAGGCTCGAATGCGGCCGCGCGCGTCGATCAGCGCGAACCGGTCGCTGTGGAGCCGGCCCTGGGACGCGTCGCCGGCGCTGAGGCCGAATCCGTCCTGGCACAGCCCCCGAATCGCCGCCGCGTCACCTGTCAGCAGCCGCCAGAGCGCGCGATCAGCTCCGTTGCGCTTGCCGTACGCCGCGAGAACGTCCGGAGTGTCGTGATCGGCGTCGAGCGAGAATGACACGATCGAAGCGTGCGCGGCGAGCTCCGGGTCGGCCTGGATCGCGTCCTGGACGCGGATCATTCGGCTGACCATCATCGGGCACTGCAGGCTGCATCGCGTGTAGAAGAAATCGGCGACCCAGATGCGCCCGCGCAGGTGCTCGCTTCCGAAGGGCTCGCCGGCCTGGTCGGTCAGGGCGAAGCTCGGCAGCTCGGCACGCAGCACGGGGAGGGACTCGACGCGGCGGTAGAGCACGCCGGCGGCGACAGCCGAGACGAGCACGATGCCGAGAACGGTCCAGGCGATCGGACCGCTGGCGCCGCTCGAGCGCGACGCGGTGAGATGGTCGGGCACGACTTCTGGTGTCGTCATGTGGGCGGTGAGGCTCCGGTTGCGCTTACCGGCCCGTCGCACGGACCGCTATGGCAGAAACTTCAGGGACAGGAACAGCGCCGGCAAGTACGCGATGGACGCGAAGACGAGAGACCGAGCCGAGCGCTCCGAGCGCTCCCACGCGAACCAGCTGCAGACCGCCAGGAAGGCGAGGCCGAGAAGGGCTGCGGTGCCCGCGTAGGCCACGCCGCCGAGGCCGTACAGGGTCGGCGCCAAACTCGCCGGCAACAGCCACAGGGTCCAGAAGAAGGCCTGCACGACGGTCGAGCGTCCAGTCGCGTCGGTGACCGGCAGCATCGGATACTGCGCGCGGCCGTAGTCGATGCGGTAGAGCCACGCGATCGCGAGGAAGTGCGGAATCTGCCAGATGAACTGAATCGCGAACAGCGCCGCCGCGCCGCCCCACAGATGGCCGACCGCGGCGCTCCAGCCGATGACCGGCGGTAGCGCGCCGGGTACGGCCCCGACGACGAGCGCGAACGCCGTGCGACGCTTCAGCGGCGTGTACACGAAGACGTAGAGCGCGACCGTCGTCGCGCCGACGGCCGCCGTCAACGGCTGCACGAAGAAGACGAGCCACACGGTACCGACGACGACCAGCACGACCCCGAGGCCGCGAACGAAGCCCGGCGACAGTCGTCCCGCAGCCAACGGACGATTGCGGGTGCGATCCATGCGCCGGTCGAGGTCCGCCTCGAAGAGCTGGTTCAGCGCGCTCGAGCCACACGACAGCAGAACGGCGCCGAACAGCGTGTGGAGCAGCACCGCGGTTCCGGCGACGTCGCCCGCGATGCCGCTCGCGTGCATCGCGACCTCGGCCGACTGCGCGAGCGCGAAGCCGATCCAGATCGTCAGCAGCACGACGAGATTGACGCGCGCCTTGACGATGGACAGCACGTCGTCGATCACCGCGGCCGCGGATCGGCAGTTCGATGAGACGTCGGCGGCGCCGGCGTCACCATCGACCGATCCTCGAGCATCAGCCGGCGGCATCAGCGCCTCCCTGGAGGCCCGTCGCGATGTCGCCGCCGCCCTCGGCGTTCTGAACGCCCTGCAGCGCGAAGTACCGAACGCGCAGCGCGCGCAGCGCCAAGGCGACGCTGACGATGAGGACGAGCACGCCGATCGCCTGGTGGATGGTCGCGAAGACGACGTGGCTTCCCGTCGCGACGAGCTCGCCCTTCTCGACGACGACGGCGGCCGGCTCCTTCGGCTGCACCAGGAACGTCGCGAAGCCGAGGAAGACCTGCAGGATCAACCCGAGAAGCAACAAGATCGCCGGACGCAGCAGGCGCTGCGGACGACCGCGAATCCCCATCACGCGTCCGACGAGCAGAACGAGGATCGCGAAGACGACGAATGCCCAGACGATGTGGATCGCATTGCCGATGGCGACCATCAGGGTACCGCCGACGTCCGCGCGAGCGTGCCGGGGAATGGCTCCGATCACGATTTGCACGTAGGTCGCGACGAGGTTCAGCACCGCGAGCCAGGCCAGGACGTGGGAGGTCTGCAGGTCGAGGCGTATCGAGTCCTCGTACCAATGCCGTCCGGTGACGACAGCCAGAGCTGCCGCGACCGCGATGAACAGCATCGCGAGGCTGACGTGCGTGACCGACAGGGCCGGGTGCAGGTGCATCAGGACCGTCAGCGCGCCGAACGTCGCTGGCGGCAGGACGAGCAGCGCCATCGCGATGCCGAGCTTGGACACCCACCGTCGTGGTTGTCCGCCGACGCCGGGCCCCGGCGCGAACCAGCCGCAGATGCCGGCGATGAGGGCCAGCAGGCCGCTCGTGGCCATCAGGAGCCGGTGGCCGTGTTCGAGGAGGAGGTCCGGATCGCGCGCCATGCGGGCGAAGTCGGGAATCCAGCCACCGTCGAAAAGCGGGGCGTGCCGATCGGCCATGCCGCTCTCCGTGCTGGTCACGATGCCGCCGGTGACGATGCCGACATAGGTCACGATGAGCGTGGCCCAGGCGAACCACCGCGTGTAGCGGTGGTCGCGGCACATCGTCGCGCCGTCAGCAGCCGGCTCGGCCCTCTCGGGCGACGCGGCGGCGGGAAGAGCGTCGGATTCGGCACCCGGGTTCTCGAGGCTCGAGTCGTGCATCGGCGGTAGCGGTCAGGAGAGACGGGAACTGGACGAAAGACAGCCAGTGTACCCCGCGGATGCGCCGGTTCAACCGCGCTTCCGGCGCCGTACGAGGCCATTCCCGCGCGGCTGCGGCCTCTGCACGGGCCCCGACTCCGATGCGAAGCTAGAGCGACCAAGGGGAGCGGCTCGGGCGCGACCGCATCGCGTCGGCCTCGGCGTCGTCGACGAACCGCTCCGCCTTCGGATCCCAGCCCAGCTTGCGGCCCAGGCGCATCGAGATGTTGCCGATATGGAGCAGGCTCGCGCAGCGGTGTCCGACCTCGACGGGGAAGTAGGGGTCCTTGCGGCTCTTCACGCAGTCGAGGAAGTCGCGGTGCTCCCCAGCGGGGTTCGTGTAGAGCCGAACATCACCGCGATCCGGATCGGGCTTCCACGCGAGGACGTCCGCCGAGCTCGCCTCGAGCCGCGCGCGCCACCCCTTGTTGCCGATCCAGCCGTCGGAGCCCTCGAAGCGCAGCGAGGTGCCGCCGGAGCGCACGTGGACAACGGCGCCGTTCGCGTAGCGGTACTCGACCTCGTAGCTGACGAACGTGTTGTACATGCTGCCGGGATTCACGGTCCCCTTCCCGGAGACTTCGACGGGTCCGCTCCGCTCCATGTCGAGCGCCCAGTGGACCGTGTCGAGTTGGTGCATGCCCCAATCGGAGAACTTGCCGCCCGAGTAGCTCCAGACGTGCCGCCAGTGCTGACGCTCGGTCACGTTCGGCGTGTAGGGGACCTCGGGGGCCGGGCCGAGCCACAGATTCCAATCGAGCCCCTTCGGCACCGGAGCGGGCTGCTCGTGAGGGAACCGCTGGCCGGCGGGCAGCCGCACGTGCACCTTCCGCACGGAGCCGATGACCCCGTTCCGCACGGTCTGCGCCATCTGGTGGTAGCACGGGATGCTTCGGTCCTCGGTCGACGTCTGGAACACGGCCTTGTGGCGTCGCACGATCGCGCTGAGGACGCGCCCCTCCTCGACCGTCAGCGTCGGCTTCTCGCAGATCACATCCTTGCCGGCCCGGATCGCCAGAATCGACATCGGCACATGCCAGTGATCGGGCGTCGAGATCATCACCGCGTCGATGTCGGAGCGCTCGAGGACGCGCCGGAAGTCGGTGACACCGACGCAGCCCTTGCCCTTGCCCTTGCCGCCGTAGTGCGCGTCGACACGAGCTCGCGCCGCGTCGCGACGATCGTCGAATACGTCGCAGACCGCGACAACCCGCGCGTCCTTCGCACCGAGCAGCCGCGGTAGATTGTAGTTCGTCCCGTGTCCTCCCATGCCGATGCAACCGAGGACGATGCGCTCGCTCGGCGCCGCAGCCCCGAGGGCACCGCACGACAGAATCGCGGGCGCGGACAAGACGGCGGCACCACAGCGCAGAAACGAGCGACGGGAAGGAAGAGAAGCGCGGCGATCGGGCACGGGAAAGGCTCCGGGAACGGGAAACGGGGAACGGGCGCGAAAGGTTCATCGTACGCCAAACCCGGGGCGACGTCCGAGCGCGAATCCGACCCCGACTCCGACACCGACGCCGCCACCGACTCCTGGCATCCCTCCGCGCCACCGGCGACAATCTCTCGCGGTGAGCAAGCAACGGCAGATCCTCCTCCTCTCCGCCCTCGCGGTGGTAGCGATCGGCGTCGGCGCTCTGGTGATGATCGCGTCGACCGCTCGCCCGCCGGACACGGCGCCCGAGGTCGTGCTCGAGCCCGCCGCTGCGGTCGATCGGGCGTTGGCTCGCAGTCGCGACGCGGCGACCTTCGGACCGCTGCTCGAGACGCTGCTCGCGCGGCGGATCCCGGGCGACGCCGGACTCGAGCATCCGCTTCTCGACGCGATGGCGGGTCGCATGGAGGCGACGGATCGTTTCGTGGCAGCTCTGACGCGCCGGCTCGACGATCGGCGGCGCGAGGTTCGCATCACCGCGCTCGGAGGTCTCGCCGCGCTCGGTCCGGGCGCGGTGTCGGCGACGCCGGCCGTGCTCGCCGTCGTGCGCGGCGACACGGATCGCGAGGTCGTCAGGGTCGCGCTCGTGACGCTCGCCAGCATCGCGACGGGCAGCGCCGAGGCGGCAGACGAAGTGGCCCGAGCGCTCCTCGCGCCGGCGGCGGGTTTCGAGATCGGCCCCGAACCTTCCGACGTGGCTCACGTCATCGCGCGACTCGTCAAGTTCTTCGCGCGCTTCTGGGACTTCGCCACGCTCGAACGCCTCTACCGCTCGATCGACGCGACCGCTGACACCGGGACCCTGAGCGCCGTGCTCTCCGACCTGTACGTCCTGGTCGACACCGACGCGGCTCGCCCCACTGCGGCGCGGTTCGCCGCGCTGCTCGGCCATCCCAACGCGGACGTGCGGGCAAGTGCGGCCGAGCTCATCCGCACGCTCGTGCCGCGGCCGGGCGCCGACGATGTCGACGCCGTTCTGCGATACCTCGCACACGACGACGATCGCGTCCGCGCGCTGATCCATCGCCTGCTGACGGAGTGGGCCGACCTGCTGACCCCGTCCGGCCGCCGCCGCGCCGCGGCCTATTTGTGCGACCGACTCGAGGGCGGCGGTGACGACTTCCCCGATGTCTGCGCCACGCTCGCCGAACTCGAGCTCGACCGCGCCGAGAGCGAGCGCGTCGCTTCGCATCTCTGCGACCGACTCGAACGGGGCGACGGCGATCCGGTCGTCGCACGCGCTGCGCTGAGGAAGCTCGCGCCCGCTCCTGCCGACGTCGAACGGGTCGCGCGTGTCGTCACGCGCAGCGCGGGATCGAAACGCGTCGCGAGCTTCGCCATCCTCGCCGACGCGGTCGAGGCGCTCTCTCGTCGCGGCGATGGGGCTGACGTCGTCCGTCGACTCCATCCGTTCTTCGTCGCGCGGCGCGACGACGAGCACGCGGTCGTCCGCTCGCACGCGCTCGCGGTCCTCGTCACGGTATACCGCGATACGGACTCGACCGCTGACCGCCTCATCGCTCGCATCGAACGCGAGTCGGGCGACGCGCGGCGCAGAGCTGTCCGGCTCCTCGGCCAGCTCGACGCCGAACGACTGGGGCACAGGGCGGAGGCGGCAACAACCGCCTTGCTCGCGGCGATGGACGATGCGAACGAGAACGGCGCGACGCGCGCGGCAGCCGTCCGCGTGCTGCGGAACTTCCCCGACGCGACGGAAACGGTCGTGCCGCGACTCGCCGCCATCCTCGCGGATGAGCTCGCTGACTCTCCGGTACGCGACGCGGCCTTCGTCAGCCTGGCGCTGCTCGGCGAGGCCGCGGCGGGCGCGCTTCCAACGCTCGCAGCGCTCGAGGACGCTGATCCCGACATCAAGCGGGACCGGGTGCTCGTCGCCCTCGGCCGCATCGGCCCCGCCGCCGCGAGCGAGTTACCGCGCATCCTCACCGAGCTCGAGAGCCAAACCGAGGCCCTGCAGACCTGGACGCTGTCGCGAGCAACCGTGAGTAGCCTCGACGCCATCGCGCGCATCGGTCGCGCGTCGCCAGAAGTCACCGAGGCGCTGCTGCAACCGTTCGACGACGATGACTTCGCGCCCGAAGGGCCGTCCGACCGCACCTCGCGGATTCGAGCGCTGAGCCGGCTCGAGCCGCTGGGTCCGGACATCGGGCCGCGACTCGTCGCGCTGCTGGCCGAAGACACCGCCCCGTGGGGCGATTGGGAGCTGTGCGAGGAGCTGGCGAACGCACTCGCCGAGCTCGGCCCGTGCGCGGACCGCCGCGCTGCGCGCACGTTGGTCGCGACACTCGACGACGCGTCGCGAACCGAGCCCCATGCACGCGCGGCGGCGGCCCGAGCGCTCGGGGCGCTGACCGTCGAGCCGCAGCTGCGCGTCGAGTCGCTGCTGCGCGCTGCCCGCCACGGCAGCAGCGCCGCATTGCGCGCTGCCGCCGCGCGCGCGCTCGTCGTGGCGGGGCCTGCGGTCGAGCCGTACGTCGGCGAGGCCCTGAGGCTCCTCGACGACCGCGACGCGTTCGTGCGCGAAGCGGCCGTCGAGCTTCTCGGCGAGCTTCGCGTGCGCCCCGACATCGCCTGCCCGCGCGTCGCCGCGATGCTCTCAGACGCTCACCCTGTCGTGCGCCGACGCGCGGCGCGCGCGCTCGGAGCGTTCGGCGCGGCGGCCGCGAGCCAGGTAGCTCATCTCGCCGCACGGCTCGCGGATGATGACGCGCGCGTGCGCTGGGAGGCCGCGCGCAGCCTCGGGAGAATCGGCCCGGCGGCGCACGACGCGCTGCGAGCAGCGCAGGGCGACGATGATGCGCGAGTCCGCGAGACCGTCGACGACGCGCTCGAGGCCATCACGGGAGGCGAGACGTGAGACGCTCGCGCAGGAGAACGATCGCGATCGTCGGCGTCCTGGCGCTGGCCGTCACATCTGCGGCGCTCTTCGCCTCGCGACGCGAACTGATCGTCCGCTGGCACCTGACGCGACTCGCGTCGACCGACGACGACGCATCGCTTCAGGCGAGCGATCGATTGATCGAGCTCGGCGCCACCGACGCGCTGCCGGCGATCATCGTGCGGGCGGCGCAGCGAGCCGAGAACCGCCGCAACATCGCGCTGTCGAAAGACGGCGTACTGACTCACGACGCGTACCCGGTCGCCGAGATCGCGTCGATGCGCGCCATGCCCGGGCGCGTCGGCGCGGAGCTCGCGACGCTGCTCGGCGACTCGCGCGCGGAGGTGCGGAAGCTCGCCCTCCTCTGCTTCCCGAAGCGCATCGCGGACGTGCGGGCGGCGCTGCCGCGACTGCTCGAGCTGCTACGCGACGGACAGACCGTGGAGATCCAGCGGCTCGCGACGGAAGTCATCGATGGAGCCGATCCGGACGAGGAGATGTTCGAGGCCGTGCTCGATGTCGTCCTGGCGCTGCCCATTGCGAACATCGAGGCGTTCGACACCGGACTCTTCCTCTACGACGAGAAGGAAACCCGAGCGCGCGTCCTCGCTCGCCGGCTGACGGCCGCCGCCTCGCCAGCGGAGAGACTGAGGGCAGCACAGGTACTGAGCTTCGATGACCTCTGGCCAGACACCGTGATCGCGGCGCTGACCGCAGCGTTGGAGGATCCCGCCAAGGAGTTGCGCCTCGCCGCGTTGAACGCGCTTCTCGAACAGGAAGTGCTGGGCGAGGTCGCGAGGGAACGCATGAAGACGGCTGTGCGGCGCGCATTGCGCGACCCGGACGAGACGACGCGTCACGGCATGATCGCGTACCTCTTCGATCTGCTCCGACATTCCGACAATTCGCTCCCGGCGGCTTGCGTCGACGCTCTCCTCGACGCCTTCAACAGCGAGCCGGATGCCTCGCAACGCAGGACCATCGCGTCCCTCCTCTCCGCGATCGCGCTCGACGGCGCTGTGGCCGCCAGGTTCGCCCGCGGGCTCGACGATCCGGATCCGGAGGTCCGCTTGCGCGTCGCAAGCGGATTCAGCAGCAACTCGACGTTCTGGCTGACGAGCGACGAAGCCGAGACTCGCGCCGCCCAGGTCGTCATGACCGTCGAGGCGGCGTTGCGCCAGAAGGACGCTGGCGACGACATGGCGATCCGCGAGCTCCACCAGAGCGCCGTGGACGCCCTCTACGCGATCGGTCGCCACGCCGCGCCGGCGCTTCCCATGCTGGCACGCGCGATCGTCGAGGGAACGATCGCAGCCCAGAACGAGTGGCTCCCCCCACCCCAGGAGCTCATCGAGCGCGCAGGCCCCCTGGCCATCGACGCCGTCCCCGTGCTCGCCGCCGCGGTCAACGCGGTCGACGAGGCTGACGAGGCCGGCCCGCACGACCCCGTGCGCCACGAGCTCGTGCCGAAGCTGCTGCTCGCGATCGGCCCCGCCGCGCGCGAGCTCGCCCCGGACGCGTGTCGTCGCGCGGCCGAGCTCGTCGGCGCGGACTTGTCGGAAGACGTCGACGAGGACGAAGGCGACGATCCCGTCTCGCACCTGCACCAGCACCGCGACAACCTGACGACGCGCGCGGAGCTCGAGCCGTCCATCTTCGACGGCTTGCTGCCGATCGATCGCCCGCTCTGGGTCGACGCCGGCAACCCCGCGCGCGCGCTGGCCGCTCGTGGCCGCGCGTCGCGCGACGAGGTCGAGCTGCTGATCGACCTCTTCGAGCTCGCACGACCCGGCGACCGAAACGACGTCGCCAGCGCCCTCGGCCGCCTCGGCGCGCAACCGACGCGCGTCGCACGCATGCTGGCGAGCGCACTGCACCACGCCGAGGACCGCGCCGCGTGTCTCGACGGCCTCGAGCAGCTCGGCCCCGCGGCAGCGATCGCGTTGCCGACCGCAGTGCGACTCCTCGATGACCCGAAGCACCGCGTCCGCGAAGGCGCCGCGAGGCTCCTCGGGAGCCTGGCCGGGGGGCCCCCCCCCCCCCCCCCCCCCCCCCCAACCACCACCGACGGGGAAC
>CAYMRB010000284.1:0-297 GCA_964392615.1 uncultured Planctomycetia bacterium | reverse complement strand
GGCGATGGCGCGGGGTGGCTCCTGGGGAGCCCGGCGGGCGCGCGCTCCGGCCTCGCGCCGGAAGCGATCTGCCGCGCGTTGGCGAAACGCCTCGACGACCCCCATCACGCGGTACGACGCGAGGCCGCGCGCGCGCTCGGCGAGTACGGACCGGCAGCGGCGATCGCGGCCGACGAGCTCGAACGCTGCCGCGACGACATCGACCCGCGCGTGAGGTGGCACGTGGAGCGAGCGTCGAAGACCGACTCCGACACCGACTCCGACGCCGACTCCGACGCTGACTCCGACGTCGACTCC
>CAYMRB010000283.1:0-13336 GCA_964392615.1 uncultured Planctomycetia bacterium | reverse complement strand
CCCCACCGCGCCTTCTTCATCCCCGCGACCGTACGCCGCGTCAGCAGATACGGGCTCTTGATGAAGAAATCGATCATCGTCTGGAAGTGCTCCCAGGTGAATTCCTCGATCGGCATCTGGGGCTGATCGGGCGTCGCGTTCGGCACCACGATGTCGATCGGTCCGAACCGCGCTTCGACCTCGGAGCACAAGCGGTCGACAGCCTGCTCGTCCGAGACGTCGGCTCGGAACATCTCGCCTTCGCCAGCGAAGTCCGCGGCGCGGAGCTCCTCCATGCAGAGCTCCGCGCGAGCCGCGCTGTTGTGATAGTTGAACGCGACCGACGCGCCGGCTCGAGCCAGCGTGAAAGCGATCGCCTTGCCGAGGCCGGTCGAGCTACCGGTGACGAGCGCGACGTGTCCGTCGAGTGAAAAGGGCGGCGTGGGCATCGTCTCGAGATCGAAGTCCTGGGATCAAGCTTCTCCGTCGGGCGCCCAATATACCAGGGCATCGACGGAGTCCATCCCGCCTTCGCCTCGACGGCCGGACGATCAGGGCTCGAGCTCGGTATTCCAGTAGGCTTCGCTGACGAACTGGCTCCAGCTCGCCTTGCGCGAGCGGGCGTGGAGAGCGAACGCCATCTGCGGCGACGGTTCGCTCGGCTGCCGGACGAGCTTCAACCCGGCCTGGCGCAGCGTGCGGTCGCCCTTGCGCGAGTTGCACGGTAGACAGGCGAGGACGCAGTTCGTCCACGTGCCGAGGCCCCCCTTCGAGCGGGGGACGACGTGGTCGATCGACAGATCCTCGGTCGCGAAGCGCATGCCGCAGTACTGGCAGATGTTCCGATCTCGACGAAACAGATTGCGCCGCGTGAACACGACGCGCGGCCGGTGCAGGTGATCGCAGACGCGAAGGAAGATGACCTCCGGAATCCGGATGCGCCACCGCACGGCCTCGACGAACGGCTCGCCCTCGAGCACGTGCAGGTCGGCCCACGACTCGAAATCGTACAGCACGTAGTTCTGCGGTTCGACGACTCGCGCTAGCCCCTTGAAGACGAGAGAGAGCGCACGACGCACCGAACAAACGTGGATCGGCATCCAGTTCTTGTTCAGCACCAGCGTCGGATCGGTAAGAAAAGTCGCGCTCATGCCAAGAGTCTAAGGCCATGACGCGGGACGCACAACGTGCGGCCACCGTGTCTGTGCCCTATTTTACCTAACGTGCAGTCAACTCGCGCAGGCGGACTCCTGCTCGCACGTGAGCGCGTCCGACCGCAGCTCGACGTCCGAGTCACAGGCTGGAAACGGCGCAGGCGGCGGCGCGGCACCGAGGTAGAAGTAGCCGAGAAGCGCGATGGCATCGGCGACTCCGAGGCGCGAGTCCGCGTTGGCGTCGCACGCGCGCAGGCAAGCCGGTTCTTCGCCCCCGAGATACCTGCAGTTGAGCAGGAAGACCGCGTCGGCGAGACCGCGCGACTCACCGTCGGAGTTGCAGTCCCCGCGCACGTACGTGCGGAGATCAGCGAAGCGGTCGAGATCGGCGACGTGCAACACTCCGTCGTTCGTGTCGCCGTCGCCATTGAGATCGTGTCGGAGTGCTCGACGGCCAGACCGAGGTTCTCGACTCTGCCTGTGTCGAGATCGGCGAGATGCATGAAGTCCTCGTCGAGGTCCCCATCGCCGTTGATGTCCTCGTTTTGTTGTCGCTCCGAGACCTCGACCGCCATCCACTTGCCGCAGAGCGACTCGGAGTTGAGCTGCCGCACAGCGGTCAGCTCCAACGCCGCGCGCATGGGCTGCCGGGAGCCAGCGTGGGAGGCCGCGTCGAGCGTGGTCAGCCCATGCGGGTATTTCCTGGACCCCTCCAGACCGATCCTCGATACTTCGACACGCGAGCTCGACCGAAGCGTCCGGCTCGAGGTCGATGTTTCGGTCCCCTTCCCTCCCATGAACTTCGAGCGCCTCAAGCTCCTCTGTGAGACGCCGGCTGCGCCCGGCCGTG
The DNA here is from genome assembly GCA_964392615.1 of uncultured Planctomycetia bacterium. Taxonomy (GTDB): domain Bacteria; phylum Planctomycetota; class UBA8108; order UBA8108; family UBA8108; genus CAYMRB01. Next base: position 11,353 of record CAYMRB010000283.1, on the reverse strand, counting down.
AAGAACGCGTCCGCGAGATCGTCGTCGACGCGCTCCGGCCGATGTGCGACGACGTGCAAGTCGACGCTCTCGGCAATGTCGCGGCGCTCGTGCGCGGTGTCGACGCCGACACGAGCAGCGATGGCGACGAGCCACCCCCGCGGCGCCGTCTCGTGATCTCGAGCCATATGGACGAGATCGCGTTCATGGTGACGCATGTCGGCGACGACGGATTCATCCGCTTCCAGTGCCTCGGCGGGTTCGACGCCAAGACGCTGACCGCGCAGCGCGTCGTCGTCCACGGCCGCGAGGAGTTGCCCGGCGTGATGGGGACCAAGCCGGTCCACATCCTGTCCGAGGCAGAGCGCAAGGCAGCGCCGAAGATCGAGGACTTCTTCGTCGACGTCGGCCTGCCGGCGGAACGCGTCCGCGAGCTCGTCTCGATCGGCGACGTGATCATCCGTGACCGCGACGTGATTCGCCTCGGCGACTGCGTCTGCGGCAAGTCGTTCGACAACCGCATGGGCGTGTTCGTGATGCTCGAGGCGATGGAGCGGATCGGCCGCCCGATCGGCGTCGACGTCTGGGCCGTCGCGTCGACGCAAGAGGAGGTCGGCATCCGCGGCGCGGTCGTCGCGACGCGACGCATCGATCCGCAGATCGGCATCGCGCTCGATATCACACTCGCCAACGATGTGCCCGACGCGAAGCCGCACGAGCAGGTCACTCGACTCGGCGACGGCACGGCGATCAAGGTGATGGACTCGAGCGTCATCTGCGACCACCGCGTCGTCACGTGCTTCAAGCGGTTAGCTGCGGAACGCGATATTCCGCACCAGCTGGAGGTTCTGCCGCGAGGCGGCACGGACACCGGGGCGCTGCAGCGTTCGGCGTCGGGCGCGGCCGTCGGCTGCCTGAGCATACCGACGCGCTACGTCCACTCGGTCATCGAGATGTGCGACCCGCGCGACGTCGATGCGACGATCGACCTCCTCGTGGCGTTCGTGGAGAACGCCCACCGCGAGGATTTCTCTCCGTGATGGATGCGCCACCAGAGCGGGGCACTTCGCTGTGAGCCGTCCGCGGGCGGTGGTCTTTTTCGGCGGGCCGATCTCCGCGATCCTACTCGCCATCGCGTTCACGTCACGAGAGGGTCACATCGGGCGGCTGCTGCCGTGGTTCGCCCTCGTGCCGCTATTGGTCAGCCTCTACCGCAACCGCGAGCGTCCCGTCCGTCGATGGGCTCACGGCCTCGCGTTCGGTTGGGTTCTGGCAGCCCTGACGCTCTACCCGCTGTATCACGCCGACCTCGCAGCTGCGTGCGCCGACGAGCCGGCGACGCTTCTCGAGCGCGCGGCGGCTATCGGCTGGTGCGCCTGCGTATGGACGATCGTCGCCGTGGCGAGTGGCATCTTCGCGGCAGCCGCCGGATTGCCGCTGCGCTCCCGGCTGGCTACGTTCCCGTTGCTCGCGATCCCGATTCTGTGGGTCGGCATCGAGTTCCTGCGCGTTCAGTTCCTGCCCGTGTCGGCTCCATGGATCGAGCTCGGCGCGAGTGTCGATCCCACGAAGCCGGAAGCGCGCATCGCTGCGATCATCGGCGTTCCCGGACTGAGCCTCGCGATCGTCGCCTGCAACGCGGCGTTCGTCCTCGTGCTGCGGGAAAGAGGCTTCCTGCGACAGGCGATTCTCGCGGCCGTCGGCGTCGGCATCGTTCTCGCGGTCTTCTTGAACGGCGTGCCCGAACACGCGCCCGACGGCGTGAGCGACAAACTGCGCGTCGGCGTCGTCCAGATCGAGTCAGGTAATCCCGATGCACCTTTCGTGCTGGCGGACTCGGTCATGGACTCGGGCCCCGACCTCCTCCTCTTTCCCGAGCTGGCGTTTCTGGATCGAGCCGATCGCCGGGCCATCGTCGAGGCGAAGCTCGCGGCCTTCGCTCGACGCCGGCAGGTCGACGTCGTCGCGGGAGTCGGCCTCTACGAGTCGAGAGCCGCAGCGGACGACAAGGGCAAGAACGAGAACGAGAACGAGAACGAGAACGAGAACGAGAACGAGAATGGGAATGGGAATGGGAATGGGAATGGGAATGGGAGCGATCGCGGCGACGTCGGGAAGAACCGAGAGCGCGACGACGATGACCCGCCGCGACGCGTGGCGGTGAATTCGGCGCTCCTCTACGTCACGCGGGAGGGGCGCGCGTCTCACGCGCTCGGACGAGGGCTCGCCGATCCGGCTGGTGCCGAGAAAGTCCCGACGAGCGGCGTGCTGCGAACGACGCTCGGCGTCCTCGGCGTCGGGCTCGAGCGGGACTTCGACCGCGGGCTGCTGGCGCGAGGTCTGGTCAAGCAGGGCGCTCGGATCCTCCTGATCGCCGGACGCGACGAGCGGCGCGCGGGAATCGCGTTCGCGCGGCTCCACGCACGACTGCAGGCGTTTCGCGCGCTGGAAAACGGCACGTGGCTGGTGCGCGTCACGCTCGGAGGCCTGTCGTCGATCATCGACACCAACGGGCGGACGGTCGCCGAGGCACCGGCCGGACTCGAGTGGGCAGCCGTCGAGGCGGCCGAGCTGCGCGATGACGAAGCACCGCTCACCGCATGGGTGCGGTGGGGCTGGGCGCTCGGCCCGGTGGCGATGGGCTGCGCCGTCGGCCTGCTGGTCGCCGCGGCCCTGCGCCCTCTGGCGGCCGCGGGTCGGCGCCGACGCCCGAATGCGCCGGAACCGTCCGACACCACGAGTGACGCGGACGAAGGGCACGGCGACGACGACGCATCGTGATCGCGATCCGACGCTGACGCCGGCGCGTCGACTTCACCGCATCGGCAGCGTCATGCCATCCCACGCCAACGCCATGCCGTCGGGCAGCTCGGGGTCGAGCTCGGCATGGAGGACATCGTGCGCCATGTGGACGAACCACGTGCGCTCGGCGCCGATGGTCCTCCCCGCGGCCACCGCCTCGTCTGCGGAGAAGTGCGTCGGATGCTCCTTGTACCGCAGCAGGTCGAGGACGACGTGGCGCAGGCCGCCTAGCCGCCCCCACGTCGCGTCGGGAATCGACGACACGTCCGTGCAATACGCGAACGGCAGCGGTGCGGGCTGAACCGTCGCGACCTCACCGGTGTCGTCGTCGATCGCCTCGATGCGAAAGCCGAGCACCGGCAGCCGCCCGTGAAAGAGCCGCACCGGCGTGAAACGCAATCCGAAGAGATCGATCGGCTGATCCGGATCAATCGTACGCGGCACGAGCGTCGCGACGAACGACGCGTTCGCGTTGCGCTCCTTCTCGAAGATGTATCGATAGATCCGCCGCAGGCAGTCCATCGTGTTCGGCTCGGCCCAGATATCGATCGGCGCTCTCATCACCGCGTTGAATCGCCGCACCTCGTCGAGCCCGAACGTGTGGTCGACGTGCTCGTGAGTGAAGAGGATCGCATCACAGCGCTGCAGAGAGTGGCGCAGCGCCTGCTCGCGCAGATCCGGAGATGCGTCGATCAGGATGACCCGCTCCGAGCCGGAGGCATCGACGAACGACACAGCGAGACTGCACCGCGTGCGGCGGTCTCGCGGATCGCTCGACGTGCAACCGCTGCAATCGCACGCGATGATCGGAATGCCTGCGGACGTTCCCGTGCCGAGGAACAGGACCTCGAGTTGATCGATGGGCATGGACATAGCTAGACCTCATCGAGCGCTCGGGTCAACGGCGCACCGCGTTGTCCGGAAAGGCTCGACGCACTCGCAGTTCCGCTGGTGCACCCCGGCGCGCCAGTGGGACACGCGGAGTTGAGCTGCCGCGCAGCGGTTGGCTCCTGCGGGGTAAGCGCGACGCGGTCAGCTCCAACTCCGCGCGCATGGGCTGCCCGCGACAGACCCGACAAGCTGACGCGTTATCCCGGGCAGCCCATGCGCAGCTTGACCCGCCTGACCCGCGTACCTACGATCACTCGAAGGACGGGGCGATGTTCACAACCCGCGGAGCCAGACGGATGCGACACTCACGGACGCAGAGGCGAGGGCCCGTCACGATCCCGAATCTGGTGGTCTGTGCGCTCGCGGTCGTTCTCTGCGACCCGACGCTTGACGCGCAGGATGTGAAGCGGAGCGTTCCCGGATCGCATTCTCCCGACCTCGGCGAAGCGTCGCAGGGCGGCGAGCTTCGTCGCAGTCGCCATACCGGCGTGTGGCCGGTATGGTCGCGCGACGAGTACGAGGACGGCAGCACACGACACACCGCTCTCTTCGGCGCGGTGCGTGGCGAGTGGAGCCCGAACGGCGATCACCACCACCGCGTTCTGCCGTTCTACAGCCGTACCGTCGTCGACGGCGGAGCCGATCGCCGCACCGGGATCTACCCCTTGCTCTACCTCGGCCGTCGTAGCCCGTCGCGCGATCACGACGTCGTCCTGCCGTTCTTCGCGCGCTGGCGCGTCGAGGACAGCCACGACACGCTGCTGTGGCCGCTGTTCCACGTCGCCCACAGCCAGGACGCGGAGCCGTATCGCTTCATCCCGACGCTCTTCGGCCACGGTTCGTGGTCGGGCGGATCGCAGAGTCGCCTCGGCGTGCCGTTCGTGCTCGACCTGTTCGACCGCACCAGCGACGACGAGCTCAGCGCGTGGCAAGCGGGCGTATTCCTCAACTGGGGCGCGCCCGGCCGCTTCGGCGCTCCGATCGCGCGCGGGCGTTCCAGCGCGGATGGAAGCTGGCACAACCACCTGTTTCCGCTGTGGTTCGCCGGCGAGGGCGCCGAGGAGGAGCAGAGCCACTACCTCTTCACTCCGTTTCTCGGCTGGTGGGATGACGGCGTCGACAGGACGGGCACGGTGCTGCCATTCTTGCTGAGCGGCTGGGCGACAGGCGAGACGAGCACCGATGTCCACGCGCTCGCGCCGCTCTTCCACTATCGGGAGGCTCCTGGCGAACACCAGCTGGGAGTACTGCCGTTCTACGTGCACGGCGAGAATGAAGCCAACGACAGCCTCTGGACCTGGTACTCGCTCCTCTGGCTGCGCTTCGAGAAGCCGCGGGCCGAGCGCGTCACGAACATCCTGCCGCTCGCCCTCAGCGGCTGGGGATCCGCCCCCGACGAGAACTTCGTCGATGTCCTGTGGCCGCTCGTGCACTCCTCGCGCGACGGCGACGTCCACAAATCGCGATACCTTCCGTTCTGGGACTCCTACGACGCTCCAGATCGACGCCTGACGGGACTCGGCGGATTCCTGTGGCGTCACCACGAGTTCGACGAGGACAACAGGGTCCAGGACTGGTACCTGTGGCCGCTCGGACTGCACGAGACGACCGACGAATCGACGACGTCGTGGGCGTTGCCGTTTTGGATCTCGCATGCCGCCGACTCCCCCGAGATGCGCGCCAGGGACTCCGTCCTCCTTCCCGTGTGGGTCTCGCGTCGACGCGAGCACCCGGACGACGACGGCGAGTGGCGCGTGACGAGCGACCGGACGCACCTCTGGCCGTTCTGGGGGCGCAGCGAGAGCCACCCCATCGATCACGCGTTCCGGCGCCAAACCTTGTTCACGCTCGCACCGTTCTTCTCGTTCACGCGCTCGTGGAACACCGAAACCGGCAACGTGACCGAGTCCGACGTCGACGCGCCATGGCCGTTCGTCAACTACGCCTGGACCGACGAATCATACGACTTCCGCATCTTCCCGTTCGTGTGGACCGGCAGCAACCCGGACAACGACTACGCGTATCTCTATCCTCTGCTCTCGGTCGAGACGGGCCCGCTAGCCGACGTGAACTTCGCGTCATACACGAGCCTGCTGCAGTGGTACGACGACGGCGACGAGTCTCGCTTCCGCATGTTCCCGTGGCTCTTCAACTGGCGCGAGACGGCGGCGACGACGACGGTCACCGGCCCGCTCTGGTGGTTCCACTACGACGAGGACCCGGGGAGCGTCTGGTTTCACCTGCTGCCCCTCGGGTTCGGATCGTGGGAGGCGGACCGCGGCAGCCTCGGTCTCTTCCCCCTCTACTACCGGCGCGACTTCGGACGGGCCGGACTGAACCACTGGCCGATCGGCCGGTTCTTCTACCTGTGGAACGCGCTCGAGAGCGACGACGAGTCCTACGATTCGCTGCTGTGGAAGCTCGCCGAGTACTCGCGGGACAAGTCCGGCGATAGCGACTTCCGCATCCTCCACCGGCTCTTCGTGTGGCGCGACGTGCAGGGCCAGAGCGAGTTCGTGATCAACCCGCTGTTCTCGTGGTTCCACGACGAACGGACCGGCGAGAGCTCGGTCAGCGTCCTGAAGTACCTGTTCCGACACGATACGGAGAACGGCGTGTCGACGACACGGCTGTTCTACATCCCGGTGTGGAGCGGGTAATCCGCGATCAGGACACCGGAACACTCACGCACGCGCGCGTTCCCTTGCGCGGCATCGATGCGATCTCCAATCGACCACCCAACGCCTCGAGACGCTCTCGGACGTTGAACAAGCCGAATCCGCTGCCGCGGCCGATCGTCTCCGGTTCGAACCCACGCCCGTCGTCCGCGACCGTGATACGCGTTTGGTGGCCGAACGTCTCGCGGTGAACCGAGGCCTCGCTCGTACGCGCGTGTTTGACGACGTTGAACAGAAGCTCGCGGACGCTTTCGAACAGGACGACCCGGTGACGAGGAAACTCTCGAGCACCGGAAAGCGCGCTGCGAGCACCGCGAGCTCATCGGCACCATCGTCCGCGTCGATCAGCGGGGCCGCCCAGGCCGGCACATCTCCGACGCGCGGCGAGCTCCCGTCGTCCGCGAGCTCGAACACGATCGCCCCTCGCGCCTTCACCAGTTCCTCTAACACCCGACACGAGCAGACGCGCGTCTCGACCTCCCGCAGCCGCAGGGCGGCATCGTGCGCCGTCTGCCGCGAAGCTCGGAGCTCGTCAACCGCGACCTCGGGCGTCAGAAACACCACCCAATGGCCGGATTCCCGTCGGAACGCGCGAAGCTCCGCCCAGACGTTCGGCGCGACCTCGACGAACGGTAGGCACACGTCGTCACCGCGGACCGGAATGAGACCGCAGAGGACATCGACACTCGCCTCCACGGACGCGCCGATGGCGAGGTCCTCGAGGCCGTAGCATCCGGTCGCCCCTCCGACATCGGTGACCTCTCCTGCGTCGTTCGCGCAGAGCCATGCGGGCGAGCGCTCGCCCGCTGCGAGTCGCACCAGGTGCTCCTGGATCGCGGTCGGTAGAGACGCGGAGCTCATATCACACCTCCCTCTGCCCGCGGGCCGCGACGCTTCGGTGGGAGCACTGTCAGGTGGTGACGCGCCGACAGCGCCGCCGGTCTCTCCCATCCCGTCAGGAATCCGAACGTGCTCGTCGCGGTTGATGGTCTCTCCCTGTAGAACGGGGAAAACGAGACGCCGTTTCCGCTCGGGCGGGTTCCCTCCCCGCCAACCCGATTGACAATCCGGTTGTCGCCCGAAAGATCCGAGTATATCATGCTGCGTCACTCGGGCGTCAACAGGAACGCGCTGCGTCCCGAACAGCTTCTGACCGGCGCGCCGAGTCCTGCATGACAAGACAACCCATCCGGATTCTGTTGGTCGACGACCACCGTGTCGTGCGCGAGGGGTTGCGCACGGTCCTGGAAGCACACGACGACCTGGTCGTGCGCGGCGAGGCTGCCGACGGTCGCGAAGCCGTCGAGTTCGTCCGCCAGCAACCGGTCGACGTCGTCGTCATGGACATCGGCATGACGAACCTCAACGGCATCGACGCGACCCGCCAGATCGTCGAGGTCGACGAGCGAATACGCGTCGTCGGCCTCTCGATGCATGCGGAGCGCCCGTTCGTCGCTCGCATGCTGCGTGCCGGGGCCTCGGGGTACCTCCTCAAGGACTGCGCGGTCGAGGAGCTCGCCAAGGCGATCCGCGCGGTGGTCAACGGCGGCACGTACCTCGGTCCGGACGTTTCGACCGTCGTCGTCGACGACTACCGGCGGCTTTCCAGCACGAACGAGGGCGACGCGTCGCCGCTCGACGTCCTGACACCGCGCGAGCGCGAGGTGCTCCAGCTGGTCGCCGAGGGCCTGGCGACGAAGGAGATCGCGTTCCGACTCGGCGTCAGTGTCAAGACGATCGAAACGCACCGCAAGAACCTGACGACCAAGCTGGAAGTGTACAGCGTCGCCGAGCTGACAAAGCTCGCGATCCGCGAGGGCTTGACACCGCTGGGGCGGTAGCGGCCGGTTGCCAACGGGCGCCAGACCGGAGAGGGCAGTCGCCGAAGTCGCTGTGACGTCGGCGCTTCCGCCGCCGAGAGCCTCCCGGCGGCTCCCCCGGGCTGCGAGGCTAGCTCGAGGCTAGGGTTCTGCGCAGGCCCGCGTACGGTTTTCCCCGATTGCCAGTCGGCGTCCGACAGAGGATAAAGAGCCGCGTAAAGCAAACGGAGTACAGGAAGCGCGGCGCGGAGCAGATCGACCGCGCTTCATCAGGGGGGCCGCTCCGGCGGACGGATCCGTCGTCGGCCTATCCGCCAGTCGTGATGACTGGACGTTTTTGCCCGAGGACGTCAACGGAGGCTGGCGGCGTCCACGGCCGGTAGCGGTTCCCCTTTTTTCCCCTTCGCCCGTCGCATCAGCGCGGGTCGAATCGCGCCAGACACGCACTGGCGGGTCCGGCTACGGGGAGTGTGGCGGACGGGAAGCTCAGCGGAACAACTTCGTGGCTCCGACCGCGAAGGTGTGCTTCAACTCCGCTCGCGGCCGCTGGGATGCGCCGTTCGCCGGTGAGGCGATCTCGACCGGCACCTCGAAGACGACCGCGCCGACCTGGCACGTCTTCTTATCGTCGCAGAAGTACGCTAGCGCCTCGACGCGAATCGATCCGGCCACGTCGCGTTTCGGCGCCCGGACGCGCACGACGATCGGATCGTCAGACTCGAGGCGTCCGCTAGCGTGCTCATCGGCGATCGTGAGCGGCGCGTTCTGCTCGAACAGAATCTGCCACCGGCTCCCGGCGCCGTCGGAGTAGTGGTGGCCGTCGGGGAGTTCGAGGTCGAGAACGATCTCACCCGCGGCGCCGGGCGCGAGGCGCAGTCCCGCGACGCGCACCGTCGGCGTGCCGGGAAGCGTCGCCAGACGGACGCTGCGCGGGTCGACCGCCGCCTTGGCCAAAGGCACGCCGACGAGCTCGAGGGTCGACACGTCACCCGTTCGCACATCGACGACGCGGATCGCGTGGTTGTTCGTGTCGGCGACCCAGAGCCGCGAACCGTCGCGGTCGAGCGCGAATCCCGACGGTTCTGCGAACCGCGCCTCGAGCCCGCGACCGTCGACGAGCCCAGCCGCGCCCGAGCCGATCCACGCGGTAACCGATCGGTGCGCCGGATCGACGAGCTTGAGGCGATGGTTGTACGTGTCGGCCACAGCGACGCGCTTCGTCGCCGCGAGCCACTGCACGCCGAGGCAATGCTGTAGACGAGCCGCGTCACCCGTGCCGTCGACGTCGCCGAACGCGAACAGGTCGCGCGGCTTCGAATCGTCACCACCGACGATCGTCGCCGTCTCACCGGACGCGAGGTCGACGCTCCGCACCGAGCTGCTCTCGCTGTCCGCGACGAACAGACGACCGCCGCCGATGGTCAACCCCGACGGCTGCGCCCACGCGGCGCGCAGGCGATCCGGCGAGTTGAGATTCTGCTCGTGCCCCGTGCCGCTGAAGTTCCTCGTGGTGCCCTTGGCGATATCGTGAACCCAGATCTGGTGTGTTCCCGCCATCGCGATGAAGACGCGCCCGACGTCGTCCTCGCCCGATCGGTGGACAACGACGTCCCAAGGAGTGCTGAGCTGCTGCCGGCGCCCCTTCTTGCCGCCCCGGTAGTCGCGGCCCTGCGCGCCGTCCCCCGCCACCGTCGTCACGGCACGCTTGTCGAGGTCGACGCGGCGCAGCGCGTGGTTCTCGGCGTCGGCGACCCACAGGATACGTCCATCGAGCGCGAGCCCCTGCAGGCGGTTGAACGTCGCCGCGTCGAAGTCGCCATCGCGCAGCCCCAGACGCCCGCTGCCGATCGCGTCGACGAACTTGCCGACGAGATCGGTGACGACGATCCGGTTGTGATTCGAGTCGCTGATGTAGAGACGGCCGCGCTCGGTGTCGACCGCCAGCTTGCCCGGAAAACTGAGTGGCGACGTCCGCCGCTCGCGTTCGCGTTCGAGTCGCACCGGCACGGGATCGTGCCGAAAAGAGTCCGCCGGATAGAACTTCAACGCCGCCGCGATGCACGCGTCGATCACGTCGCGCTGGCCCTCGCCGCTCTGCCGCAGGAGCAGGTTACCTCGCGGCCCCACAACGGCGAGCGTCGGCCAGCTCTGCACGCCGACTTGACCCCAGAGCTCCATTGCGTCGTCGTTGAGGACCGGGTGCTCGATCTCGTAGCGCAGCACGGCCTGACGGATGTTCTCGGAGACCTTCTCGTTGTCGAACTTCGCCGAGTGCACCCCGACGAACGCGACGGGATAGGCCGCGTACTTCTTCTCGAGCGCCGCGAGGTCCGGCAGGACGTGAATGCAGTTGATGCAGCAGTACGTCCAGAAGTCGAGAACGACAATCTTGCCGGCGAGCTCACGCTTCATGGACAACGGCGGCGAGTTGAACCACTCCTTGCCAGCCGGAAAATCCGGCACCTGCAGCTCGTCGGCGTGAGCGTCGATCCGGCGGACGTGCTCGAGCAGCTTCTCGACCAGGGCGTTCGCATCATCCTGCGCGGCAAGCGGCGCGATCGTCGACGACGCGACCAGAACGAACGCGACGGACAGCGTCAAGCGAGCGGTGACTCGGTTCACGGCGGATCCTCCCTCGGGCCTCCACGACGGCGCGTCGCGGACGGTTGCGAACGCCCAGGATACCGGCTCGCCACGCGGGAGCAACCGCGGCGTCGATCTTGATCCGCATTCGCGCTCGCGACACAATGCGCGATTGTCGCGAGCCCCCGGGATTGGCGCCGCAACAGCCGTCGCGACGTAGGCTGCCCGGGCCGACAGCATTCCCTGCCGCAGGAAAACCGCATGCAGAGCCCGGACGCTCCCGTTCGACCCATCGCGATCCTCTCACGGCACTGCGACCCCGCGAGTCGTACGTTCGAGATCCTCGTCACGCATTCGGTCCTGGTCGCGCGGAAAGCGCGCAAGATCGCGCGAGCCTGGATGAAGCGCGAGCCGGACGTCGAGATCGACGTCGACTTCGTCGTCGAGGCCGCGATGCTCCACGATATCGGCATCCCCCGCTGTGACGCTCCGGGGATCGCGTGCACCGGCAGCGAGCCGTATATACGCCACGGCGTGATCGGGCGCGAGATCCTCGAGGCGGAGGGCCTGCCGCGCCACGCGCTCGTCTGCGAACGCCAC
>CAYMRB010000282.1:0-13346 GCA_964392615.1 uncultured Planctomycetia bacterium | reverse complement strand
ACTCCGACTCCGACTCCGACTCCGACTCCGACGCCGACTCCGACTCCGACTCCGACTCCGGGTCCGAGCCCGGCTTCGCGCCTGCCGAGCTCGAGCCCGAATCCACCTCTCAGTCGACGACTTGCAGGCAGCGCAGACGGTCCGGCGTCGGATCGACCGCCGGCTCGCCGTTCGGCGGTGGCAGCTGCGGTCCGCCGAGGAACAGGTGCTGCAGCGTCATGACCGGGTCCGCGACGTTGAGCTGGCCGTCGTCGTTGGCGTCCGCCGCGTCGAGGCAATGCGGCGTGTCGCTGCCGAGGAACAGGTAGTTGAGGGTCGCCTGAGCGTCGCCGATGTTGACGACGGTATCGCCGGTCGTGTCGCCGCGCACGAAGAGCGTGATGTCCGCGACGACTCCCATGAAGCCCTGGATCATGAGGAACGACTTCGCGGTCGACGGGTCGACTCTCGTGCCGAACGACGTGGTCGCGTTGTCGACCGCCTGGCCCGACCCCTGAGCGCCATCGATGAACTGGATCGGAGTGATCTCTCCGGGTGGCGCATTCTCGCGGACCGTCAGCACGATCCCGAGCACCTCGCTCTCGGCGTTCGCCGGAATGTTGTTCTGATTGTCCGTGAAGCTCATCACGGCAGCGGCGATCACGAAGCCCTCGGCGATGCCCGAGCTACCGGTGATCTCGTCGCGACTGTCGAGATCGTACGTATAGAAGCCCCACTCCGAGCCGTCGGGCTTCGCGAAGGACTGGACCACATCGCTGGCGACGAGCAGCGTCTCGTCGAAGTCGATCGACGTCGAGAACGCCTGCGTCTCCGCAGTCGAGAGGATGAAGAACGGCAGCGTAACGGAGCCACCCGGAGGTGCCGACCCGTCACCGATCCGGAACGCGGCATCGATGTCGGCCGGGTCATCCGGCGGATCGACCGGTGGGACGAAGCGGCAGCCGGAGCCCTCAGCCAAGTCGCTCTCGACGACGAGCGTCGTGCCGCTGCGCATCGGGTAGATAGCGCGCGCGGACGCAGCGTCGACGAGCTCGGCCTGGATGAGCTCGAGCGGGTAACTGCCGGCGCGGGTCTCTTCGGCGAGGCAGAGCGCCATCTGCGCCACCGCGACGTCGTCGCCGGCGGGGATCTCGGCTGGAGTGACCAGCGACGGCAGGAAGCCGAAGCGAAGCTGATTGCCGAGCACGCGGGCCACGTTGAAGCCCGTGTTCTGCTCCGTCCCCGTCAGGTCGACCATGACGCTCGCGCCGTAGACGACGTCCGTGTCGATCGCGATCGCGCCCGAGTAGCCCGAGATCGCCGCGCTGCTCGAGACGAAGATCGTCAGGATCGACTGGTCGTCCTCGCCGCCGGCCGATGCGGTCGTCTCGATGCGCATCACCGCGGCCGCGTCCGCCAGCGGCGAACCATCGCCGTACGACTCGCAGTCCGGGATGATGCCGCCGCCGTCGTCGGTCTCCTCCGTCGGGTCGGCGCCGATCGCTGGGAACGGCGCGGCCGGCGGCGCTCCGCCGAGCACGAGGTAGTTCAGCGTATGAATCGCGTCTGTTATGTCCAGCCGGCCGCTGTCGTTCATGTCGGCCGCATCGAGACACGGCGGCCGCGCCTGCCCGAGGAACAGGAAGTCGAGCGTGCGCCGCGCGTCCGCAAAACTGACGGCGCCGTCGTCGTTCGCATCGCCGCGCAGGAAGTCGACTGCCTCCAACGGCGCCCACGGTGCGGCCGCGAGGCAGACCGCGCCGAGCACGAGAACGAATCGTCGGATCCACAGCGTGTCGTGTGTCATGAGACCCTCTCCGGTTGGCTCCCGGGGCCACGCGCACGGCGACCCTCTCGCCGGCCCTGCAACGCAAGTCCCGGACCACGGTGGGACACGCCCGAAACTCTCGCCCCTATCCCACGCGGCAGCAAGCACTTGTGACACTCTCGTCGGCCAGCGCCAGCGATCGCGCCAGCGCGATGTAAAGCCGGCTTGCTCCCCGACCGCACCGCGTCGGCCCCGCGAGGGAGCATCGCCGGCGTCACGGCTTCGACTTCGGCGCGTCGGTCACGGCGGCGCCGAACGCCCAGAGCGCACCGCGCGTGCGGATCAGCAAGCGGTCGCCGTCGATCGCCGGCGTGGCCATCACCGGCTCGCCGAGCTTGTTGCGCGCCAGCACCTCGAGCTCGTCGGAGGCGCGCAGCACCGCGACCTCGCCGCGCTGAGACGCGACGAAAATCTTGCCGCCGGCCGCGATCGGCGACGAGTAATAGTTGCCGCGGTCGCCGATGCGCTTCTGGCTGTAGAGCGCCTCGCCGGTCTTCGCGTCGAAACACGACGCGATGCCGCCCTTCTTGACGATGAATACGCGGCCCTGGTAGTAGAGCGGCGACGGCACGTACGGGATGCCGCGGGTCTGCTTCCACACGATGTGCGTGCCCGTCACGTCGCCCTTGCCACCGGGGCGAACCGCGAGTAGCGCGTTCTGCGCGGACTCGAAGATCGTCGCCATCGAGTCCCACTCGTCGCGATCGAGGAAGCCGTCCTTGTCGGCGTCGATATACGTGAAGTGCCGGCTCGCGGGACCGCCCGGCGACTCCTCGCGGGTCAGCTTCTCGTCGCCGTCCTTGTCGCCCTCGGCGAGCAACGCGTCGAACTTCGGCATCTCCCCCGTCACGCCGGATCCATACGTCCAGCCGCCGACGAAGATCAGGCCGTCGCCGCCGACCGGCGAGCTGACCATCTCGTTCGGCAAGCCGCGCACGGTCCAGAGCTCGGCGCCGTCGGTGATCGCGTACGCGGCCACCCGCAGCGTGCCGGGAAGCACGACCGAGGTCGGCGCCTCCGGCGGCCACGGTATCGGCGTCGAGAAGCCACGGCGACAGCCGGGACGCGGCGTCTTCCAGGCCGTGCGGCCAGTCGCGGGGTAGAGCGCCATGACGTACGCGCCGACGTCCTGGTCGAACGCGAGAATCAACCGCTTGCCGCGGCCTTGCCCGACGAGGATCGGCGACGTCGACGCGCCGTGCCCGGTGATCGGTGTCGGCAGCGGACGTCGCCACAGCTCGCGACCGTCGTGACTCCACGCGGTGAGGCCGAAGGCCCCGAAATACGCGTAGACCCGCTCCCCGTCCGCGGTCGGCGTCGACGTGGCCGGGTTGCCGAGCCCGCTGCCGCGCTCGAGCTCGTTCGGCGCCACGCCGCGTCGCCAGAGGATCTTGCCGTCGCTCCGATCGAGACACAGCGTCTCGAGCGAGGCCGGCTGATCGTCCTTCGCGTCGACGAATGCGGTCAGAAAGATCCTCTCGCCGACGACGCATGGCGACGAGTGCCCTGTCGGAAGCGGCGTCTGCCAGACGACGTTCTTCTCCGGTCCGAACTCGACCGGCACATCGGCATCCGCCGCAACGCCCGATCCTCCCGGACCGCGAAAGCGCGGCCAGTCCGCGTGCAGCGACGCGCAGGTCGAGATCACGGCGACGATGGTCGCGCTGACGACGAGCCGCGCCGCCTTCGACCTCTCCTCATGCGGTTTCACAGAGTCCATCCCTCGCGGTGCTCGGAGTGCTCGAACGACCCTTTGCCGCCGATTCCCACGCCCGCGACGTCGAGCTTGTCGCTCGGCCGGGACGTCAACTCGGACGTGCTCGGGCTCCTTGTGTCCGTCGAATCGTCGCGAGTCATTATCCAGCCGGCCGTCGAAAAGCCAACCGACGCGGGCGTCGGACTGCCGACAAGCGACTCCGGACACGCTCACGCCCCGATTTCTCCTCCGCTCGAGCACGCGACGCCGACGTGACCGTGACCATCGACGCACGCGGCCGACCCGCCGGTGTGATGCGCCCCTCTTCGGTTCTCGACGCCGCTCGCGAGTCGAAACTTGCCATCGCCCCACGGTCGGGTAAGACTCCACGCCTTTCGCGCCGCCCGGCGCGGCAAGATCCCATGGTCGACTCCCTCCACACCCAACTCGATACCCGAGCCGAGACCCGCCGGCGTCTCGGTCCGTTTCGGCGCAATCCGCCGGCGGCCGTCATCAAGGTCGTCGTTTCGCTCGCCGTCGCGCTGTTCGTGGCCCTCGTCCCCGAGTACGACGGGCTTGAGCCGGCAGCGCGTGGCGCGTTCTTCATCCTCTGCTTCGGCGCGGGCCTGTGGATGACCGAGGCGATCCCCGCCTACGCGGTCGCCCTGCTCGTTATGGCCCTCGAGATCGCGATTCTCGGCCGACCCGGCGGGATCTTCGCGACTGACGCGAAGGACTGGGAGCTATTCATTCGCCCGTTCGGAAGTCCGGTCATCTGGCTGTTCTTCGGTGGCTTCGTCATGGCCGAAGGGGCGGCGCGCACGGGATTGGACCGGCGCATGGCATCGGTGCTGCTGCGCGGATTCGGAACGCGCCCGTCCGTCGCGCTCTTGATCCTGATGAGCGTGACGTTCGTGTTCTCGATGTTCATCTCGAACACGGCGGCGACGGCGGCGATGATCGCGCTCGTGCTGCCGCTGTTGCGAACGATGGACGACGACGATCCGTTCGCGAAGGCGCTTCTCCTCGGCGTCCCGTTCGCGGCGAACCTCGGCGGCATGGGAACGGTCATCGGCAGCCCGCCGAACGCGATCGCCGCGGGCGGCCTCGCCTCGGTGAACCCGATCGGCTTCGCGGAGTGGATCCTGGTCGGCTTGCCGCCGGCGGTGGCGCTGTTCGCGGTCGTCTGGCTGTTCCTGCGCCTGCGCTACCGGCCCAGAATCCGCCGACTCGCGGTGGAGGCGCTCCAGGACGCGAACGGAGCAGCCAAGCTCGAGCGGCCCTGGCACCGTCCATTCGTCGTGCTCGTCTTCGTGGCCACGGTCCTCCTGTGGATGAGCTCGCCGTGGCACGGCCTGCCGACTCCGGTCGTCTCGTTCCTGCCGATCACGGCGTTCACCGTCGGCGGCGTGCTGCGGAGCGCGGAGATCCGCCAGCTGCCGTGGGAGGTCCTCCTCCTCCTCGCCGGCGGTCTATCGCTCGGCGTCGCGGTCCGCGAGACGGGCCTCGCGACGTGGTTGGTCACCCACTTGCCGGTCGAGGCGCTCGGTCCGGCCGGCGTGGCGTTGCTTCTCGCCGTCGTCGCGTGTGCGTTGTCGAACGTCATGAGCAACACCGCCGCCGCGAACATCTTCGTCCCGATGGGCGTCGCGCTCGGAGCCGGCGATCCGCACCTCGTACTGCCGATCGCGCTCGCGTGCTCGTGCGCCATGTGCCTGCCGGTGTCGACACCACCGAATGCGATCGCCTACTCGGCGGGAAAGCTGCGGGCGAACGATTTCCTCGTCGGCGGACTGATCGTCGGAGTGCTCGGTCCGGCCCTCGCGACGCTGTGGACCTACTTCATCTTGCGCTGATCTGGCTCGACGGGCGCCTTCGCCTCCAGGTGCGTCGCGAAGAACGCCTCGACCTTCGCGTCGACGTCCTGTCGTCCGCGGAAGCCGTGCCCCGCGCCCTCGACCGTGTGAAACGTCACGTCGACGCCGGCCTTGCGCAGCGCCGCCTCGAAGATGACGCTCTGGTGATGCGGCACGAGAGGGTCGCGATCGCCGTGGAAGATGACGATCGGCGGATCGTCCTTCGTGACGTACGTGATCGGATTGGCCTTGCGGACGCGATCGGGGTGCTTCTGGATCGGCCCGCCGACGAGCAACGACTCGGGCGAGCCGGGCGCGTCGTGGATCAGACTGGAGATCGGTAGCGCGTGCGCGTCCATCTGCAAGAAGTCGGTCGGCCCGAAGAAGTCGCAGACGGCTTGCACGCGGCTCGAGACGCCGGGCGCGCCGCGATCCATGCCGACCGTCCCCTCGAGCTCCTTCACGTCGCCGGATGTGCCGAGCAGCGCGACGAGGTGGCCCCCCGCCGAAGAGCCCCAGACGCCGATCCGCGCGGGGTCGACGTGGTACTTCGACGCGTTCTTGCGCAGCCAGCGGATCGCCGCCTTGCAATCGTGGATCTGCGCCGGGAACTTCGCGACCTGAGTCAATCGGTACTCGACGCTCGCCACGACGTAGCCCTTGCTCACGAACCGCAGCGCGGGGCAGTGGCTCTTGCTGCCGGCGCGCCACGCGCCGCCGTGGATCCAGACGATCAGCGGTAGCGGCGCATCGTCGTGTTTCTCGGGCGTGTAGATGTCGAGCCGCTGCGCCACGACGCCCGGCGTGCCGTACTCGAGATCGCGATGCGCGACGACGCCGGCGGGGAGACGCGGGCCGCGACTGCGAGCATCGCGGTTCTTCGCACGCCGACGCCGGAAGGCCGCGTCCTCGTCGAGATCGATGAAGCCGTCGCGGTTCGCGTCGACGCGATCGAACGCGCCGCGCAGTCGCTCGGGCATCTCGGCGCGCGATAGCTTGCCGTCCTTGTCGGTGTCGTGCTGGCGAATGAACCGCTGGGCGGTGCGGGTCGCGGCGTCGGCGACCGGCGCATCCGGCTTCTTCTTCGCGTCCTGCGCTGACGCGGTGAGCGGTGTGCAGAGTGCGACGAACAGCGCGACGGCAGTCAGGCGGTACGTGGAAACCATCTCGAAGACTCCTGGCGTTCCGAATTCACTCGAGTGCTCGACGCATCGCCCGCGCGTAGCCCCTCATCGGAGCGCGCGTGAGCGGATCGGGAAACCACGGCGTGTAGTGCCCGAACGAACCGGGGACCGCGACTCTCTCGACATTCGATGGCACGAGCCAGTAGATCGCATCGACGAAGTGAGCGGCAAGGACGACGGGATCCCTGACCGGATCCACCTCGAGAAGCAGCACGCTGCGAGCGGCGCACGAGGGCCCCGCAGTGGGCCCGGCGACGCCGACGAGCCGCTCGACGCGGGTGCCCGCACGGCGCAGGAGGCGAGAAGCCGCGACCGCACGCTGCACGCCGCCGGAGAACGCGACGAACGAGAGGGGCTGGCTCGAGAAGAGGTCCCTGTCATCCAGAAGGACCTGCTCCGCGAGGTCGTACGCGGCGCCGTGGGAGAGGCCGAGGAGCGACCAGATCACGTCCGCGAGGCCGCCCCAGCGGTAGGGCGCCATGACGACGCGCTGGTAGGGCCGCTTCTCCTGGAGCGCCTTTTCCCACGCCGTCGTGAGCTGCTCGTGAGCGTCGCCCCCGTTGATTCCCTGGCTGATCACGATGCGCGACGCGCCGCGTCTCGTCGCCGGCGACGGAGTCTGCTCGTCGAGAAACGGTCCGACGATCGGCAGCGCGGCGAGCAGGTCGCGACACGTGTCGAGCGGCGAGTGAGCGCACGGATGGCGAAAGCGCCACGTCAGCGCGGTGAAGCCGTTGCGCCAGTCCTCGACGAACGCCCCGGCGCCGCGTTCGAGGCTCTTCGGCGACCAGGGCGCGAATCCTGCGATCCCCTCGCCGAGCAGGCCGACGTCGAGGAACGACAGCGGCGACTTGACGATCTCGCCCGCGAGCTCCTTCAGACCGATCAGCGCGAAGATCGGCGACTCGACGACGAATTGCGTCCAGTCGAGAGGGCCGAGACCGTCGAACACGGCCTCGGAGGAGGTGTCCATCGGCTCACGGGGCGGCAGGTACGCGGTGTGGTCGTAACCGATCGTGTTGCCGCCGGCGTCGCGATACTCGACGAGCGACATCACGTCGAGCCCCATCGCATCGTATCGCCACGCCACGAGCTCGATCGACTCCGCGCCGCGATCGATGCGCTCGAGGATGTCCTCGTAGAGATCGTCGCGGTCGGGCTGCAGGACGTCGCGCCAGCGCGGCTCGGCCTCCCCAAGCGGCCCTTCCGGTCGTGTGGACCAGTACTCGAGCGTCTGGCGAAGCGTTCCGAGCGACGGCTTCTCCGCCACGGGTTGTTGTGGCGACGGATTCGCGACGAAGACGATGCGCCCATACGCGTCGCCGTCGTCGCGCGACTGCAGTAGCTCTTCGAGCCGCTGCGGGCCCGGCGTCACCTGACACCCGCACAGGAACACGCCGGCGATGACCGCCGCCCGAGCCGCTGCACGAAACCAGCGCTTCGCATCTCTCGTCGCCACGAATACGGTCATCCCGTGCCCTCCGATTTCGACGTCAGCGCTTCGGCTCTCCGACGACCAGAAGCGCGGTGCGCGGCGCCAATTGCAGCGGCATGGCGCCGTCCTCCGTCGCGTTCGCGGTCTCGATCGTTCCCGTCGCCGGATCGGCGATCCACCACTCGCGCCGCGTCGGCAGCACCGCCCGGCCCTGCCACGCCCCCTTCGCGACGTTGACGAGCAGAAGGATCTCTCGATCCTCGCGCAGGAAGCGGCCGACGACGACGCGCTGCGTCGCGGGCTCGAGGCGAACGCCTGCCGCGAGCTCACGCAAGGAGCGCAGATCGACGGGCTTCTCGGTCGCGTCGCGCAATACGGTACCGCCCGCCGCGCGGAAGCGGCGCACGACGGCGCCGGCGATGTCGTTCGTTCGGGCTGCGTCGGGCAACAGGAGCACGGAGAATCGTTGCGCGCCGATGCCGATCTCGCCGCCGTCGACGGACGCCGTCGCGAGGAGCGCGTCGTCGGCGATCGCAAGCGGGATCTGCATCTCGACGAGGCGACGGCCCGTGCGCAGGAACGAGGCCTCGACCCGCCGCGCACGCGGCGATTGGCGCGCACCGGCGAGGTTCCCGGCGACGGGCAGGTACTCGGCCCACAGATCACCGATCGGGTAGTAGAGCAGCGCACGCGGCGCCGGGCGGGCATCGCGAAGGACCGCGTTCAAGCGGCCGACGTAGTCGCCGTAGGCCTTGAAATCCGCGTGCTGGCGCTGGTCCGGGTTGTAGTACAGCGCGAACTCCGTGACGCCGAACGCCGCCTGCCACGCCGCGGTCGCCTGCATCGCGCGGAGCGATGCAGGAGGTTGCCCGCCCATCGTCTGGATGAAGTCGCTGACCTCGGTCATCACGCGACGCCGTCCGTTGAGGATCGCGGCCGACATCGGCAGCGACGCGGTGAGCCAGCCGATGTGAACTACGACCTCCGGATCGGAGCTCAGCATGTCGAGACCCGGAATCGCCATGCGGCCGAGAACCGCGAGCGCGTTGCCCTCCAGAGGCACGTGGTGGATCGGCGACTCCTCGCGCAGCGTGTGTCCGGACGACGCGACGCCGTGCTCGTGGCACCAGGATTCGATCGCGCCGAAGTATCGTTCGGCGACGAGATCGCTGACGAGGGACCAGAAGCGACGACGCGTCTCGCGAGCGGCGGCCGAGTCGCCCGCGAAGAGGCGCTCGCGCAGCGGCATCAGGTCCTCGCCCCAACGCTCGCGGTAGAGCTGCGGGAGATCGCTCGACCACGGAATCATCGGCAGCGGTCGAACGCTCTCGTCGATCGGATCGACGACGCGGACGTTCTTGCGCACCTTCTCGCCGATCTGACCGATGTTGACGGCGTTCAGCGCTGGCTCGTCGGTGAAAAACGCGCGGATCGTCGAGCCGAAGTGGTGCGCGAGGCGCTTGCGGTACTCGGCGTGGGTCGTCTCGATGAACGCACGGCACGCCGCGGCGTCGAGCAGGTTCGGGTAACGCCGAGCGGCGTAGAAGTTGTTGCTCGCGTGTGTGTGCTCGTACGCAGGGCGAACGCGAAACGGTCGGTCTGACGACGACGGATCGCGCACGAGCGACAGCGCTTCGAACGCCGCGTTCTTCGCGAGCACGAGGCCGCCGGCGGCGCCGCTCGGGTAGCCGTCCTCGTCGTAGATCCAGACGACGAGCTTCTCGCGCGCGCAGCCCTCGACGAGCTGGACGAGCTCGGTCCAGCGCTTCGCGGAACGCTGGTAGTCGCGAAAGTCGACGTTCGTGACGACGCCACCGAGCCCGAGCGCGCGCAGGCCCGCGATGCCGCCCGGACGCGACAGGGCTCTCTCGGGATGGTGAACGATCCACAGTGGCCGCATCTCCGCCGATGGCGCAGTCCATGCGGCACGCCAAGCGGCTGGCCACGGTGGGGAGGGACGGTCGGCAGTCCGCTGGTTGTCGTCGAGCGGCGCGGCGAACGAGGCAACGGTCAGCAGCAGGGCGGCTGGTACAGCAGGCATGGTGACGGACACTGTACTCGGCCGCGGGGGGCGAGGTCGAGACGGCGGCCGTTTACCTGTGGCCGCCCAATCGTTACATTCGCCTCAGCCTGTCACCGAACGAGGAGCCCTGCATGCAACGCCAACTGTTCGCCGTCCTCCTTTGCCTCGCCGCCACGGGGATGTCCGGTTTCGCGTGGGGCGCCTCGCCGCCGAACGTGGTCTTCATTCTGGCTGACGATCTCGGCTACGGCGACGTCGGCTGCTACAACCCGCAATCGAAGGTGCCGACGCCGAACCTCGATCGCCTTGCCGCACAAGGCATGCGCTTCACCGATGCGCACAGTCCATCGACCGTGTGCACGCCGACGCGCTACAGCCTGCTGACGGGGCGCATGGCATTCCGCACGGGCATGCGAGGCGTGTTTACCGGCGTCGGTGGGCCGTGCATGATCGAAGCCGAGCGCCTGACACTGCCCGGCGTGCTGCGCAGCAAGGGATACGCGACCGCGTGTTTCGGCAAGTGGCACGTCGGCATGACGTTCTTCGACAAGGACGGCGAGCCGATCAACCAGAACGGTCTCGCGGCCGTGCGCCGGGTCGACTACTCCCGTGCCAGCCCGGACGCGCCGGTCCATCGCGGCTTCGACCGCTTCTTCGGCACCGTCTCTTGCCCGACCACCGATTGGCTGTACGCGTTCGTCGACGGCGATCGGATTCCCATCCCGCCGACCGGCATTGTCGATCGTTCCCCGCTGCCGAAGCACCCGTACTCGCGGGACAACCGGCCCGGGTTGATCGCGCCGGGCTTCGATCTGGAAGAGGTCGACCTCGTGTTCCTCGACAAGAGCCGCGCCTTTCTCGAGGAGCACGTGAAGAAACGCCCGAACAAGCCCTTCTTCCTGTTCCACTCCGCGCAGGCAGTTCACCTGCCGTCGTTTCCCGCCGACCGCTTCAAGGGCAAGACGCAGGCAGGCCCACACGGAGACTTCATCTTCGAGCTCGACTGGATCGTCGGCGAGTTGATGAAGACGCTCGACCGCCTCGGCGTCGCGGAGAACACGGTCGTGATGTTCTCGAGCGACAACGGGCCAGAGACGACCACGACGGTCCACATGCGTGCCGACCACCACCACGACGGCGCACGACCGTGGCGCGGCGTGAAGCGGGATCAATGGGAAGGTGGCCACCGCGTGCCGCTGATCGTGCGCTGGCCCGGGACCGTCAAGCCGGGCAGCACGACTGATCAGCTGGTCAGCTTGACCGACGTGATGGCGACCTGCGCCGCGATCGTCGGCGCGCAGCTGCCTGACGAAGCGGCCGAGGACAGCTACGACTTCCTTCCCGTCCTTCTCGGCAAGCAGGGCGCCCGACCCGTGCGTGAGTATCTGCTGCAGCAGACGATCTCGCTCGCGCTATCGATCCGCAACGGCAAGTGGAAGTTCCTCGACCACAAGGGGTCGGGAGGCAATCGGTACGACCGCGGCCGAATGAGGCCGTTCGCGCTGCCGGAGAAGGCCCCGAACGCACCAGGCCAGCTCTACGATCTCGAGACCGATCCGGGCGAGACGACGAACCTGTACTTCGAGCACCCGAAGATCGTCGCGAAGCTCGAGGCGCAGCTCGAGCGCTTCAAGACATCGGGACGCAGCGCGCCGCGTCGGTAGCGTTACTCACGCGTCCTTCGCGATGCGCACGGGCCCCGGTCGGTCGATGCGCTGCGCATCGCGTGCCGCGCCCGGCATCTCGCCGCGGCGAAAATCCTTGCGGTTGCGCGGCGGCGCGCCCGGCGGGGCGTCGCGGTGCGGTGACAGTTTCTTCGGCAGCGTGTCGCCGGTCTCTTCCGTCCACTGACGCAGCAGCGCTCGCATCCGCTCGATCACCGGCGCGTTCTCCGGTCGCGACGCGAGGTTGAGCAGCTGGTGCGGATCGGCACCGACACGGTAGAGCTCCTCCTGCGGGCACGGGTCGAGGAATACGTTCTTCTGCGCAGAAGTCAGCTTGCCTGCCGCGTGCGCTGCCCAGAGATCCTCGCCGGCGCCGGCCATATACGCCTCGACGCACAGGTTCTGCTGGTTCGGGACGTTGTTGCGGATGTAGAGCCAGTCGCCCTGCCGAACCAGCCGCTCGTGGTTGCGATACACGTGCCAGTTGTGCTCGGCGAATGCGACGTCGCGAACGACGGACTTGGGATCGGAGAGCACCGGAGCGAAGCTCACCCCTTGGATGCGCGAGTTCTTCTCGAGACCGGCCAAATCGACGACCGTAGCCGCGATGTCGATCGCGCTGACGAGGCTGGACGTGACAGCGGGCGCTCGGATCCGGCGCGGCCAATGAACGACGAACGGCGTCTTGATGCCGCTGTCGTACAGCCGCGTCTTGCAGCGCGGAAACGGGCGGCCGTTGTCGGCCATCACCATGAGGACGGTGTTGTCGAGCACACGCTGGCGCTCGAGCTCGCGCGTGACGGCGCCGACGAAGTGATCGAAACGGCTGACCTCGTGGTAGTAACCGGTCAGGTCCTCGCGCGTCTTCGGGCCATCGACGAGATACGGCGGCACGACGACGTCCTTCGCGTCGTACTTCGGCGCGTCGCCGTTGATCCCCCACCCACGGTGGGCATCGGTCGACGCGTACCAGCAGAAGAACGGTCGATCCTTCGGCCGCTTCGCGAGCAGGTCGACCCAATCCCCCTCTTTGCCGGGTCCCCGACCACGCGACAGGACGCTGAATGCCCCACTCACCGCCTTCCCCATGTGATTCTTGCCCGAAAGGACCGTGTGGTAGCCGGCCTCCTTCAGAAGCCCGGGGAACAGCACGTGCCCCGCCGGCAGCGATGTGTGCAGCTCCGGGGCCCCCGTGTTGTGCGGATAGCGCCCGGTGACGATGCTGCAGCGACTCGGACTGCAGCTCGAGATCGTCAGATACGCCTGATCGAACCGCAGCCCGCGGGCAGCGAGGCGGTCGATGTGCGGCGTCTTCAGGCTCGGATGCCCGTAGCAGCCGAGGTCGTCCGACGAGATGTCGTCAGCGATAAAGAGGACGAAGTTCGGTCGCCCATCCGCGGCCCGCGCGAAACCGGAGAGTGCGACGGCGGCGAGGCAGAGCAGGACGGCGAAGGAACGGCGTTGCATGAGGGACCTCCTCGTTCGAAGTGCACAGGTGAATGTACCGGTCGGGGTACCGAGCGTAAACCGCGCGGAGGTTTCTGCCGCCTCCAAGTAGGATTTCTAAGGAACCCAGGAACCCAGGAAGGGAGGGCGCATCCACTTCCTTTCCTGGGTTCCTGGGTTCCTTAGTGCCGTCGGTCAGAAGTTCTTGTGCATTCATCCCGTGTCACGGTAGGCC
>CAYMRB010000281.1:0-13367 GCA_964392615.1 uncultured Planctomycetia bacterium | reverse complement strand
AGAGTGTGGGGTAGTTTCCGCCGGATTCCGTCCGATTCTTGTTGCGCTAGAGCATGTAGGCTCGACAATCCGAAGTCACAGCTCTTTCTATTGATAGCATTTCTATTGCTGTCGATCGCCCTCGTGTCAGTGCTGCGAGGCGCTGATTGGAGGCTTGCTCGCGCTCTTGGTTCAGCCCCAGTGCTGATCAAGGCCTCAGCCGCATCGTTGGTGCTTGTGCCGGTCCTCGCCTTCTCCTGGAGCGGCGTAAACGCTGTCGCGAGGGGATACAGGGACCGTGTTCGGAGGGCGACGCACGCTCTGGAATCGGCTCACGCGAGGCTCGAAGATAGCGTAGGCGAATGGCTGAAGCGGGAGGAGAAGAACCGCGTCATCCCACTGCTTGATGAGATAGAGCGAGAGATCGAGGTTGTTCTGAGCGCGTGTCGAGTTGTTGACTCCTCGCCCGGCTTTCCCGGCGGGCTCGTTTGGGCCTTTGCGGCTGCGTTGTTCGTTGTGATGGCCCGCACGCTCTACCAGGTCAGCGTGCCGGCTGGACTCCGCGGAAGTCAGCCTGAGAACGGAGCCGCCGCCGAGCGGCCGATCTTAGCCTGCGGAACGATCGTCTTGTATCTCGCCGGGTTCGCAAGCGCTGTGTGGATTCTGGCGCTTCAGTGTCATCTGGTCCTGGAATCCGCTGGCTGGTTGGATCCCAACGATTGGATTCCCGCGCGTCCATAGCCCGCCCTCCAAGTGGAGCCCGCCGGGCGCGTTCTGTCTCAGACGCCGACGAGCGGAGAATCACTCCACGCCTCTCAGAATCCTCCGATGCGCGACTCCTCATCTCGCACTGCACCTGACTCCGAGCCGTCGAGCTGTGCACAGCGCCAGTTCTGGCAGGCCGGAGGAATGGACCCGCAGAAGGCCTGGCAGCCCCTCGCGTTCACAACCCCCGCGTCCACTCCGGCCGCAGCGGAATGTCCCCCGCGATCGCCCGATCGAGCACGTCGACGATGCGATCGCGATCGCGCGGCAGCCGCCCCGACAGCGGCAGGTAGTTCGACGCGTGATTCGTGCGGAAGATCGTATCGCGCGGCGCGGCCTCGGCGACGATCGTGCGCAGCTCGCGCAAGAGGCCCACGATGTCCGGCAGCTCGAATCGTCCATCGGCCTCCAGCTTCGCGATCGGCGTTCCCGGGACGACCGTCAGCGTCAGCACCGACGTGAAGCGCGGATCCATCGCGGTGACGAGCCGGCCTGACTCGCGCGCGTGCTCGTCCGAGTGCTCGATGCCGCCCGCGCCGAGCAGGAAGATCGTCGAGAGATCGATGTCGGCCTCGCGCGCCTTCCTCGCCGCCTCGACGTGGTCGGCGAAGTCGGCGCCCTTCGCGATGCGCTTCAGCGTCGCGTCGTCGCCCGACTCGGGTCCGACGTAGAGCAGCGTCAACCCGAGCTCGCGCAGCCTCGCGAGCTCCTCCGGCGTCTTCTCGAGCAGGTTGCGCGCGGTCGCGTACGTGCTGACGCGCCGCAACCGCGGAAACGCATCGCGACAGGCGACGAGGATCGCCTCCCAGGTCGCGAGGTCCATCGCGAGCGGATCTCCGTCCGCGACGAAGACCTTGTGGACCGCGTCCCCCTCGGCCTCGCCGGCGAGTGCAAGATCGGCGACGATCTCGTCGACGTCCCGCACGCGGAACTCCTTGTCCCGGTACATCGCGCAGTACGTGCAGTGGTTCCACGAACAGCCCACCGCGGCCTGCAGGATGTAGGAGTACGCCTCGCTCGGCGGTCGGTAGATCGTTCCTTCGTATCTCATGCGGAATCGGCTCAGCGGAAGCAGCGCAGCTTGCCGTCCACGGTCGTCATGAAGAGCCGACCTCCGGCCGCGGCCATACCGTCGAAGACGGGAGGCGAGTCGATCCGCACCTCGCTCAGACGCTGACCGTCCTCCGTCGAGACCGCCCAGAGGAGTCCGCCGGACTTACCGGCCAGCGCGGCCTCCTGCCTCAGAAGAACGTCCTCACCCTTCGGCTTGCGTCCGCTCTCCTCGAGAAGATCGTCGGGACCGGCGACGAAGAGCACGTCGCCCGCCAGCGTCATCGCACGGACGAGAATCGGCACCTCACGCGTCCAGGCGTAGTTCTTCGGGTTCGTCACCGGCGCGGACGGCTTGGCCTTCTTCTGCTGGCCCTTGCCCTTGCCTTTCCCCTTCGCTTGCCCCTGCTTCTTCTTGCCAGCCCCCTTCTTCGACGCGGCCTTCTTGGACGCGGCCTTCTTCGAACCGACGTCGGCCGGCTGGCCACGCCTCGCCGCCAGTGCGGGCTTCCACTTCTTCTCGGCCGCGAACAGACGGTACTCCATCGGCGTCGTCCATCTGTAGTACTGCGGCTCGCGTCCGAACGCGTACACGTGCTCGTCGCCGACGCACAAGATCTTGCCGGCCGGTGCGTGCTTGCCCGCGACGAAGTAACCGTTCCAGCCGCTCCCCCACGTGCTGCCGTACAGCCAGTACGTGCGGTGGAACCAGGTATCGTCGAGGAAACCCGTCGGGCAGAAGAGGTGCGTCTCCTCGCCGCCCTGACGCGCCCCTTCCGCCGGCCCCGCCGCCTGGGGCCCCATGCGCAGACGCTTGCCTTCGAGGTCGAAGGCCTGCGAACGCAGGTAGAGGCGCTTCCCGTCGCTGCTGAGAATGTCGGGCCGTCCGCCCGGCATATTGAGCCACTTGATCAGCTCCTGCACGTCGCCCCCGGTGGCCGGGTTGCGGTCGTCGAGCACGGTCATCGAGACGACGGCTCCAGTCTTGGCATCGAGCCGGTAGAGTCGCATCCCACCGTCGACGAAGATCGAGCGCCCCGCGACGAAGTGCGCGATATCGTCGCGCACCAGGACGCTCCCGTGCACCGGCCAGACGGATTCGATCTGCTCGTACGACAGAAGACGACGATCGGTCGGCGCGGCGAGGAACTTCCAGACGAGCGCGCCGTCAGTTGCGCGGAGACAGTAGACGCACCCGTCCGCTGAGCCGAACAGCACGCGACCCGAGTGCCATGTCGGCGGCGAATCGACGCGACCGCCGGCCGTGAATCGCCAGATCGCGCGACCCGTCGCGGCGTCGACGGCGTGCACCTCGTGCCGATCGACGGCGGCGACGAAGACCTTGCCGTCGGCCGCGGTCACGCTGCTCAACTTGCCGCCGATCGGGAGCGCCCACGATTCCTTCAAACGCCCCGGCACCGACTGCGCCGTCATCCCGCGCCGCGCGTTGCTGCCTCGGTACGTGGGCCAATCGCCAGCCTCCGCCCCGGCGTCGATGCGCTCGGCGTACGCGCTGCCCCTCGTCAGGCGACGTCGGTTCGACTCCACGATGCGCGCCGCGACGTCGCTGCCTGACCGCGCCGCACTGAACGCGTTGAAGCTGTGCAGATAGGTCTCCGCGTAGCAGGCACAGGGAGCGGGCGGCGTGTAGATCAGACCGTTGCTCGGCATGACTCCGTACAGGCATGCGCCGCGCACCCAGTGATTGAGGTCCCAGTGCCGCTTCTCGAGATCGATGAACTCGAGACCGGTCCGCGACGTCATGAGGTAGTTCTTCGTCGCGCGACCGGGGTAACAGCGGTGGTGAAACCAATAGCTCGTCTCGTCGGCGGGGAACGAGTGCTTCACCTTGCCGGTGCGAAGATCGCGGGCGATGGTCCTGCCGTCCGCTCTGCCGTTCGAGCTGTTCTCGCACCAGACGAGGCCATCGATCACGAACAGGTCCTCCGGCGAGCTGTACCCCGACGGCGGATGCGGTGCGGTCCACAGCGTCTTGCCGCCCGTCGCCTCGAGCGCCGTCAGCGTATCGGCTCGCGTCTCTCCGCCGCCCGACTTGGTCATTCCGGAGTGCTCGCCACTGGCGAAGAGGACGATGCCGTCGTGAACGACGAGCTTGGACGCGAAGAACGACATCTGCCGCTCCGGCGCCGGGAGCTCGACCGACGACCAGAGCTTCGCGCCGGTGCGACGATCGAGGCCGACGACCTTCTTCTCCTCGAAGTCGAAGTAGTAGGCCCGCGCACCGTCGACGGCGAGCGTCAACGCAGCCACGACGCCGGCAGCTTCCCAGAGCTTCTCGCCGGAGTCGGCGCGGAACGCGAGGATGCGCCGCTTCTCGACCGGCCGAACGCGCCGGCCGCCGTCACCGATCGAATGCGGCCCGACGAGGACGAACAAGTCGTCGCCGGACAGGAGAACCTCCTCGGCGCCATCCGTGCCCTCGTAGACCCGGACGGTCTTGCCGGTCACCGCGTCGAGGCAGCTCAGCGAGCCGTCGAGGTCCAACGTCGCGTAGACGCGCTCGCCGCTGGCGACCAAACGCCGCGGCGCATCCGCCGGACCGTCCTTCAGCCCCTTGAAGCGCGTGAACCAGGTGGGAACCCTCCGCTTCCACAGGATCTTGCCGTTGAACGCGTCGCGGGCGATCAGCGCCCAGCGCGACGGCAGGAAGATCGACGCCGTCGAGCCCTCGTCGATGATGTAGAAGATGCGCCCTCCGGTCGAGACGAGCGCGCTCAGGCTCGACATCTTGTCGTGGTGGCGCGGCCACTTCGGCGCGCCCTGCCACTGCAAGTGACGCGGCGGCCCGACGCGCTCGTCGGCGGCGACGGCGTTGTTGTCCGGGCCGTGCAGGTAGTGGGTCCATTCGTCGATGTCGCTCGGCCAAGCCTTGACCGTCTTCTCGCCGCCGATCCACGCGACGCCGTTCGGCGCGAGCACGCGCTTCACCTCGTCCCGCGGCACGCGGCCGAGGGAATCGGCGACGAGCAGATTGACCATGCTGTCGGTGTAGGGAAGGAGGCGGCCATCGAAGCTGTCGATCGTGACGCGACCGTAGAGGCCGAGAGAGCGGGCGTGCTCCCGGGCGGCGCGCACGTCGTCGGCGTCGGTATCGAGCCCGTGCACGACGAAGCGGTCGTCGACGAGTAGACGCGCGGTCGCCTTGCCGTCGCCGCAGCCGAGGTGGACGATCACGCCGCCCGTGACGCCCGCCGAGCGAACGAGCGTCTCGGGATCGCCAGCGGCGGAGGCCGCGGACAACGACAACGACAAACTCGACAGGGCTACGATGATTCGAAAATGTCTCATGTCGTCCGTGGCGTGTGCGTCTCGGTGCGGGGATTCGACCTGCCGGTCAACGTCCTGCGATGCATCCCGATCTTCGTCGGATTTCTGCCTGCAGAACAGCGAGAAGCGGGGATTCGCATGTGGACAGCCCCCTTGCAGCGCCAAGAGGTCCGTCCTTCTCAATCAAGCGGGGCGCGGGTTTCGCCGCGTCGTCACGACACCAGTACGTCCTTGACGAGCTCGAGCGCCTCGTCGGTGCGCTCCGTCGCGATCGCGATGAGCGCGAAGCCCGGCACGCGGCTCAGGTATCGCACGCTGCGGATCTCGATCTGCGCGTCAGCGAAACGCTTCGCGATGCGCGCGAGGCCGCCGGGCTCGTCCGCGATCTTGATGACGATCGCGTCTTCGCTCACGGCGTCATACCCCGCGTCTCGCAGCGCGAGCAACGCGTCGTCGTAACGGTCGACGACCATCACGACGATGCTGCGCCCCCCGATCGATTCGGCGTCGATCGACTCGATGTTGACGTCCTGACGTGTCAGCACCTCGGCGATCTCCGCCATCAGACCAACGTGCCCCCTCGTGACGATCGTGATCTGCTTCATCGGGACGACTCCTCCTGACGGGGCGATTCCTCTTGCTCACGCTGCTCGCGGTCGGCGACCAGCTCGACGATGAATCGATCGATCGCGGCCTCGTCGACATGTGGCAGCGCGACGATGTGGGCGATGTCGTCCTGCACGGCAAGCTGCCAGCGCTTACGCATGTGTTCGGACGGTCGTGGTAGCACGATCGTGATCGCGTGCGGGTTGCGCCACGCCTCGAAACCGTGCCGCTTCAACGCGTGAACTCCGTACTCGGCGACGCCGATGCATCGCTGGACGAGCTTGCGCAATCCGTCGAGACCCAGCCGCTGGATCGCGTGCCAGAGCATCAGCACGCTGAAGCCGTTGCGCGACCCCGGAATGGTCGTGTCGAGCGCGCCGACGTACTCGATCGATCGCGCGATTCGATCGACGGCCTCCTTGCGCGCCAGGACGACTCCACAGGGTATCGGCGCGCCGATGAACTTGTGACCGCTGATCGCGATGCTATCCGCGCCAGCCGCGAAATCGAACTGCGGCGAGCCTTCGATGAACGGCAGCGTCACGCCGCAGAGCGCCGCGTCGCAATGAACGTAGTGCTGGTGGATCGCGAGGTCCTTGAAGATCTCCTGGATCTTCTCGAGGTCGCTGTGGCCCTCGCGCATCGTCGTCCCGATGTTCGCGAACACGACCGGCGGCACGTCCCGGTGGACGCTCATCGTCTCCCGGAGATCGTCGTAGTCGAAATCGCCGTTCGGTCGCGAGCGGATCATGATATTCCGCATGCGGAGGAGGCGCAGATTCTTGCTGACGCTATAGTGCGTGTCTTCGGAATAGTAGACGATACCGTCGGGCAGGAGCTCTCGCGCCAGATACAAACCGTACAGATTGCCCTCGGTGCCTCCGTTCGTCACATAGCCCCAATACCCGCGCTCCGGAGCCTGCAGGAGATCAGCGAAGAACGCGATGACGTCGCGCTCGATCACTCGAGTGTGCAACGAGTACGTTCCGGGGCCGAACGGATCGCCGACATTGTTGATCGGGAAATCCAGAAATCGAAAGAGGTCGGAGTAGTCGAAATCGAGACTGCACGGGTAACCCAGGAAGGTCTCCGTGTGACTCTTGAGCGAATAGTACAGATCGTCGAGACGCTGGGCGTCTCGCTCGGGTAGCGACTCGGACATCGGGATCATTCCTCCGAACGGGTTCGGAACAGATCGAACTCCTGCGGCGTGTTCAACGCCGCGAAGACCTCCTTGCCGACCGCTTTGTCGACGTCGACGACCGCGATCTCCTCGAGGTCCGCGAGGGCGCCGAAACGTCGTTCACCGGACATCAATCGGTGGCGGACGATCGGCAGTAGTGCTGTCTCGTAGATGGCGAACGTGCCGTGAATGCGACCATCGTGCCGCGACACCGCACCGAGCACGTCGGCGGGCTTCGCGGCCGCGACGAGCCGCTCGACAAGATGCGGATCGACGTGCGCCGTGTCGACCGCGACAAAGAACGCAGCCTCTCCCCGCAACCGCGGCAGCGTCGCCTCGAGCGCGGCCAGCGGCCCCTGGTCGTCGCGCTGGTCCGGGACGATCTCGACGTGTTCGACGCGACCCACCACCCTGTCGACAGCGGCGACGAGCTCGTCCGACGCGCCGGCGTGCGCGACCGAGACGATGAAGCGTTCGAACCGCGGCCGCAACGTGTCGACGAGGCGCTCGAACAGCGTCGTCCCCCCCAGACGCAACGTCGCCTTCTCGACGCCCATGCGCCGACTGCGTCCCCCGGCGAGGATCACGGCTTCGTTCGTCAAGCGTGGTAGCTCCCCAACCAGAATGCCGGTCGCGACTCTCCGGGAGCCACGCGCTCCCCGTCGGCCGGCAAGACGACGATGCCGTTTGCGGTCGCCATCGACGCGAGGAAGCTCGAGTCCTGCGAGCCCGGCTGGATGACGCGCAGCCCGCCGTCCGGATCCGGCTCGATCCGCGTGCGCAGGAGGTGGACCCGACCCGGCTTGTACGCGTACTCGAACGGGAACTTGACGTCGAACATCTCGGGCAACACGTCGACCTCGCCGCGCATCTTGCGCAGCGCCGGACGCACGAAGATCTCGAACGAGACGATCGATGCGGCCGGGTTGCCCGGCAGACCGAAGAACGGCCGACCGTCGAAGAGCCCGAAGGCCTGCGGCTTGCCCGGCCGCATGGCGACCTTGAAGACCCGCCCCGGCTCGCCGTGCTCTCGCACGACCGCCTGGACGAAGTCGAAGTCTCCGGCGCTGACGCCGCCCGTCGACACGAACGCATCGGCACCCTGCTCGATGCCGCGGTGGATCGCGGCGAGGATGTCCTCCTTCGTGTCCGGAACGATCCCGAGGTGCATCGGCACCCCGCCGGCCTCGCACACGAGCCCGTGGAGCGACACGGCGTTCGAGTTGCGGATCTGACCGGGCCCGGGTGTCTCGGCGACGGTGACGAGCTCGTTGCCGGGCGACAGGATCGCGACCCTCGGCCGTCGCGTCACGACGACCTCGGCGAAACCGAGCACGCCGGCGACGCTCATCTGCGGCGCGCGCAGGACCGTGCCCGCCTCGAGCAGCCGATCGCCCGGCTGGATGTCACCGCCTGCGTAGCGCACGTTCTTGCCCGCCGGAATCGGCGCCGTGAACGTCACCGTCTCATCGGTGAACACTGTCAGCTCGTGCGGCACGACCGCCTCGGTGCCCTGGGGCAACGGCGCGCCGGTCATGATGCGGATCGCGGTGCCCGACTCGAGCGGCGCGTCGGCGGTATCCCCCGCCTGGACGCGCCCCGCAACCGACAGCGTCACGGGCGCATCCTCGGTCGCGGCCTCGATGTCGGCGACGCGCACGGCATAGCCGTCCATCGCCGAGTTGTCGAACGGCGGCACCGAGTCGCGCGCGACGAGATCGATCCGCAACACCTTGCCGTGCGCCTCCTCGAGGAGACACCGCTGCTGCGGCAGCACCTCGACCGACGCCAAGATCGTCTCCCGGACCTCCTCGAGCGACTGCAACTCGTGTCCGAACTCGCGCATGACTCTTCACCTTCGCCGTTGGCGTGTGGAATGTCGGGGTGTCCGGGTGTCGGAGCGTTCTGCGGCAAGATCAGTCGCTCGCCGCGCCGCTCGCGATCACCCAATCGAGATACGGGCCGTGCCCCCTGTCGACGTCGAGGGCGATGATCTCCGGAACGTCGTAGGGATGCTCGTCGGCCAACCGGGAACGCAGCGCCTCGAAGCCGTCGGCCGAACACTTGATGACGAGGAGACTCTCCGCGTCGCGGCAAATCTTGCCCTCCCAGCGGTACACGCTCGTGACGGCTGGCAGAATGTTGACGCAGGCGGCGAGACGGTTGTCGATCAAGAAGGCCGCGAGCCCCTCGGCCCGCTCCTGCGGGCAGGTGCACAGCACCACCGAGACTCCGGTCGGCGTCTGCTGCATCCGATACTCCTCTTTCTGACCAATCTCTTCTCCGTGACCGACTCGGAACCGTCCGATGAAATCGCTGCACTCGGCGCCGACGTCTCAAAGTGCTTGCAACGCTCGCCTCTGGACGTGAGAACTACGCCATGCACCTCGCGCGCGGCCGTGTAGCGCACGGCCTTCGACTCCTGATCGGTCTCTCGGCCTGGGCCGCGGGTGCGGTCGGCGTTCACCAGCTGGCGACGTCGCGCGCTGCCGGCGAGAAGGGCGTCCTCGACGACTTGCGCGAGCACTTCTCGAGACAGCCTATCGAGTTCGAGGTCCGATTTCCAACCGCAGTGCTGCTCGAGGTCGGCGACGCGGTGCTCCCCGAACAGAACCCGGTGACCGACAGCGAGCCGCAGAGCGGCAGTCCGCGTGAGGACGCCCGGCCCATCGGCGAGGTCTCGGCGCTCCTGGACGAATCGGGACAGCCGTCCGGACGGTCGTTCGCGTACGTTCGCGGCGCGCGCGTGACCCTGTTCGATCGGAACGAGACGGCGCCTCGCGCGGACTACTCGGTCCGGCTGGTCAAGGTGCCCGCGATGGCCGGCGAGTGGGTGCTGCGGACGCTGATCACCGAGGAGAAACAGGCGCGTGTCCGCGCGATCTGGAGCGAACGCGGGCTGCTGCGCCACAGGCGCGAGCTCATCGAGATGGGCGTGCCGATCCTCGAGAAGATCATCTCCGACTGCGAGAAGACCCTCGAAGAGGAAGCGCGGCCATTCCTGAACCGACACCGCCCAGCCATCTCGGCGCTCGTGTACAGGGTAGAGCGCGAGCTGGGCAACGACACGCTCAGCCGGCTCTTCGAGGAGGAGATCTGGCCGATCCTGCGCAAGCGGCTGCAGCCGGTGCTCGACGCGGTCGGCGCGGAGATCTGGGACCGTCTCCCGCTCTGGGGCCTGACGTGGCGCGCCGTCTATCAATCGCTGCCGCTGACGGCCGACGACCACTTCCGGCGACGGTGGAATCGCTTCGTCGAGGACGAGGTCGTGCCGATCCTGCGGTCGCGCTCCGGCGACATCGTCAACGTCTGCCGCGCGGTCGCGAAGGACACGCTCGCGAATCCGCGCGTCGGATCGGTGCTGCGCGAAGCCTTGCTGCACCTGTCGAGCGATCCGGAGTTTCACCGCCTGTCCTACACCTTCGCGAAGGAGGTGTTTCTCGAGAACCCGCGCTTCCGGGCACGCATTCGGGATCGGTGGGAGTCGGACGAGGCACGCGCGCTCGTCGATTTCGTCGCGCAGAAGCTCGAGCCCGTGATTCGTGAGATCGGTGACATCGTCCTCGGAACGCGCGAGGAGGGCATCACGCCGGAATTCGCCCGCGTGCTGCGGGCCCAGATTCTCGAGAAGGACGCGCGGCGGATCTTCATCGCGCTCGGTTCGGACGGGGCGGCAGCGCTTCCGGCCGGAGCGCGACTCGACGCCGTCGAGGAGGAGGAGCGGCCGTGACGACCGTCGGCATCGAGGTACGCGATCTGTGCGTCGCGGTCGGCGGCCGCACGCTGCTCGACGACGCCTGCGCCGAGTTCCCCCGCGGCGGCGTGACGCTCGTTATCGGAGCAAGCGGTGCGGGAAAGACCGTGCTGATGAAGCTCCTCGCCGGCCTCCTGCGACCTGGCGACGACGGCTTCGAGATCAAGGGCTCGATCCGCGTCGAGGGAGAAGAGACGCTCGGCGCGCCGCGCCACGACCACGTCGGCATCGTGTTTCAGAACTTCGCGCTCTTCGATGAGCTCACAGTCGAGCAGAACGTGCAGTTCGCGCTCGACCACCGCCGGAAGCCGCGAACGCCGCCGGAAGGGGCCGCGACGACCCCGGCGGCAGCGAAAACGCTCCTCGAGGAGTTCCGCATCCCGCAGCGCACGCCGGTGCGCGCGCTCAGCGGCGGCCAGGGGCAGCGACTCGCGGTCGCGCGAACGCTCGCGTGGGATCCGCCCGTAATCGTCTACGACGAGCCGACCTCGGGGCTCGATCCGGCGAACGCGACGCGCGTGGCGGAGCGCATCCGGGCGACGAGCAAGCGCCACGACAAGACGACCGTCGTCGTCACCCACGACTACGCCCACCTCAGCGACGTCGCGGACCGCGTCTACCTGCTCGACCCCGACGAGAAGAGCCTGCGGGAGATCCCGGTCGACAGCCTCGCCGAGCTCGAACACGACATGCCCGGCGCGGCGACGTTCGAAGAAGGCGACCCCGGACCGCCGCCGTCCATGCTGCGACGCGCGACGAGCGCGGTCGGCGGCTTCTTCGCCGGCACCGGCGTCGCGATCGAGCGCACGGTCGCGAGCGTCCTCGCGCTCATCCCGCTGTGGCGCAGCCCGAAATGGGGGCTGCGGTACTTCCTGCACTACTTGCGACTCGTCGCGTCGTTCTCGTCGTGGGCGTACTTCGCGTGCGCCGGCATCATCGCGGGCTTCGTCGCGACGTACTTCTCGTACGAATTCCTGCCCCACCGCAACTACACGGAACCGCTCATCGGCGACGAGGTGCTGAACGCGCTCGGCTTCGCGCTGTATCGCATCGTCGTGCCGGTGCTGACGACCATCCTGCTCGCGGCGCGCTGCGGGGCGGCGATCGCGTCGGACGTCGGCAATCGGTCCTACGGGCACCAGCTCGACGCGATGCGGTCTCTGGGCGCCAAGCCGGGGCGCTACCTCCTGACGAACATCCTGCTGTCGCTGGCCGTTGCAACGCCCCTCCTGGTCGGCCTGAGCTTCCTCGCGGCCCGCGCGACGAGCCTCATCGTGTTCGTCTTCAATAACCCCGGCCGGACGCAGTTCTGGGAACGTCACTTCAGCCGGGACCTGATCGTGCCGGGGGAGATCGCCTACGCCGGCACGGCCTGGGTCCTCGCCAAGGTCGTGATCTGCGGACTCGGAGTCGGCGCGATCGCGTACGAGCTCGGCGTGCGCCCGAAGCGGTCCGGAGTCGATGTGTCGACCTCGATCACGTCGACGGTCATCCTGGCGACCCTCTGGGTGCTCGTGGTCCATTTCGTCAGCGCGTTTCTGGAATTTCCGGCAGGACACTCCTAAGAGCCGCGTTTCGCACGCCGACGGGGCTCTTTGTGGTGAATCGGGGAATTCTCCGCCGTTGTCATCTCGACAAGGATCGCGGGAACTGTTATCAACAGCGGTTCCGAGCCGACGGTCGACTCAACCGCACACCCGTCGCGAACCGAAGCACTGGCGAGAGACGAACGGAACTCCCCCTCTCTCGAGCCTGCGTTCTGTCCGCC
Organism: uncultured Planctomycetia bacterium; assembly: GCA_964392615.1. Classification (GTDB taxonomy): domain Bacteria; phylum Planctomycetota; class UBA8108; order UBA8108; family UBA8108; genus CAYMRB01. Next base: position 974 of record CAYMRB010000281.1, on the reverse strand, counting down.
GGACCCCCGGTACCCAGGCGGAAACAGCTTGCCCGAGAGGTGGCACGGTAGCCGAACGTCCTTTTCGCCGCTGCGGCGTGTTCGCATCTGGCAGCGGGAATCGCGTTTCTTCTCCCTGGAGTAGTCGAGGCAATGGTTGACAGCTCTTTCCCTAATTCGGGGCTCGCTATCGCTCTACCGAGGTTATTGCGGAGATCCATCACGATGAAATCGTTGCTATTGAAGAGGCTCGCCCCCGCGCTCGGCGTCCTGCTCGCGTGCGCGACCGCCGCGATCGGTCAGGACGCGGCGGCGCCGGCCGCTCCCGTCGCGAATGCGGCTGTCGGTATTCCCCCGCTGTGGTACCTGGCGCCCGTCGGCGCCGTGCTGGCGCTGATCACGGCGTTCATTCTTTACCGTAGCGTGGTCAGCCACGCCGAGGGCACGGACGAGATGGTCCGCATCGCCACGGCCGTGCGCGAGGGCGCCTACGCCTACCTCGGTCGACAGGCCAAGGTCGTATACCTGGTCGTAGCCGTGCTGGCGCTCATTCTGCTCGGAATGGCGTTCGGCGGGCTGCAGAGCATGCTCACCGCGGCCGGCGTGCCGATCGCGTCGATCTTGTCGGGCGTGTGTGGATTCCTGGGGATGAAGACGGCGACCAACGCGTCGGCCCGTACGGCCAACGCGTGCAAGGAGTCGCTCAACGCGGGCCTCAAGGTCGCGTTCCGCGCCGGCGCGGTCATGGGCCTGTGCGTGACCGGTTTCGCGCTGCTCGACATCAGCGTCTGGTTCCTCGTCCTGAACAGCGTCACCGACTTCTCGCTGGTCGAGCTGACCACGATCACCCTGAGCTTCGCGATGGGTGCGTCGCTGCAGGCGCTGTTCGCTCGCGTGGGTGGCGGTATCTATACCAAGGCGGCCGACGTCGGCGCCGACCTGGTGGGTAAGGTCGAGGCGGGCATCCCCGAGGACGACGCCCGCAACCCCGCGAC
>CAYMRB010000280.1:7377-13419 GCA_964392615.1 uncultured Planctomycetia bacterium | reverse complement strand
AGCGTCCGCGCCCTGCGGCTTGTACACGAGCACCGTGCTGGCGCGGTAGAGCTTCTTGCCGAGGGCGTCGGCCGCAACCACGGCCAAGCCCATGAACATCATCACGCAGACAGCGAAGATATACTTCCGTCTCCATAGGCCGATAATTAGTGTTGCAATGTCGAGAGGGAGTCCGCCCGCGGCCTCCCCCTGTTCGTCGAGTTCAACCGCCGGCTCCTCCGCGACGCTGGTGTAGCCAACTGCGTCTGGTGGTGCCACCTACCTCTAGCGCCTCCCCCTCTCTCGGCGCCATGGGCACGCCGAGCGGTTGCCAACCTGCGACAAGACGGACAAAGGCTATACCGTCGCCTTTCTCCGCTTGCGCAGCCGAGAGAGCACTTTCTCAGAAAAATATACCCTCTCCCGACGGCTCAGGCCAAAGGCCCAGAATGCGGCCCAGAACGTTATCGCGCCGATCCCCTCGAGCGCCGCGACCCCGATGAGGCCTCCGGGCTCCCAGTACGAGCGCGAACCGAAGAACAGTCCGAGAAGAATCGCGGTCGGGATTGCGCAAGGGGCGACGGTTCGCCAGTAGAAGCTCCAGCACGAAGTGCCGAACACCTTGTTCGCCCGGCGCTGGATCAGCAGCACCTGCAGTGGCAGGGCAGAGATGAACGTCGCCTTCGCGACACCGAGGATGCCCTCGTAACGGATGAGGACCAGGGACAGCCCGAGGTTCAGCAGCTGGCCGGCGATCATCGCTGAGGCCAGGTAGCGTTGGTGACCTGCCATGCTGAGTACGTTCACGGTGTTTCCGTGGATAACCGTGACAAGAGCCGCTGCTGCGAGCCAGACCAACGCGGCTGCGCTGTCGACGAGTTCGGGACCGGTCCACGCGAGGACGAGCGGCCGCGCGAGCACCATCAAGCCGAGCAAGAGCGGCACGGAAAACGCGACGGTCAACTTTGTGCCGAGATACCAGACGGCCTGCTGGTTCTTCTCCTCTCCAGCGCTGTGCAGCTCGGCGACGATCGGTGTCAGCGCCTTCGGAAGATGCGAGCAGAACTGCTGGCCCTTCTCGGCCAATCGCATGGCGATCGTGTAGACCGCGACCATCTCGAGCGACAGGACGGATTGGATGATGATCGCATCGACCTTCGTATAGATCAGGCCGGCGACCTGGATGATCATGAAGTAGAACGAGAACGACGACAGCTTCTTGACGAGCGATTTGTCGAAATAGCGCGGGTGAACGCTCGTCCCCGGGAGCGTTGCCTTGGCGTGCACCATCATCGCGACCATGGGAGCGATCCCGACGAACAGGTTCAGGAGCGCCAAGAACCGGAGGTCCGGGAAGTATCGCAAGCCGACGACAGCCGTTACGAGATAGACGACGCCTGCGAGGATCTTGTACGCGTTCGCGACGCGCATGCGCTGGTTTCCGACCAGCACGCCGCGGAACATGCCCAACGGCATGCACGCCGCCGAGCGTGCTCCGAGAGCGATCAGGACGAACGAGGCTGTCGCGGACTGCTCCGGCGGGATCGCCAGGAGATCGTTGAAGAGGAACACGCTGCCCGCGATCCCGGCGATGAGGAGGCCGCCGAGGACGGCATAGACCCAGAACAGGGTCGCGATGGCTCGCCGCTGGCCGTCGATGTCTCCGCGGCCTCGCGCGTCGGCGATGAACTTCACGACCGACGTTCCGATCCCCATGTCGAGGAGCGCGAACCAGTTCACGAACGCCCAGATCAAGGACCAGAGGCCGAAGCCGGCCTTGCCGAGCGTCTGGATCAGGATCGGCGTCAGCACGATCATCGTCACGGCGTCAACGAGGTCGCGCGAGTAGCTCGACAGCGTATTCCAGAGAATCGCCTTCGAACGCGCGCGTTTCGGCGGCGCGGCAGTGGGGGCTGCTTCGACCGTTTCCGTCGTCATCTCCTCACCTCTCTCGACTTCCGCCGAGTGAACAGCGTGCGAGCGTTCATGTCGTCACGGCCCGCATTCCGGACTTCGGGCGTCCCTTGACCGACCGCACTCGCCGTTGCTTTCCCTTGTTCTCTTTGGGCAGCCGCGACACGGCCACCATCAGCCCCGACACGATGAAGAACAGATAGAACACCTGCGTCTGGCGGAAGATCCACTCGAGCAATCCCTGCAGATGGAGCGTGGCGAACGCTGGCAACATGCCGAGGATGATCGCTTTGTCGTACTCGACTCGCGTCCGTAAGAAGACCCATGCGGCGCGCAGGTAGAAGCGCCCGATGAAGACGATAAAGCACCACATTCCCAGCCAGCCGGTCTCGGCCGCGAACAGGTAGTAGATGTGGTGTGCGGTGCCGAGTCGGCTCTTCCCCTGCTTGCTGTCCCGGAACTCCACCAAGTCCTTGACGGTGTCCAGCTTGTCTGGATAGACGAGCCAGTAGTAGTCCGTGTTGGCAAGCGCCCACGAGTACGCGTTGAGGCCGACCCCGAACGTGCTGTCGTTCGCCATCGCGATGGCTGCGTGGTTGAAGTAGACCCGCGTCTCGTGGGACTCCTTGGGCGCCTCGGTGAATCGCTTGATGATCATGGGCGCCACGATCGCCCCTCCGATCATGCAGGCGAAGAGCCCCACACCGATGACCGAGAACTTCCGGATCGTGGGCTTCCAGACCACCGATAGCGCACAGGTCGCACCCACGGCTCCCAGCATGATGACCAGCGCCGCGCGTGATTTCGTGAAGATCACGGCGACCATGCCGAGCGCCACTCCGAGCACGGCGAGTCGCCCCATCCTCTTCGACAGCGTGCCGGTGAGATAGACGGACAGCACGACGGGGAGTATCAGATCGACGTACATCGCGAGCGTGTTCGGGTGCGGAAAGCTCCCTACGGATCGATTGACCGCCTTGCCCGTCACATAGCGATCGAAGAGGACGACCCAGCCTTGGAAGACGAGCGCGTAGATGAAGCCGTTGATGACCGCTTGTACGTCCTTGCGGTCCCGTAGCGCGTTCACCGCGACCCAGTACAGAACGATTGCGCGGATGTACTTGTGCAGCGTGAAGAGGCCGTAGTACGTCACCGCCGACTGAAAGACCGAGATTGCGGACAGGGCGACGATGAGAAGCCACGGGCCGAAGTTGAACGGCCACAAGGCGACCCCTTTGCGGCGATTGAGCAGGATGTAGAAGAACAGCCCGAAGAAGAGGAGGTCCGGAATCGTGACGCCGAAGCCGCGATCAACGCCGCGGTACGTCTCGAATAGCACCTCCTGGTAGAAGGGCTTCTTGATGTGGCAGGTCGAGAAGACCATCACCGTGAGCACGAGCCGGTAGTACTTCGGCTGCGCCATGAGGAATCCGGTCACCGCGGGGACTCCCACGAGGAACATGAGGATTCCGAGTAACGACGCGATGCTCATCGCGAGACATCAGTTCGCTCGTAAGGGCGGCAGAACGAAGCGAGCGCAGCGGCGGAGAGGGCCCAGTTCGCCGGGCTGCGACTGTACAGCTTCAGCATCAGCCATCTTCGACGGTGGTACTCGTAGTAGAAGCGATGCGCGGCCTCCTCGAGATCGAGGTCTCCTAACCCTGCGGCGAACGCGTCGAGAAGCTCGCGACGGTACGCGGGCGGCAACAGGAGACTTCCGAGCGTCGTGCGCATGTTGTAGACGTCGTTGAGCGTGTGGCTCGTCGCGATCGTGTTCGCGAAGTCGATGAGCCCGACGCGATCGCCGTCGACGTGAATGTTGCGGCAGACGAAATCGCCGTGGATGAAGGACGGCGTCACGTCAGCGGCTTGGAAGGTCTCGAGGATGTGCTCCGCGGAGTCGACCATGTTCCGGAATAGCGTGGGGCCGAGCACGGGCAGGTTTCGCAAGCGTCCCGAGCAGTACCGGATGTACTCGAACATGAACGGCGACGTCGGTGCGCCGGGCGCCGCAGTGCGCGTGCGAATCTCTCGCAGGACCGAGCCCAGCGTCGTCATGATGCGACAGGACCGGTCGCGCTCCGCTCGGTTCGTCCTGCCCCGGTAGACCGTCTTGCTGAAGCACTCTCCCTGAACGAAGCCGAGGCAGACGATGTTGCGGTCGGGGTTCAAGCGCACCGCGCGGGAATCGATGAGCGCGGCGTTCTCGCACGCCAGGCCGTGATAGAAGTCCACGGCTTCGGCTTCGGCGGAGGCGAGGCTCGGATCGTCGCCGTGATACTGCTTGACGATGTACGGCGTTTCGCCGTCGTCGACCCGGTAGATCGCGCAGTAGGCGTTCCGTTGGATCAAGCTGACCGAACGGATGGCGAGGTCGAGATCGGCCGAGAACTGCTCCGCCAGTGATGTCGTCTCGTGCGCGGTCGTCAATTGAATCTCTCCCAGGTCGCGAAGAAGGCATCGCCGTCCTCCTTCCAGCTCTCGCACGTCTCGGTCGTCAGGCCGAGAAGGGCGGGAAGCTGGCGGTACAGCTCTTCGCGCGGATATCGCGACGAGAACTGACCGCGGAGGAGATTCCGCAGCAGGCTCTTGGCGCGCTCTCGCCAGCCGTGCTGTTCCGGCTCGCGGATGCCGTGCCACGCGACGTACGCGTCGAGTGACGGCCAGTTCCTGCCGGTGCGGACTCTCTCGACGTGCAGGAAGACCTGTCCCCAGAGCCCGGCGACTTCCACCAATCGCTCCTCGGATGGCGGTTGTTCGGAAACCGAGTGCGGCTCGAACTTGAAGGCGAGAGCCTCACGGTAGAGCCCCGTCAGGCAGAAGTCCCCGACTTCCTTCACGGACGCCGCGAGTTTCTCGACACGCTCGTCGCGTCCCCGGTAGGGCGTGGCGTACGCCTCGTGGCAGATGAGGAGCGCGTCGCCCAACGCGAGGACGCATTTCTGCAGGTTGCGTCGCTCGAAGTCGGCGTCCTCCTTGTCGGCCGCACCGCGACAGATCCGCAGGGCCCACAGCAGGCCGGCTCCACGGTTGAGAAGGAGCCGCGTGGCCTCGATCGTCGGAAGCGGACCGCCGAGCTTGGCGGGAGCGTGCTTCGCGAGGTAGTTCTCTTCGCCGGCGATCGTGATGTGTCCGTTGAGAAGATCCTGCCACATCAGCCAGTGGGGCAGCGATCGAACGTCGGCAGCGGACAGTGGACGGCTGAAGTCGACGTGGATGCCGATCTCGTGCTCGTACTTCTCGGAGATCTCGTCGAGACGCGCGAACGGAACGGTTCGCTTGTCTCTGACGACCAGTGTGAAGTCCAAGTCGTTGTAGGGCTTCTCGACGCCGTCGACCACCAGGACACCACCCTCGGAGCGGCCGTAGCCACCGCCGAGCACGAGCGCGAAGAGGTTGTCCCCGAGCGCCGCCTTCGTGTCCTCCGTGAACCGACCGATGACCTCACCGAGCCGTTCGTTGAACTCGCGCGACGCGTGGCTCGCGAAGGCGATGTCGGGAGACGCGACGGCCGAAGCGTCGCTCCGCTCGCGGTCTATGACGGCGTGTTCTTCGCTTACTGACATCGTTGTTTCCACCCCCGTTTGAATCCGGCCCGACGTCCCAGGAGCTGTGCCAGACGCGTCACCGGCGATGAGGCGATGCTCATTACGCTTCCGGACTTGAGCGCGTACTTCCAGTCGTTCAGAACTTGGCGTCCGTATGGCAGGAGGGAGTACCGGAGCCAGCCGCGCTCCCAGGGGCTCCAGTCGAAGATGGACGCCTCCGCCCGTCCTTCGCCGTAGTGCCGGCGATAGAGCTGGCGGAGCGTGTAGTTGTGCGAGTGCATGACGACCGAGGTCGGCACGTAACCGATCTTGTATCCCTGCCTCCTGGCCCACCAGGTCCACTCGATGTCCTCGGAGTACTGAATGTCCTCGTTGAACGGACGTTCCTCCCAACACGAGCGTCGGATCGCCGACGACGCCATCGAGAAGCAGTGCTTCCAGTACTGTTGGCGGCTACCGTCGCCGTACGTGTCCTCGGTGTCCTTCGCGTGGAGGGGAGCGCAGTCCGGACGCGGTATCTGGCGGCCGAAGACCGCCGCGACGTCGTCGTCGGTGAACCCGTCGACCAGCTGTGACAGCCAATCGCCGTTCTGCGGAGTGC
>CAYMRB010000280.1:0-7367 GCA_964392615.1 uncultured Planctomycetia bacterium | reverse complement strand
GAACACGACGATATCGCCGGAGGTCTCCTCCATGCCGCGGTTCAGCACGCGGCCCGGAACGTACTCTCCAGCCGGCACGTTGACGATGTGGCGCGTGTACTTCTCGGCCTCCTCGCGCGTGCCGTCGCTCGACGCGTTGTCGATCACGACGAGATCGAAGTCGCCGCGCTGACTCGAGAGCGCGGAGAGCGTCTCGCCGACGAGCGGCATGTCGTTGTGCGATCGCATCACGACGTGCGTTGTCATGGCTTTCTCAGGCTCCCGTCGCGACGACGCTCTCGGACTCGTTCTGCCGCATCGCTTCCTGCGCGATGAGCGCATACATGTCGTCCAGACGCTGCGGCATCGGGTCCGGCGCGACGTTGCTCGAGATCATGGCGACGGAGTCCTTGTCGAACGGGTCGTAGCCGTGCATTCCCGCAAGGGGGACTTCGCCGAGGAAGCTCGGGCACAGCAGCACGCCGGGATCGAGCAGGAAGAAGAGCTCGCCGTACTTGTCGCCTCGGAAGTCGCAGCCCCACTCGGCCCTCTTCTCCGGGCTGAGTATCTGGCCCCGCGGCTCTTCCTCGAGCGCCGCGACGATCTTCTCTCGACTGGCGGGCTTCAGGAACCAGAAGCGGGCCATGGTCGAGTCGTAGACTGCCGCGTAGTCGACGCCGAAGCGCAGTCCCAGCGGCTCGATCCGCTCGATCAGCGGGCACGTATCCTGGATGTCGGACTGCCCGTGATCGGAGAAGACGAAGAGCCGAACGTCGCCGTAGTGCTTGCTGGCGCACTCGAGGGTCTCGCGGAGCTTGCGCTCGTACCAGGCCACCTTCTCGGAGATCACGGGCGAGTGGTTGCCATTGACGTGGAGCAAGCCGTCGAGTTCCGCCAGGTACAGGTAGGCGAAGTCGATCTCGCCGACGTCGAGATCGCGCTGCAGTGCGGCGAAGTTCTCCGTTTCCGGAAGCCTCCAGTCCGACAGGTGGAGTCGAGTCTGTCGGTCGCGGAGGAAGTCGAAGATCGTGGCTTGTCCGCCGTTCACGCCCCCGGCCTGGTAGAGGTCCTTCTTCTCCGAGTAGTCGAACAGGGGCAGCCGGTCGAACGGCATGTTGTAGAGCTGGAAGTACCCGGTGTAGCCGTAGTACTTCTGAACCGCGCGGCTGATCATCCGCCTCACGCGTCCCCGTCGGGTCAGCGACTTCGGCAGCATTCCCAGCAGCTTGCACATGCCGAACGGAGAGCGGGGCGGGTCGTAGTAGAAAAACGAGAAGTGCTCGTGCTCACGCGGCATGCAACCGGTGAGGATCGTCGGAATGCAGGTCGAGCTGTACCCGAACACCGTGCCCAGAGGGTTCTTGTGCTCGAGCACATCGTCCATGAACGAGTGGCGCTGCAGAATCTCCCAGCCAAACGCATCGATGAACGCGAACAGGGTCAGTTGCTTCTTGGTTTTCATGGCTCGCTCTCGGGCCCCAGGGGGATCGTCACCGCTCAGGCGCGAACGGTGCCGGTGACCTCCTCCACGTCGTTGTAGATGTCGAACGCCTTGTGGAGGCGGACGAGCTCGAACAGTGACCGGACAGGCTTGGTGACCCCGCAGAGCTTGAGGTCGCAGCCGGTCGCATGGAGCTTCTTCGCGAACGAGATCAGCGCGCCGAGGCCGGTGCTGTCGATCATGCCGATCTCGCCGAGATCGAGGACGAGACTCGTAGCCTCGTCGAAGTGCTCGGCGATATCGTTCGTGAACTCCTTGGCGTTCGCCGCGGTCAGGCTCTTCACGTGAATCCTGACGACGAGGAACTCACCGACCTCTTCGGAAATGAACTGCATGGATCTGCCTTTCTCTTACGCTTCGACTGTCCGGGGCGACGGCCAGATCACGTCCTTATCGCTCGCCTCGGCTTGCCACACCTCCCACGCGTACTCGGCGATGGAGCGGTCACTCGAGAACTTGCCCATGCGAGCGACGTTCAGGATCGCCTTGCGGCACCACTCGTCGGAGTCGCAGTACGCGGCTCCGGCGCTGTCCTGGGCCGTCAGGTAGGACTCGAGATCCGCCACCACGAAGTACGTGTCTCCGTGGGTCAGCAGCGCGTCGACGATCCACGTGAACAGGCCGGGATCATCCGGACTCAAGACCGGCGATCGCAGGCAGTCGAGTACGCGGCGTACCGTGTCGCTGCGCTCGTAGATCTCCCGAGGCCGGTACTCGCCTGTCCAGCGGAGCTGTTCGATCTCTTGCGCCGACAGCCCGAAGATGAACATGTTCTCGTCGCCGATCTCCTCGCACATCTCGATGTTCGCCCCGTCGGCCGTGCCGATGGTGAGCGCGCCGTTCATGGCGAACTTCATGTTGCCGGTTCCGGAGGCTTCCATACCGGCCGTCGAGATCTGCTCGCTCAGGTCGGTGGCCGGAATCAACTGCTCCGCGACCGACACGCGGTAGTCAGGCAGGAACACGACCTGCATGACGTCGCGAGTGCGCGGGTCGCCATGGACCATGGCGGCGACCCGATGGACCAGCCGGATGATCTCCTTCGCCGCCCAGTACCCGGGGGCGGCCTTCCCCGCGAAGATGTACGTGCGCGGTGCCGGCGGCGTCCAGCCGTCCTCGGTGACCCGAAGGAAATCGTTCACGATGCGCAGGATGTTCAGGAGCTGCCGCTTGTACTCGTGAATGCGTTTCGCGTGCACATCGAACAGCGACTCCGGATCGACGGTCTGCAGCGTGCGCCGTCGGATCAATTCGGCGAGGGCCTGCTTGTTCTTGGTCTTCGCGGCCGCGAACTCGGCGCGGAATCCGGCGTCGTCGCAGACGGTCTCCAGGCCGCGCAGCTCGTCCAGATCGTGCAGCCACCTGTCGCCGATCGCTGACGTGATGAGCGACGTCATTTCGGGGTTCGCCAGCGCCATCCAACGTCGTGGCGTGACGCCGTTGGTCTTGTTGTTGAAGCGCTCGGGGAACATGGCGTAGAAGTCGGGTACGAGGCGTGACTTCACGAGATCGGAGTGGATCGCCGACACGCCGTTGATCGAGTGGCTGCCGACGATGGCGAGGTTCGCCATGCGGACTCTCTTCTCGTCGCCCTCTTCGATCACGGACATCTGGGCGAGCTTCACCGGATCGTTCGGCCACACCTCGATCACCTCCTCGAGATGGCGCCGGTTCACCTCGTGGATGATCTGCAGATGGCGGGGCAGCACCCGCTCGAGCAACGACACCGGCCACTTCTCCAGCGCTTCGGGCAGCAGCGTGTGATTCGTGTAGGCCAGCGTCTGCCGTGTCAGGTCCCACGCCGCGATCCAGGGAGCGCCGTACTCGTCGACCAGCAGGCGCATCAGCTCGGCGACCGCCAAGGACGGGTGCGTGTCGTTCATCTGGATCGCCACCTTCTCGGGCAGCTGCGAGATGTCGATCCCCTCCGCTTCCAGGCCGCGCACGATGCCTCGAAGCGCGCACGCGACGAGGAAGTACTCCTGCACGAGACGGAGCTCTCTGCCCTCCGCCACGGCGTCCGAAGGGTAGAGCACCTTCGAGACGGTCTCTGAATGCACCTTGGCGTCGACAGCGCGGTGGAAGTCGCCCTCGTTGAAGATCGCCATGTCGAACTCGTCGGAGGCGCGCGCCGAGTAGAGCCGCAGGTAGTTCACGGTGCGCCCGCCGTATCCGACAATCGGCATGTCGTACGGCACGCCCACGAGAACCGACCAGTCGAGCCACATCGGGTTGTACTCCCCGTTGCGATCGATCGACTCGACGACCCTGCCGTAGACGGGAACTACGCAGGCTTCATCGCGGCGCTCGATCTCCCAGGGAGAGCGTTCGCACAGCCAATGGTCCGGACGCTCCTTCTGCCTGTCGCCGGAGATCTCCTGCCGGAACAAGCCGAACTCGTAGTTGATGCCGTGCCCGTAGCCCGCGATGCCAAGGGTCGCCATCGAGTCGAGGAAGCATGCCGCCAAGCGACCCAAGCCGCCGTTGCCGAGCGCGGCGTCCTCTTCGTCGCGTGCTAGCGCGTCGAAGTCGACGCCGAGCTTCGTGAGAACTCGGCGCACGGCCGGCTCGATCTCGGCGTTGAGGACGTTGTTCCCCAACGATTGGCCCATGAGGAACTCCATCGACAGGTAGTGCACCCGCTTGGCGCCGGATTGCCGGTGGCGCTTCTCGGTCTCGAGCATTCGCGACACGCAGAAGTCGCGCACCGCGAGCGACACCACCTGCTCCCGTCCTTGCTCGCCGAGCTCCGACCACTCTCTTCCAAGAGCGCATTTCGCGTGTCGGTACAGGGCTTCCTCGAACTGCGCATCGACCGTGCTGGAAACGTCTGCCTGACTCATCGTCACCGCCTCTAATCCGTTCCTGTTCCCCTCCGCGCCAACCCGTCTCCTCGCTTCGAGACTCGGAGGACGGTCGAATTGCCGGTGCTCCGCAAGCGCGGCGAAGCTCGTACGACCTGTCTCGATCGTGCGAGCGGCTCGACCGCCCTGCTTCGGTGCAACTTTCCCCGAGGCACTCACAACAGCCCGGGGGCGGGGACCGCGCGAGCGGGCCCGACCAGCGATGAAGCCTACAACATTCGCGCCGGATTGCCTTCCCGGGTGCGTGACCGTCGCTATCGGAACTGGATCAAGACCGTGCGGGTGCGAGTCGATACGGAGGAGAGCGGTTGGCAGAATTCACCGGAAGACGATCCGTATGGAGTTCGTGGTTCAGGAAGAGACGACGCCGGTCGCGGCGCGATCACATCGCGCACGCGTCCCGCTGGCGGGCGAGAGGCATCTCCACCTTCGAGGGCACGTTCCAGCTCTGGACGGCGTTCGGGGGCTGGCGATCGCGCTGGTCCTGTTTCACCACGTGTGGCCCTTTCTCTGGGGTGGGGCGGTGGCGACGGGGATCTCGAAGGCCTCCGAGATCGGCTGGGTCGGCGTGGACCTCTTCTTCGTTCTGAGCGGATTCCTCATCACCGGAATCCTCCTCGACTCCCGGGGCACGCCACACTACTTCCGGAACTTCATCGTGCGTCGATCGTTGAGGATCTTCCCGCTCTACCTCCTCTTCCTCTTTCTCTGCTTCGTCGTCCTGCCTCCCGTCGTCCGCGCCGTCGGCTTCTCGGACGAATTGCTGCTCGCGAATCGGGATCTTCTGCCGTGGTTGCTGGCGTACAACGCCAACCACATGACGCTGTTCAACGATCCTGCGGTGACGGGGTTTCTCGGCACCGAGTCGCTCGCCGGGATGCGCGACGGGATGCACGACTTCCTGGCGATCACCTGGAGCCTCTCGGTCGAGGAGCAGTTCTACCTGGTCTGGCCGTTCTTGGTCGCCGCGTGCGCTCCCTCTCTGCCACGACTCGCGATGACTCTCTGTCTGGTCGCGATCGTCGCGCGCGTCGCTGCGATCTGCCTTATCGGGGACTGGCCCCACGTGACCAACATGGCGACGTTCTGTCGCATGGACAGTCTCGCCGTCGGCGCGGCGCTCGCGGCTTACGTTCGCTCACCGAGCTTCTGCGTCCGGCACTACGAGTGGTTCTGGAAGCTCGCTGCCGGAGTGATCCTGCCGGTCGTCTTGGTCTACACCGTCTTCGTCGGAGCGCGAGGCGACGCCCTCTTCGCCGCAGGCGGATATTCCCTCTGCGCGGTGGGTTTCGCGGGCATCGTCGCGGGCGCGCTGCGCAAGCGCCGAGGCCTTCTGCGGCGCGTTCTGGAAACGCGGGTGATGACCTTCCTCGGCACGTACTCGTACGGGCTCTACCTTTACCACATGCTCATCCTCTTCCTGGTCGGCATGTGGCGAGCGGCCGAGCTACGGCCGAACGGCACAGTCGCCGATCCGGAGCGGTTTCAGCCGTTCTTCGGCGATATGCGATGGGACGCGCCACTGCGACTGATCCTGGTCACCGCGCTGACGATCGGCACGGCATGGCTCAGCTTTCACCTCTTCGAGAAGCGCTTCCTGAGTCTCAAGCGCCTGTGGACCCGCTAGCGCGAGATTCGAGGCTAGCTCAGAGGTTTTCGAGTTGCCGGAACCGTCGCAGCACTCGTCGCCAGTTCGGCTTCGCGTCGGACGCGTGGAGCAGGACGAGGACCGGCTCGTCGCCACTCGCACCGAACGACATCCTCCGCAGAGTCGATTGAGCCCAGTAGCGCGGCGCGGACGCGTGGATCTCGCGGCCGGTCGTGAACCAGTACAGCGCGTAGACCGTCTCGTCGCCGCGCGTCAATCGGATGGCATTGCCTTTGCCGTTTGCCACGGCGAGCGGCTCCTCGGCGTCGACGTGCCACCCTGCGCCGCGGAAGCAGAAGAGGGGATCGTGGACGGCATGACGATCTCGCGTCCCGTCGAGGACGAGGAGGTGGAACTCCTGCCCGCCGACGCGATAGAGACGCTTCGTCGCGCTCGCTTTTCCGAAGCTCTTGCGCTCTCCGTCAGTCAGCTCGATCTCGACACCCTTCACTCCAGGTGTCCGCAGCGGCAGTCGGCCGAGCCGCGAAGCTGCATCGGCGAGTGGCACGACTCCCCACGTCACGCCGAGGCTCACGGACACCGCCACGGCAAGCCACAACCAGACTGTGCGTCGTCGCATCGTCATCACTGCACCGTCGCTCCCGTCGCGTCCATCGCTCGCGTCACGTCTCGTCCCGACCTCGACCGCCACAGCGCCGTCGCGCCGAAGACCGCGAGAAGCACGCGGAGGGCAGCGACCTCGTAGCCGGCGAGCCCGCGACAGCCGACCCAGCCCAGAAGCGGCATCCAGCTGATCGACGTCGCGAGCCACAACCACCGGCCCCGACCCCGAGGAACGATCGCGACGAGACACCACGCCAGGCCCACGTGCTGCGCCGCGTTGAGATCGCCCATGCGCCCGAACGTCGACACGAGCAGGCCGAACGCGAGCCAGCCGACGGACAGCGCTCCGTCGCGCATGCGGAGGGCGAGCGGCAGAAGCCAGATCGCGAGTGCCAACCAGCCGAGGCGATCGAACGGCGAGCGTTGCCAGGCCGCGATCAGATCGGCGCACGCGGTCGCCGCGTACGCGATTGCCACGGTGGCGGCGATCCGCTCGTGCAGCGTGACTCGCTGCGCGTCGGTCGGGGGTGAGACTGTTGCATCAGGACCGTTCATGCCGGCACTCTCCCGAGTCCGAGGACTCTGCAACTGACGGCGAAGACGAGCCCGACGACGACGAGCCCCGCGAACGTGTGGAAGTGACCGGCCGCGAACCCAGCGCTCACGAGCACTCCGGCGGTCGCGACGACGAGCACGCGAGCCGTATTCGCCAGCCAGGAGGCGGCGATGAAGAGCGGGAGCCCCGCCCAGAACCGTCGGTTGCCCGAGCCCGCGAGTCGGTGGGCGATGACGGTGCCGACGATCAGCAACA
>CAYMRB010000279.1:951-13456 GCA_964392615.1 uncultured Planctomycetia bacterium | reverse complement strand
GGGTGTCGGGGCGGGGGTCGGTGTCGGTGTGGGTGTCGGTGTCGGTGTCGGAGTCGGAGTCGGACACTGCGATCGACAGCCTCGCCGTTCCTCTCGCGCCGTCGAGCGTCGCTTTCGCTCCACGCGTCGCTTTGCCGTCGAACGCGATCTCGACCTCGACGCAGGCCCCCCTATCGACGACCTCCGCCTCGACCTCGACGCGCTCGATGGACGCGATGCCGGTCATCGGAATCGCGATGCGGACCTGCTCGTCGCCTCGGACCGCGACCGTGGCGCCCGCGCCGGGGGTGACGAGGAGCTGGGGCCCGCGCTCGCGCGCGAAGAGTGCAACGCTGCCGACCGAGGCGCTCGACTCCCGGAGCTCCTGACCGTCGAGAAGGACGCGCGCGCGGCCGAAGCCGGGTAGCGTCGGGTCGCAGAGGAGCCTCGCGTCCGCCCAGCTCGCCATATCGCACGCGATGCCGTCGCCGCAGTCGCTCGCGACGAGGCGGAGCTCGGACGCGCCGGCGACGGAGACCTCGACGGCGCGCGCCGGATCGCTGTCCGACATCGGCGGGCTTTCGAATGCGGTCGCGCCGTCGACGTCGATACGGAAGACGACGCTGCCCCGCCCGCCACCCTGCCAGTGCACGCCGACCGCGGTGCGGAACGAGTGGAATCGTCCGTCCAGAGCGATCGTGATCGTGCCGGAGGCGTGATGGCCGATGCCCTTCTTGAACTCGCGAGGGCCGATGCGCAGCGGCGTCGTTCCGGTATCGCGCCCGCGCAGCCAGGCGGCCGCGTCGATGCCGAGCTCGCCCCACGCCTGCTCGTGCTCGACGGCGGCCGGCGCCGTGGCGCGGCCGGCGATCAGATCGCTGACGTACACGCGGTGTTGAGCCGCCGCGCAGCGGTCGGCTCCAACTCCGCAGGCATCGGCTGCCGCCGGAGCGCCCGGCCGCGACGACGACGTTTCCGGACGGTCGATGACAGATTCGGCCGCGGCGGCGCCTCGGCAGCCCAGGAGTGCGACGATGATGGCGAGGGATCGGATGGGTGACCACATGAGAGCTTGCGACCCTGTGCGCGGCGGATTTACCGCGCCGCCGATCGTAACCCGATCGCCGGCCCACCTCGAGCCCCGCCATCCGATAAGCAGCCGAAACTCCGTTACCAGATCGACTTACGCCTTTTCTTGGAAGGTCTTTCGTGCTACTCTTGGGCGCTGAACGGCCGTGCGAGGCACCCGCCCGTGGCCGCGTGCCGCGGGAGAGTCCCACGTTCCCGTGCCGCTCGAAAAGAAGTCGATACGAACCCGGCGAAGAAAAACCGTGAAGAGAACCCGCGAAGAAGATCCGCGTCGTGGTGGCGTCGTGCGTCGTCTCCGAGCCGCCTCACGCGTCGTTCGCTCCGAGCGTCCGGCGATGAGCCGCGCTTGCGTCGCGGTCGTCGCCCTGACGCTGCTCGCGCTGATCGCCGGCGGCTGCCGGATCAACCCGCGCAAGGGAACAGGACGTGCAGACCGCGTCGCCGTCGCGAATGGCAAGAGCCTCGAGGGGCTCGCGCGCTCGTCGCGACTCGTGCGGGACCGATCGTCACGGTTCTTGGCCGCAGCCAAGGCCTACCTGCGCGAGGGCAAGCCGCGCGATGCCCTGCGCTGTGCGTCGTCGGCGCGCCACCGAAGTCTGAAGAAGGACGCGCGCGCGGAAATCGATCGCGTGCTCGGCGAGGCGCACCTGCGCGTCGGTGAGCTATCGCTCGCGGCGCGCTACTTGGCCCGCGGACTCAACGGGGCTCGAGGTTTGGAGCGCGATCGCACGCTCGCATTCCTTGTCGTCTGTCACGGCCACAGCAGCCAGCATGCGACCGCGCGGCGCTATCGCGATCAGATCGCGATGCCGCACGACCCGGCTGTGCGCCTGGCGTTGTCGGTCGAGCCGAACAGCGCTCCGGATCCGTATCGGCAACGCAAGGCCCCGCGCGTCGTTCAGGCCCCGCTGCCCCCGACGCCGCCGGCACAGGGGCCGATGCCGCCCCGGATCGCATCCGAGCTTCCGGCCGTGACGGTGCTGCCGCGCTGGAAGTGGTCGGCCAGCTCCATCGGCCGCAATACGCGTCCGATGACCCGCGTCCGGCGCATCACGGTGCACCACTCCGGTCCACCGAAAGACTCTCACGCCATGACGACCGCGGCGGCCGCGGCGGAGATCCGTCGGATCCAACGCCACCACCAAAACCACAATCGGTGGGCCGACATCGGCTATCACTACATCGTCGACCGTGCCGGACAGGTCTGGCAGGGGCGGCCGATGAAGTACCAGGGCGCGCACGCGAGCGGCAAGAACGAGGGCAATATCGGCATCGTCGTGCTCGGCAACTACGAGCGTGGCCACCAGCACCTGACGCAGGAGCAGCAGCGCAGCCTGACGCTGCTGGTCGCGCGACTGAGCGACCTCTTCGGCGTCTCGCCGAGAGAGGTGTACACACACCGCGAGATCACGGGCCCGACGCACACGCGCTGTCCGGGACCGGAGATCACCGCCTACGTCGCGCGGATTCGCAACGCGCTCGAGCAGCGCCTCATCGCCATGCGGCAGAGCCCGCCGGCCACGCACGTCGCGCGCCGCGGGAAGTAGCCCGCCGCATCAGCCCGACGCGATGTCCGCGAGCGCATCCCAATCGTCCGGCTGACGGGGATCGTCGAGCGCCGCGACGTTGGCGCGTTCATGCCCGCAATCGACGCAGCGCTGCGTGATCTTCCAGCCGCCCGCGCTCGATCCTTCGACCGCGACCGGCTCCATCAGCCCACCACACGACGATGCGCGGTCGCCCGGCACGACGTCGACATGCCGCGACCACAGGCAGTGCGGGCAGTGATTGCGAAAGCTGCCGTTCGCGAGCGGCAGCACATCGGAGCTGCAATGGCCGCAGACGAACGCGTCGTTGCCGCTGCCGAGGAAGTTACGGCGCGCGGGAGGCTCGGTGCCCGGAGGATCGTGAGAGGGGTTCTCGGCCATGGCTCGCTCCATCGTAGACGGAAAGGCCGAGCTGGAAAGGCGCAACTCACGATGCCGATTCCTGTCGACGATGGGCTTGTCGGAACACCCGCGCGGCAGAAACCACGGAGTGAGCCATGACGCCTCGCCACCAGACACTCGTCGCCCTCGCCATCCTGTCGCTCGCCGGTTGCGCGCCGCCCCACGAGAACGGCGCGCCCGCCGCCCCCTCGGTGACTCGGCCTGCGGGGTCGATTCGCGTTGCGATCGAGCCTTCGGACGAACCGATCCGCTGGTCCAAGCTCACCCCGCTGCCCGTCAAGTTGACGAATACCGACGACCGCAAGTTGATCGTCGTCCTCCCGGGCGATGGCAGCGAAGCGGGCTGGCGCACTCCGACGATCCGCTGGACGATCGAACACGCCGATGGCACACCCGTCGAGCCGCTGGGCGTCGCCCGCTGCGGCAACACCAATCCGCTCGAAGCGGACGAGATCGTCGACGTCGCACCCGGCGAGTCGATCGACCTCGGTAGCTGGATCGGGTGGCCGCGATACCCGGGTCCGGGGCAGTATCGCGTCGTGTTCCACTACGAGAACGATCCCGCCAAGGAGTTCGGCGGCCTGCCGCTCGGCGCGCACGACAGCCACGCCGTGAAACGCCTACGCGCAAGCACGCCGTGCCGGGCCGCGAGCGAGCCGGTGGCGATCACGGTCGTGGAGTGAGCGGACGACGAACTCCGGGAGTGCGACGTTCAGACGTTCAGTCGCGCTTGTCCGGCTTCGCGCGCACGCGAGCGCGCTGCTCTTCGTCGAGCTCGAGGAGCGTCAGACTCTCGCCCTGGCGGTGGGCGACATCGAGCCGCACCGAGTCCCCCACCTCGAGGAGCGACAGGTACCGAACGATCGAACGCGCGGGCTTGCCTTCCTCGACGAACGGGCGAACGAGCACCCGCTTGCCGACGAGCGACGCGGCGTCCTCCGCCTTGCTGTGCTTCCACTGACGCACGATCTCGCCTACGTGGACGACGACTCCGATGTCGCGCTTCGCGACGACCTTTGCACGGATCAGCCCTGAGAAACGCGCGGCCCGGTCGGGCAAGGGCAGCCTGCGGGGCCGATCGCGGTCCCGCGCGCGAGAGACGAAGGTCAAGTGCGAGTCGAACACTCGCACGCGCTTCCACAGGCCGCTGCACTCCTCGATGAACTGGTGGTGCCGAGGATGCTCCTGATACGCATCGTGAGCGGCCTTGTTCCGGAAGACCATATGCAGCGCCACGTCGAACTCGCTGTCGTTGACGTCTCGCGCCATCTCCTCGGCGATGACACCGACGGAGAAGTGCACGGTTCCCTTGTGCTCCGAAAGGTACTTCTCGCAACCCGCGACGAGCTTCGCGCTGGAGTCTGGTGTCTTCTCCTTCAGATCGAAGAACACCATGTGCGCGAGCGCTCGATCTTCACGCTCGGCTGGCGCAGTGCGTGCGCTCACCCAGCAGATCGAGACGACGGCCAGGATCACAAGTACGATTCGAGTCGTCGCAACAGGTCGCACGAGAGCTGCTATCGCACGTCGCATGAGAGTCTTTCCTCGTGACGGGGCGGCGGATGATCGAAAAGAGCCCACGGCCGAACGCCGCGTGAGCTCGCGCCACCCATCGTCGGCGGGAACAGGCAGGAGATCAACGGTGCAGGTCGGCGAGCGTTCAGCGCCCACCCACGTCCCGCCGCGCGACCCATCCGCTCTGACCGGCCGGCGTCTCGACGCGCACCCAATCACCCCGCCGTTCGCGAATGACGAGCCGCAAGCCCGCGGCGACGCGCAACACGGGCGCACCGCCGGGCGCGCTGCGCAGCACGGTGTCGTGCAGCGACTGCGCGCTCACCGCGGGATCGACGCGCGGCGGCGCAGGTGGCAGCGGCCGGATCGGCGGTCGCGGCGGCACCGGAGGACGAGGCGGCTGTGGCGGATGCGGCACCGGCGCGGGCCGCAGCGCCGCGAGCACGACGTTGAGCACGAACTGCTGGATCGACGTCGCCGCGTTCAGGTGACCCGCCGGGATGCGGCGCAGCACACCGTCGCGGGAGAGCTTGCGGTACACCTCGCCGTCGGTACGGAAGCCGAGCGAGCTCGCTTCGTCGGCGAACGAGCGACGCTCCCACCGCTCGCGGAGCTCGTTGCGCTGCAGGTACGTGTGGCTGACGACGTGGACGACGCGGCCGCGACCGTGGCCGAACGTCAACGCGATCGTCGGGGTGCCGTAGCGCGAGCTCATCTCCTGCGACGAGAACAGCGTCTCGACGCGAGCGCGATCGACGATCTCGACCGGATAGCTCTGATTCTCGAGCCACCAGCACGCGGAGCGGCCCGGAGGGAATACGCCGCGGGTCAGCGGGTGGCGCGCGATGTGCGAGATGCGCACGACGTCGTCGCGCGTTGGACGCCCGGTGTAGCGCACGGGCGGCGGGCCGGGGCGGACGTGGCGGTGATCGCGGCAGTTGGCGTCGCGACACGGGGAGATTCCGAAGGCGGTCTGAATCGTGTGGAGCACGGCCCAATCGGTCGTCAGCAGCGTGCCGCCGGACGCGACGAAGCGCCGCACCTTCGCGTAGGACGCGCCGATCAACCCCGGGCAATCGACGATCAGGAGCCGCACTCCGCGAAGCGATCGTCGTGCGAGCGCGGGTGCCGAGCACGTGCTGAACGGAATGCCGAGGCAGCGCAACACGCGTTCGGTGTGGTCGTGCCGGCCTTCCACGAGCAGCACGGCCGACGGCGCGCAGCGCCGCAACAGGCGCCCGGCTTCGGCGGAGGTCTGCCGCAAGCGCTCGACGACGAGCTTGCCGGCCGCCTTCTGCGCCTCGACGAGCTCGGGATCGATCGGGTGGGGTTGCTGCTGGGCGCGGACGGAGCCGGCGAACACGACGAGGATGAGGGCGACGACGGTCGAGATCCGCGGGACGAGCGATTGGCGTGTCATGTCGTTCCCCTGGCGCAGAGAGAGCGTAGCAGTCCGTTGAGAAAGGGCTCCGGCTGCAGAAACGAGACGGTCGCTCCTGCGTCGGATTGCCTTTCTCAACGGGCTGGTGGCCGAGACCGGAACCTTCACTCTCCCAGAGGACCGATAGCAGCGCGAAGAGTTCCGGCCGACGCCGAGTCCGACGCTGACTCCGACCCCGCCTCCGCCTCCGACTCCGACTCCGCCGCCGACTCCGACACCGACTCCGACGCCGAGCCCGAATCCGACACCGAGCCCGAATCCGACACCGAGCCCGAATCCGACTCCGAGCCCCCGTCAGCTCGACAGCAGCTCGTTGACCTTCGCCATCACCTCGAACGCGTCGGCGACGTACAGCACGTCCGCCTTGCCCTGTGCCCAGCCGCAGCCGGCGTCGAGGTTGATCGCGCGGCGCTCACCGATGAAGCGCCAGCCGACGACGTGCGGCTCCTCGCCGTGACAGCACGTCGCGAGGCCCTTCGCGTGCCTCGGCGTCGCGCCGGTCTGGCCGATCTGGTTCAGGTGCGACATGCAGCTGAGGACCGCCTCGCCCTCGCCGCCCATGTCGACGATCGACTTGCTGCCGCCGAGCGATGCTTGCGCCTTGCCGATGAACGCGAGGATCAGCTCGTCGGCGTCCTTCGCGTGCAGCTCGCCGTCCGCCTGCTTCTTCGTCCAGCCGGCGCCGGCGACGAAGAGGAGCTCTGCGTCCGGACGGATCGTCTGCTCGTCGCCCGCCGGCTCCTCGATGCCCGTCACCTTCGTGCGCTGCGCCGCATCGCCGAGCTCGACCGCGACCGCCTCGACCGTCGCCGCGCCGGCCTCGCCTTCCCACGGCGTGCCGCTGCCCGGATCGACGACGACGACCCACGGACGCGCGGCGCGCTTCAGCACCGCCTCCATGCGCTGGCGATAGTACCAGCGCGCAACGGTCGGAGCGCCATCGCCGCCGACCGCGACGCCCGTCGTGTGCGTGTCTACGCGACCGCCGAGGCGATGCGCGACGCCCGCCACGACGCGCGTGAAGCGCGACGTCCCGGGCACGACGACAATCGTCGCCTCCGCAGCGCGACAGATCGCCTCGGCCGCGGCCGCATCGCTCGCATAGCGCGGCGCGGCGAAGTCGGCGCCGGAGACTCCGAGGACACGAGCGGCTCCACAGCCGCCGATCTGATTCGCGGCCGCGTCGATCTCCGCACCGATGAGCCCCGCGACGAGCTGCGCGCCGTCGAGCGCCTTGGCCAGCGATGTCGCCGCGCCGAGTGCCTCGAGGGCCGGCTTCGACAGCGTACCGTTCGATTCGGCGTGTGCGAGGAAGAGGATCGTTTCCATGGCTCTGCTTTGGCTCCCTTTCCTACCTGCCGATCCACTCGACGATCTCGCGGGCGATCTCGTCGGTCGGGACATCTCGAACGATCTTCGTGTCGCGCTGCTGCGTCGGCACCTCGACGCTTTCGAACTCGACGCCTCCGTCCCCCACCGCCGCCGGCTGCGCCTTGCCGAGCGCCGGCATCACGGTGCGCATGTTCGCCATGCCGACCTGCGGGTTGTTCGGCGGCTCGGGAAGACTCCCCGTCGCCCAACCGAGCACGGCCGGCGCCCCGGCGCACACCGACACCTGATGGCGGCCGCCCTCGATGCGCTCGAGCACCTCGAGCGATCCGTCGTCACCGACGGTCAATCGGTCGACGCCCTGGAACTGATCGGTGATGCCGAGGATCTCGCCGACGATCTGCATCGTCGATCCCGCGCCGCGCGAGGCCGACTCCCAACCGCCGAAGAGCAGCAGACGCGACCGATCGAGGCCGTCGATGCCCTCGATCGCACCAGCGAGGGCGGCAGCGGTCTCGGCCGAATCGATGAAGCCTCCGGCTGGTCCGTCGAGTGCGACGAGCTCGAACGCGAGCTTCTGCGCGATGGTCATCATGACCTGCTGCAGCTTCGCCTTCGGCCCCAGCGTCACGAGCCAGACCTTGCTGCCCGGCGCGTTCTGCGCGAGGTGCGCCGCCTCGTAAAGCGCGTGCGATGCCCACGGATCGAGCACCGCCGGCAGCATCATTTCGTTCTTCAACGCGGGGCCGCCAGGCCCGTCGACGGGCTCCAGCGTTTGCAGCGGGTCAGGGACGATGCCCGCGCAGACGACGATCTGGTATCCGGTGCTCAAGAGTCCACCTCCTCATGGCGGCCGTCGATCAGTCCGCGGCCGTCGATCCGTCCGCGGTCGTCAATTCTCGGCGGAGTGCAAGCCGCCGGTTCCGGCGCGGAACTCGATGTTGCTGCGCTCCGGGTCCTCGGGGAGGGCCTGGGAGCAATTCCAAATGCACGCGCCGCAGTGGACGCACTTCTCGCGATCGAATGCCGGCACGCGCCCCTCGCCCGGCGCGATCGCCTGGCCGGAGCACGCCTCGATGCAGATCCGCGCGCCACAGCTCTCGCAGAGCTCGGGGTGCACGAACACGACGTGGTCCGCATATCCCGGCGGCGCCTGCACCTTCCCACCCAGGAGCAGCGCGTCCTGGTGCGATACGAGCAACGAGCCGTCGTACGGGATCTCCGGCCAGCCGCAGCGCTCCATCAGCGCATCGTGAAGCGCGACGCCGCGCGCGTCGCAGTCCTTCCGGATCGCCTCGACCTCGGTCTCGGAAATCTTGCCCTTGTAGTAGTCAGCGAGCTTCGGTATGCGCTCCCAGTGACGCGGCGGCTTGTCGCGCATCGACACGCGCCCCTTCGTCAGCCCCGCGAGCGACATGCCGATGAGCCCACCAACGACACCGCGCTGGAAGCCGTTGCGCGAGTTCTCGGCGACCTTGCCTTCGCCCTCGACCCAGCTCGCGCGTCGCCGACTGACGTAGGCCTTCTCGAGGTTCTCGCGTGTGAACTCGCGGCCGTCGCGCAAGAGCTCGATGACGCCCTCTGCCAGCTGCGCGCCGGTCGCCCACGCTTCGTCGACGCCGGAACCGGTCAGGACGTTCGTGCTGCCGGAACCTTCGCCGATGCGCGCGTAGCCGTTGCCCGCAAGCTGCGGCTCGCCCTGCTTGCCCGACTCCTGCAGCGACTTGGCGCCCCACGACCGCAGCTTGCCTCCTTCGAGGTAGCGCCACAGATACGGGTGCTTCATGTAGTGCTGCAAGTAGCGGTACGTCGTGCGCACGGGGCTGTTGAACCACGACGGCACGAAGATGCCGACCGACGCGACGCGGTCCGGGCCGACGTAGAAGAAGCCGAAGATCTCCGGTTCGGGGTAACCGAACGTATGGAGCACCGTGCCGGGCTCGAGATCGACGTCCTCGCGCAGCTCGACGACCATCTTCGCGCCGATCGCCCACTCGCGAACGTGGTGCCCCTCGGGCATGCCGAACTGGTGATCGAGTTGCCGGCCGACGTTGCCGACCGGGCCATCCGCCACGACGGTCAACGCGGCGCGAACGTCCATGCCGGGCATGAAGCCCACGGAGGGCTCGCCGTTGGCATCGACGCCTTGATCGATCAAGCGCACACCGACGACGCCGTCATCCTCGACGAGCGCCTCGGTCACCGGAGTCGCCGGCCAGATCTGCACGGTGCCGGAGCCCATCAACTGCGCCCCGACCCATTGGTTGAACTGGCCGAGCGACAGCACGAACCCGTCGTGCTTGTGCAGGAAGTCCGGTGTCCACGGTAGACGCAGCGCGTCGCACTCGAACGGCAGCACCTTGCGCGTCGCGCGGATGGCGCGATCGGCGGCGCGCAGCGAGAACGATCGCCGGCTCGCGCCGACGGGATCGAGCAGGTACAGGACCTCCTCGCGGCTCACCGCGGTCGCCATCGGCACCTGCGCCGGATCGAAATCGGGAAAGCTCTCACGGATTGCGCGAGCTCGCGTGACGACGCCGGAGACGCCGACGGCGATGTCGTCAGCGCGCTCGTAGCACAGGACCTGCAGCGGCATGCCCGGCGCGACTTTCGACTCCAGTGCGGGTGTGCCATCCTCGTTGACGACCGCGCGGGACAGCGCCGTCAGAAAGCCGCCGCTCGCCGGCCCGAAGCCGACGCAGACGATATCGGCTTCCATGCTCTGACGTTCGATCTCGCTCACGTCGGATAGCCCAGCGCTTCGGGTATCATCACCTGCGTCAACGAGTGGGCCGCGCGATCCTGGGCGAGCCGCGATCCGGTCAGGCAGGTGTCCATCTTCATGCGCATGCGCAGAAACGGCTCGAGCCCTTCGGTGCATGCGCACGGACCGGCCTTCGCCGGGTGCTCCTCGCCCTCGTGGGTGACGTCGCCATAGCTGTCGGCCGAGCTGACGATGCCGGGCATGACGCCCTCGAGCGCCTCGAGCTCCGCCTCGTCGAAGCAGGCGGCACAGCTCTGCGGGTCCCACCCCGGGTGGCGGTTGTAGCCGAATACGAGCTCGGCGCAGATACGGCCGACCTCGCCCGCCGTGTGCCCGGCTTGCACGTGGCACAGGTCCCCGAGGAAATTGACCGTGCCGGCGAGCCCTTCGGGTGCGATACCCGCGGCCGCGCCCTCTTCCTCGAGGCGCAGGACGTCGAGGATCTGATAGCGCGAGGCGAGGATCCAGCACAGCGCGTCGGCAAGCGGGAAGCTCACGCCCTGACGTGCGCTCGTATAGAGGCGGTTGCCGTCGGCGTCCTCGGCGCTCGTCAGGTGGTTCAGCGTCCACATCCACAGCGTCATCGCCGTGCCGAGCGAGCACGCGCCGGTGCCCGGTCGCTCCGACGCGATCTCGCGCATCTCGCGGATCCAGATCTTCATCTGCGCGAGGAAGACCGGGTTCGCCATCGTCACCGACAGCTGGCGACGCTGGACGGCCTCGGGGCCCTCGTAGGTCGCCTCGAGCTGCGCGTCCATCCACTTCTGCGGCAGGAAGCCGGGGCAGTCCTCGGTGATGCCGTAGCCTCCCACGAGGCTGACGGCTTCGCGCATCATGTTGGCGCCGTGGCCGGTGTTCCACAGCTTGCATGCGGGACAGACGACGTTGGCGAGAGCATCGAGCGCGAC
The DNA here is from genome assembly GCA_964392615.1 of uncultured Planctomycetia bacterium. Taxonomy (GTDB): domain Bacteria; phylum Planctomycetota; class UBA8108; order UBA8108; family UBA8108; genus CAYMRB01. Next base: position 2,482 of record CAYMRB010000279.1, on the reverse strand, counting down.
GAAGCGCACGAGCGTGTTGCCGCGAAGCTCCTCGAGGCGCGCGGCCTCGGCGCTGCCCGCCTCGAGGTCGCCGCTCTTCTCGACCGATTCGAGCGTCAGGAGCTCGGTCGCTTCACCGCGCAGCTTGCCGAGCGCGCGCAGCTGTCCACGTCCGCGCGCGACGCCCTGCTCTTCGAACACCTGGTCCTTCTCGATCTCGAGCGGATCGAGCACGTCGAAGACGCGCGCCGCAGCGAAGCCGAGCGAGGCGCCGGCCTCGCCGGCCGCCCAGACGTCGACGAGTCGATTGAGCACGTCCTGCTTCTGCTGCAGGCCGAGATCGTTGCGAGGCGTGCCGGGCTTGGCCGACTCGCCGCCGCGGAAGCGGCCGCGGTGGTAGCGGATGACGGGTTCGATGGCCGACAGGAGCTTCGCCGTGCTCATCAGCCCCACCGTCACGCGCGTGCGGCGGAAGACCGCCTCGATCACATCGCCGTGACTGAAGTTCGGCACGATAACGCCGTCCTTCACGGTGTAGCCGCCGATGATGCGGCTGGCCGGAACCTCGACGTTGATGATCGGGTCGCGCGTCGACGACAGCTGGTGCACGAGCTTCAGGGTCGGTGCGCCGCGATCGTAGGTCCCCGGGTCGGACTCCTCGAGGATGACCATGCAGGAACCCTTGATGCGGTCGTCCGCCGAGTCGACCGCCGCGGTGACGAAGTTGGCGAAGTCCATGTTCGTGATGAACCGGCCGCGCTTGTCGATCGCGAGCTTCGGCTCTTCGCCGTCCTTCCACTCCGCCACGCGCATCTTGCCGGCGAGCATGCCGGTCTCGACGCCGACGTACGGGATCGGCTCGGTCAGGCAGAACGCGCCGCGCAGCGGCTCGCGGTCCTCGCCAGGAGCGGGCGGCGCGGCGCCGCCGAGGTAGTGGGCGCGCTGCTCCTCGGTGCCGCGCTCGTGGATCGGCGAGAGCGCGAGGTTGCCAGCGAGGCTGCTGGTCGCCGCGCCACCGTCGACCCAGGCGAGCTCGAACGCCATGAGCGCGAGCGCGAGGTTCTTCGGTCCCGAGATGAACCCGCCGTACTCCGCGTCCATGAACGCGCCGGTGATGCCGGACTCGTCGAAGTGCGCGAGGAGGTCGTTCTTCTCCTTCGTCCACTCGTGGGAGTTGCGCCCACCGGCGGCCACCACGCGAGCGACCGGCCCGCGAGCCACGGCGCGGGTCGATTGGATCAGCATGTGAAGGTCGTAGCGGTCGGCGTACCCCCACATCACCTGACGCACATCGTCGCCCGGCAAGGTACGAAGGGATTCCCGCTCCGCGGCGTTCTCGCCTGCGGAGGTCTGCTCGCGCGTGTCCATACGGCGTCCTCTCTGGGGTGGAAGGCGAGATCCTACGCAGAAGGGGAGGGTCGCATCCAGGGCAAAGCCGCCGGGATGGGGGCCCGGGGAGCGATTACGGGGAGCGAGGCCCCCCGCCGGGCACGGAGGCGGGCGTGGAGGCAAGCCTGGGGCCGGGTTGCGGGGACGAATACGGGGACGGATT
>CAYMRB010000279.1:0-941 GCA_964392615.1 uncultured Planctomycetia bacterium | reverse complement strand
GCTGGGGGGGGGGGGGGGTTGGGGGTGGGGTGGCGGGGTGGGTGGGGGGGCCGGTCTCCGCCACCCCCGCCGCGGGTAGGTCGATCACCTGGTCCCAGGTGCCGCCGGGAGGCGGGGGCGCGGATGCGCGCGCCAGGCCACCGTCATCGACCAGGTCATTCCCGACCGACCGGATGCGCCGCTTCGCCGCCGAGTAGCGCAGCGGCTTGCCGTCGAACGGATCGGTCGGGACCGCGTCGATGAACTCGGGGACCAACGCGTCGAGGTCGTTCGGCAGGTTGCCGTGCTCGATCTCGTGCGCGCGCAGGGCGAGGAAGAGTCGCGTCGCGCGCACCTGGAAGATCTCCGCGAAGCGCTCCGCCGTGAGCAGGCCGACTAGCCGCGGACCGAGGGATTCCATCGCGAGATCGTCCGTGCGGTTGTACCAGGTCGCGCCGGACGGCAGCTCGAGGGCGCTGACATCGCCGCAGAACGGACGGCCCGCGATCTCGATCGCGGCGCGATAGAATGGCAACAACCGACGCCGCGCCTTGTTCGGCCAGAAGAAAACCGAGTCGTTCTGCGCCTGGAGCTCGTCGGCGATCAGGCTCGGATCATCCAGCAGGGCGCTGGCGAGGCGGTACTGCTCACGCACCGCGGTCTGCACGGCCTCGGCGCGCGTCTCGAAGCCGGCGAGGCGGCGGGCGAGAACGACGCACAGCGCCTTCGTCGCGCAAGGGCTCGCCGCCGCGCGACGAAGAAGGCCGAGGCCCAGCCCCTTGAACGAGCTCCCCATCATGACGGTGAGCGGATCGCCTTGACCGCCCTCGACGCGCAGCCCGAAGCGCACGGTCCGCAGAGCATCGCCCACCGCCGCGTCGAGATCGCCGGATCGCAGGCGCACCTCGATTTTTTTTTATTATAATGTGAGCAACGTTATCTACTCGGCCACGGGCGTTAGG
>CAYMRB010000278.1:0-13528 GCA_964392615.1 uncultured Planctomycetia bacterium | reverse complement strand
CCCCCCCCCCCCCCCCCCCCCCCCCCCCCCCCCCCCCCCCCAACCCCCCCCCCCCGCCCCCTCCCGTGGGAGAGAGCGGCCGTCGGTGAAACGATCGCCTCAGAATCTCGTCGTCGGCGCGTGTCCGATCAGAAGGTGGCCTTCTTCGCCTTCTTGGCCTTCTTGCCTTCCTTTTTCGGCTTCGTGCCGGCGCGGACGCGCTCGTACAGGGTGCGGCTCTTGCGGGAGAAGCTGCCGCGATCACTGGAGCGCGAGTCGTCGGTGCGCACCTCGAGGCGCTCGAGCAGGCCGTCGGCCTTGCCGTAGCTGGCCTTGCCGACCGCCTTCGGCTCCTCGGGCTCGCCGCCGCCGAACGCCGGGCGCGGGCGCGACATCAGATCGAACTGCATCACGTCCAAGCCCTTTGCTTTGCCGGCCGCCGTGAACTTGAGGCCGTAGCCGAAGCCGCCGAAGAAGCCGCTGAACCCGCCACGACGATCCTGGCCGCCGCGTCCCTGGCCGCCGCGTCCCTGGCCGCCGCGTCCCTGGCCGCTGCCGGGGCGATCCTGGCCGCGACCGACGCGATCCTGGCCGCGACCGCGGGGACGATCCTGTCCGTTGTCCTGCGGCGCCAGCGGCGCGAGGCTCTCGTCATCACCGGGCCGACGTCGACGCCGGGGGGTGTCACCCTCTCCACCGCGGCCACCGCGACCGCCACCGAACCCTCCTCGACCCTGTGGCCCACCCTGGCGAGGCGACCGCGAACCGATGCGATACGTCTCGCCGGCGACGAGATCCTTACCCTGAAGCCCCGCGCCGAGAATCACATCGAGGTCGGCCCGCAGCGAGTACTCGCCGATCGGGCCTCGCGGGCCGCGGAAGCCGCGTCCACCACGCCGGTCGCCACCCTCGCCCTCCGGGCGCTCGGGTCGCGCCATCTCGGGGAAGCCCTCGACCTTCGTCACCTTCCCCTCACCGTCGACAGTGACCGTGATCGTCGCCGCGAGCACCTGGCGCAGAAACGCCGCCTGCGGGTCTTCACCGTCGCCCTTCTTCTTGGAATCGAACGCGAAGTCGCCCCGGCCGCCGGCCCGCTGGATCTTCAGGGACGTGTACTTGACCTCCAGGACTGTGCCCGTGTCGGTGACGTCCTTGACCGTGACGGCGTATCCCGTCGCCCGCTCGCTGGTCGATTCGCCCGAGCGTTCCCCGAACTCGTACTTCGTCGCGTTCTCCGTCTCGACCCGGTACGCGAGCTTGCCCCCCTTCTCCAGCTGAATCTGCAGCTTGTCCGCTGCCTGCGAGACGCCGCAGACAGCGACAACCGCCACGATGACGACGAATCTCCGGTATGACATCGCGAATCTCCGTAGCTACGCCCGTCTCCGGGCCGGACCTCATTTCCCTGGCGCGCCCTCTTGCTGAGCGCGCACCGCGCCTTCGCCTTGGAAACACCGCGAATCCGCGGTGGAGGCGCGGAAAAACGTCTCCCGAGACCTCGCACCCTCAGACCCGACGCGGTCAGGGCTTCCTTTGAGAAAATGGCGGATCGTCGGACGGCGTCCGGCTCAGCTCTGCGGCCGGAGCACGCCCACGTCCGTGTCGCTGTCCCCGATCGGCACGGTCCGCGCGAACAGGACGCGTCCGCGCCGCTGAACGATCAGCTCGCCCTCGCCCGACGGCAGTCCGTCGAACTCGAAGCTGCCGTCCGGCTCGAGCGGCGTGGTGAGACTCACCCCCTCGAAGCGGAAGACGACCTCGGTAGCCCGTTTCTCGAGGTCTCTCGCGACCCGCCCGGAGATGTGGGTGCCGCCGGGCTGGAGGAGAATCTCGCGGCGCACGACGCGCGACTCGTCGACCTGCAGCGCAACGTACTGCGCGACGCGGCCCGGCGCGACGACGACCAGCTGCAGCGTTCCCGGCGCGAACGGCCCGATGACGGCCTTGCCGGCGTCATCGGTCGCAGCGCTCACTCGCGCGCCGTTGAGCGGCACGGCCTCGACGCGCGCGTGGCACGGCACCGGCGCTTCCGGCCCGGGCGACTGCACGAGCAGCTCGACCAATTGGCCGGCGCGGAGCTCGATTCGCACCTCTCCCTTGTCCGTGGGCTCGCCGGACGAAAGAAGCTCCCCGAAGGTCGCCTCTCGTGCGTAGTAGCGGCGACGCGGGTCCTCGATGCGCAGGCGCACGGTCGACGCCCCACGCGCCCAGGTCGCGCGACCGTCGGCTGGCGTCACGCGCGGCGTCAGCTCGTTTCCGGCCGGGAAGATCGCCCGAACGTGAACGCCGTCGACCGGCTCGCCAGTCGCGGCGTCGACGACGACGACCTCCATCCGCCGCAAGGTATCCGCACCGGCGGAGTGCGAGCCACAGCCGGTGAGAGCGACGGACACGGCGACACAGGCGAGGCACGACCAAGAACGTGCAGAGTACATGGGCAATCAGCGATTCGCGTCCGAAGCACGGCCCCGCGGTCGGTCGGCTGTACACCGGCGACGTGCGAGGAACCTGGATGCTGATGGAATCGGAAGATGAGCGCGGCATCCTAGGTGCGACTTTTGAGGACATCAACTCCTTTCGCGCTCAGGAGTCGCATGTTGCGTCCATATAACGACTTCGGAGACGAGACCGGACGACGATTCGTCAGTTGCCCTGAAGCTCGTCGAGCCGCTGGTTGTACGCGGCGATCGTCTCGCGTCGGCCCAGGACGCCGAGCAGCCGCCCGGGCTCGTCGGGATCCATGACCGGAAGGACCTCGATATTGCTCTGGGTGAAGCGTCGCAGCGCTCGGTTCAGGTCGTCGTCCGGCACGACGGACAGGAACTCGGACACCATGATGTCCCGCGCTACCGCGACCTCCCAGACGTGGTCGACGTACAGGTGCCCCCGCACGTCCGTCGCCGAGAAGATACCGACCATCCGACCGTCCGCGTCGACCACCGGGAAGTACTCCTGCCGACTCTCGGGCAGCAGGTGGACGATCTCGTTCAGGGTCATCCCCTCGTGAATCAGGCGCAGATGCTCCGTGCCGCAGCGGTACACGTCGCGAACATGGAGCCCCGCCAGGACATCGACGATGAGGTCTCCCTTGTGCGCGGGCGAGTCGAGTCGCGTCGGCACCTGCTTCGTGTACAGCGTCCAACGCCGACACAGGATGAAGGTGAGGGTCGAAACCCACATCGCCGGAAGGAGCAGCTCGTAGTCGCCCGTCATCTCCGAGACCATGACGATGGTCGAGAACGGCGCGTGCGCGATGCCGGCGAAGAACCCGGCCATGCCGATGATCACGTAGACCTGCGGCGACGCGGTCAGGGACGGCCACAGCGCGTGGAACGTCCGGCCGACCGCCGCCCCGATCGTCGCGCCGATGACCATCGACGGGCCGAACACGCCCCCGGAGCCACCGGAGCTGATCGTCAGCGACGTCGTCAGGATCTTGCCGAACGCGATCGCGAGCAACACGCCGATCGACGCGGAGGTCACGCCGTCCGACGGCTCGAACGCGCCCTGGATCGCGCCGTACCCGGCGGAGAGGACCGCGAGCACCCGCTCGTCGCGACCGAAAGCGTAGTAGAGCCCGATCGCGAGGAGCCCGGCCAGCCCCGCGCCGATCGCCGGACGGAAGTGCTTCTTGACCGGCAGTCGCGCAAACAGGCGGTGCACGCCGTAGAACGTCTTGATGTACAGCACGCCGACCGCGACGAGCACGATCGCGAAAACGCCAAGCGGCAGGAGCTCGGCCAGGCTGCCGATCTGGAAGTCGAGCCCCTTGCCGAACAGCGGCGTGAACCGGAGCTCCGGGGGCAAGAACAGGCAGTAGACGCAGTACGACACGATCGACGCGAACGCGCCGGGAATGATCGCGTCGGTCTCGAACTCGCCCTCGCGGTACAGGATCTCGCCGGCGAACAGCGCGCCGGCGAGCGGGGCGCGGAAGATCGCACCGACGCCGGCTCCCATGCCGATCGCGACCATCAGACGACGATCGCGGCGAGACAGGCGCAGCACGCCGCCGAGAAACGACCCGAAGCCGGCCCCGATCTGCGCGATCGGCCCCTCGCGGCCTCCGGAGCCGCCCGATCCGATCGTCACCGCGGACGCAACCAGTTTGACGAGCGGGATACGAGGCCGGATCTCGCCATCGCGCTCGTGAAACGCCTCGATCGCGGCGTCCGTTCCGTGCCCCTCGGCCTCCGGAGCGAACGTGTAGACGATGAAGCCGGACACCAGCCCCCCGACGATGAGCACGCCGAGAAGAGCCCAGATGCGCAGATCCCCGGTCCCGCGCGCCAGCCAGGCATGCTCGCCAGCTGCCTCGGTCGGGTGGTAGCCGGCTCCGAGGCCGAGGAAGCCGTGGCTGCACAACTCGACGCCGAAGCTGAACACGACCGCGCCGATACCCGCGACCACGCCGACGAGCGCCGCGAGAAGCAGCCACTTGCTCGTCGAACGCAGATCGAAGACCGAGACGAACCGCCGCAGATGTTCTCGAGCGCTCATGACGAAAGAGGCGACTGTAACGAAGGCGGCGCGGGCTGGCAAGGGGCAGGTGAAGCCCCTCCAAATCTGCGTCAATCCGCGTAATCTGGTGTATCTGCGTTCCTCTTCTCGACTCCGCCGAAGCCGACCCAAGGAGGCGATCACGATGTACATGCTGTGCCGAAACCGCGTCGCGGACTTCGATAAGTGGAAGGCGGTGTTCGACGCTCAAGCCGAAGCTCATCGCGATGTCGGGATGCGACTCGTGAACCTGTGGCAGTGCGTCGACGACCCGGAGAACGTCTTCTTCCTGCTCGAGGTCGCGGATCGGGCCAAAGCGGATGCGTTCCTCTTCAGTCCCGAGTCGGCCCAGGTCGGAATGGAAGCCGGCGTCGTCGACGGCGAGTTCCACTACGTCGAGGACGCGCCGATCGATTGATCGCCGGATCGATCGATCGGCCTGACGCTAACGATCCAGCCCGTCGTCCGCGAGGATCGACCGCACATCCCGCCGCCGATAGAAGCGCCACGCGCGCAGGCGGCGCTTCCACGGCACGTGCCGCCCCGTGACGAGGTTCAGCGTCGCCGCCTCGAAGTGCCACATCCACGGTGCGAGGTCCTCGCGGCGCAGGAAAGCGATGCCGAGGCCCTTCTCCTCGCAGTAGCGCTGCACGAATTCGCCGCAGTCGTTGTAGACGCCGTCGATGTACTCGGGGTAGTCGAAGCGCTGCCCGTGCTCGGAAAACAGGTCGCGCCGGTACAGCGCGCAGTGCGAGATGATCTTCGGCGGTTGCCCCTTGGCCCGCCAGCGGCGCTCGAGCTTGCGGCGGCGGCGGCGGTCATCGAAGCCGAGGAACCACGGCACCGGCTGGATCACGCGGTCCTGGGAGCCGAGGATTGCGGTGTTCCCGTCGAGCCGCGACACCAGCGACTCGAGCCACCCCTTCGCCCGCACGAACGTGTCGGTGTGCATCGCGAGGACGTAGTCCGCCTCGGAGTGGCGAATGGCGAGATCGAGGCCGTTGCGGTGGTTCGGCTCGGGGTGGTCGTTCTCGAGGTAGCGAATCCACGGCAGTCCGCGTAGGTACTCCGCGGACTCGTCCTCGGGACAGTTCTCGACGACGATCGTGTCGCAGGGATAGCGCGTGTAACGCCGCAACGAGCGCATGCACAGCCGGGTCTGCTTCGGCGTGCGGTAGTTGACGATGACGATCGAGACGCTCGGTGACACTGCGCGGTGACTCCCTGAAACGGCCGGCAGTATGCCAGAGGGCTGCCGAGCTCGCCACCTTGACGGTCGCGGACGGCTTCTGTTACGTTCCCGGTGGACTGTTCATTCCGCAAGGAGGAGGTGAGGATGGCGTCGATGCGCGAAATCGGCCGCTGGTTCCGGGGCTGGACCCATCGCCGGCGCTTCACGAAGCGCTACGACGTGATCAACTACTTCGCACGCCGCACTCGCGCGCAAGCTTACCTCGAGATCGGCACGGCGACCGGCCGCTGCCTCGAGCGCGTGGACATTCCGAGCAAGATCGGCGTCGACCCGAATCCGAAGGAGGAGATGCCGGAGTGGAACATCCAGCGGATGACCTCCGACGACTTCTTCGCGCAGAACGACGCGACGTTCGACGTGATCTTCATCGACGGGCTGCACTGGGCCGAACAGGTACTGCGCGACATCTTCCACAGCGTCGCAGCGCTTCAACCCGGCGGTGCGATCCTGCTGCACGACTGCAACCCGGTGTCGGAGGTGGCCGCGTCGCGTGACGTCTCGATCGCCGACGGCGGCAAGTGGAACGGTGACACCTGGAAGGCGATCGCGTGGGTGCGTCACGAGCACCCCGAGGTGTTCTGTCGCGTCCTCGATTTCGACCAGGGCATCGGCGTGATCCTGCCGCAGTCGACGGACGCCCTCGGCGAGCTGACGCCGCAGCGCGAGCAAGCCGCAGCGGCCTGGTTCGAGACGATCGGCTACTCGAGCCTGGTCGCCGATCGCGCCGGGCTGATCGGGCTCATCGGCAACCGGGACGAGCTCGAGCGCGACATGCGCTCATCCGGCCTGCGGTAGCGGCTGCCCCCCCAAAAAAAAGAAGCTTTCAGGTAGCCAACGACCCTGAAAGCTCCCGCCAGACCACGCGGACTGGCTCACACCGCTGCCCAGCGTAGGGCTCGCCCGGGCACGAACGGGCATGAAACACCTGGCGGAAACTTCTTTCCGGCTCGAGGTTTACCGTTCCGAGGCAGCGGCCGTGGAAGAATCTGTGGGGCGACGTACGATCGTGCCGAGCCGCGGCAGCAAGACCACGCCGAGCAGCGCCGATACGACCGCCAGGCTCATCGGCACCCAACGCGTCGGCAGCAAGGCGGTCGCCACCCAGAAGTAGGCGGCGCTCAGGCAGATGAAGACCCAGCTGACGAAATTCGTGGCGGCGACGACGCGGCCCTTCTCGCTGCGCGGCGGCCACAGCTGCACGAACGTCTGGAACGGCAGCGTGAACATGCCGCCGCTCGCGCCGAGCAGGACGAGCACGACGCGCGTCGCCCACTCGAAGGGATAGACGAACGCCAACGCTGCCAGGCTCGCGACGACGCCGCAGAGCGCCCAGCCGCTCATCGCGAAGTGGACGCGATTGCGCGACAGCATGCCTCCTGCCAGCGACCCGATGGCCATGCCGATCGACAGGGAGACGAGGAGGCGGCCGGTCGCGTCGTCCCCGAGCCCCATCAGCTTCTTGCCGAAGCGGTTCATCATCTGCATGACGACGCTGCCGAGGAACCAGAAGTACGCGTTCGCGGCCACGACGAGCGCGAAGCCGCGATCCCGCCAGATCGTCCGCAGGGTCGGCAGAAGATCGCCGAGCGGCCGCACGCGCAAGTCGGGTTGCACGGAACGCAACCAGCGCACGCCCATCGCCGTCATCGTGCCGACCACGGCGAGAACGACGCAGACGGTCTGCGGCTTCCAGAGCTCGCCGCCGAAGTGCTCCTTGAGCCACGACGCGACGCCGGTGCCGAGGATGATCGCCATGAACGTCAATCCGAGCACGACCCCGTTCGCCCGCGGGAGGGACCGCGCCGGCAGCATCTGCGGCAGGATGCCGTACTTCGCCGGCCCGAAGAACGCGCTCTGCGCTCCCATCAGGAACAGCGTCGCGAGAAGCAACGGCATGCTCTGAAGCGAGAACGCCACCAGCCCCGCCAGCATGACACCGACCTCCGCGACCTTCGCGAAGCGGATGATCGGCGTCTTCGAGAAGCGGTCGGCGAGGCTCCCCGCGATTCCCGAGAAGAGCAGGAACGGCAGCGCGAAGAGTGCGGTGGCGAGCGACTGATAGACGCCGGCCTCGTCGCCCGGGGTCAGATCGACCGCCAGCAGAAGGATGAGCTGCTTGAACGCGGTGTCGTTGAACGCGCCGAAGAACTGCGTCGACGCCATCGAGACGAACGAGCGCCCCAAGAGACGCTCGCCCCCCCCACCGCGTGCGTCGTCGGAGCCGCTCATCGTCTGATTCGATTCCCCTCGGGACTCAACAAGCTGGTTAGCAGTCCGTTGAAGAAGTGCTCCGAGTGCAGAAGCGAGGCGTTTCGTTCGAGATCGAGACGCCAGAATGCAGCCAATGTGGTGCATTGTCGAGTTCTGGCAACGAAGAGCTCGGGCGAAACGACCGCTTCTGCGCCGGATTGGCTTCTTCAACGGGCTGCTAGGGCGGCTCAGCGTAACGCGTTTCCCACTCCATTGACAGCCCTCTCAGCGTGCCCACAATGGGCGCCTTGGCGCCTCCACCGATAGTCCTGGCCGTGATGGCTCACCCGGACGACGCGGAGATTCTCTGCGGCGGAACGCTCTGCCATCTGGCCGACCACGGGTGGAAGGTCCACGTCGCGACGATGACGGCGGGCGATTGCGGATCGGCGCGACTGCCACCCGAGGAGATCTCCATGATTCGCCGCGAGGAGGCCCGTGCAGCAGCACGCGTCTACGGCGGAGAGTATCACTGCCTCGAAGAGAAGGATCTGGAGATCTTCTACAACCGGGAGAGCTTGCGAAAGGTCTGCGTCCTGCTGCGCCTCGTTCGCCCGCGGCTCGTCATCACGCACAGCCCCGTCGACTACATGGTCGACCACGAGCAGACCTCGCGGATCGTCCGTGCCGCGTGCTTCAACTCGACGATCCCGAACGCACCGGCACAGCCGGGCGCGATCCCGCTCCCGGGGATTCCACACCTGTACTACGCTGACGCGGTCGAGGGGGTCGACGCGATGGGTATGCCCGTCGAGCCCTCGTGCGTCGTCGACGTGACGGCCGTGATCGACCGCAAGACGAAGGCGCTGTCGTGCCACCGATCGCAGGACGATTGGCTGCGCGAACAGCACGGTGTCGGCGCGTACCTGGACAGCATGAAGACCTGGACGCAAGAGCGCGGGCTCGCCGCAGGGCTGGAGTACGGTGAGGGTTTTCGCCAGCACCTCGGCCATGCGTATCCGCGCGCGGACCTGCTTGGAGAGGCGCTCGGAGGATTCGTTCACCCTTCGGGCATGTGACGGGGCGACGCGCCTGCGCGTCCTGATTCACGACCGTGAACGCTGAAACCGGGGGGTTTCATGTCTCTGAATCTCGCGTCGACCGTTCAGAACTCGCTGCGGTACTACCCCGACCACACGGCGCTGATCCACGACGATCGTCGCCTGACGTATCGCGAGTTCGCAGAACAGGTCGAGGCTTTCGCGACGCATCTCCGTGGCCTCGGCGTCGAGAGGGGCGATTGCGTCGCGCTGCTCGCACCGAACGGCATGGGCTTCACGATCGCGTACTTCGGAATCCTCCACGTCGGCGCCGCGGTCGTCCCGATCAGCTTTCTGTCGGTCGGTCGCGAGGTCCGGTACTACCTTGACGACAGCCGTGCGACGGCGTTGATCGCGTGGCGGGGGTACGAAGCCGCCGCGCGCGACGGATACGCGACGGTCGAGTCCTGTCGCCACCTGCTGCTGTTCGACGATCGGGACGCGCCGCTCGACGCACAGACATGCGCGGAGATCGACCTCGAGGAGCCCTGCGACATCGAGCAGACCGACGCGGACGACACCGCGGTCATCCTCTATACGTCCGGCACCACGGGGCAGCCGAAGGGCGCGGAGCTGACGCACTTCAACATGTACTCGAATGCGCAGTACATAGCGGAGAAGCTGCAGGGCGCGCCGCACGATTCGGAGGTGATCGGCCCCGGCAACGTCGGCCTCGCGGTACTGCCGCTCTTCCACTCGTTCGGCCAGACGGTCATCCAGAACGCCTGCATCTTGGGGGGCGCGGCGATCTCTTGCCTCGAGCGATTCGACCCCGAGCGCGTGCTGCAGGTGATCGAACGCGACCGCGTGACGCTGTTCGCGGGCGTTCCGACGATGTACCTGCAGATGCTAGAGGTCGAGAATGCCGATCGCTACGACCTTTCGTCGCTCCGAATCTGCAACTCCGGCGGCGCGGCCATGCCCGTCGACGTGATGCGGCGGTTCGACGAGAAGTACGACGTCAACATCCAAGAGGGTTACGGCCTCTCCGAGACATCACCGGTCGCGACCTTCAACGTCGCGTGGAAGCCGAAGAAGGCGGGCTCTATCGGAGAGCCGATCTACGGTTGCGACGTACGGATCTTCGACGACGAGGACCAGGAGTTGCCCACGGGCGAGGTCGGCGAGCTCGTCGTGCGCGGGTACAACGTGATGAAAGGCTACCTCCGCAAACCGGAAGCGACCGCGGAGGCCTTTCGCAGCGGCTGGTTCCACACGGGCGACCTGGGGCGCAAGGACGAGGACGGCTATGTCTTCATCGTCGACCGCAAGAAAGACATGATCCTCCGCGGGGGATTCAACGTGTACCCGCGGGAGGTCGAGGAGATCCTCTACTCGCACCCGGCGGTTCGCGAGGCCGCCGTGGTAGGCGTGCCGAGCGAACGGCTCGGGGAGGAGGTCAAGGCGTTCGTGTCGCTGCACCCGGCCACGGATGCCGCGGTGACGCTCGATGGCCTGCGCGCGTTCTGCAAGGAGCGCCTGGCGGCCTCGAAGTACCCGCGAATCTTCGAGGTGCTCGACGAGCTGCCGAAGGGATCGACTGGAAAGATCTTGCGACGCGAGCTACGAAACCGGTAAGCGAGCCGTTGGCGGCCACTGTCGCCACGCGTGGGGCGACCGTCGCTGGTGAGGACGCATCATTCGAGGTCGGGATTCCAGGACGATGAAGAAGAAGGGACAGCAAACGCAGCGAATCGGGTTTCTCGGCGTCGGATACATGGGTGGTCCGATGGCGGCCAACCTGCTGGCTGCAGGTCACGGGCTCACGGTGTGGAACCGCACGCGTTCGAAGACAGCGCCGCTGAAGGGGCTCGGAGCCCGCGTGGCAGACACACCGTGCGAGTTGGCGGAGCGTTGCGACATCGTGCTGTCGTGCCTCGCGACGGTCGCCGCGTCGCGCGAGGTCTTTCTCGGTAGCGACGGACTCGTCGAATCGGCTCGCGAGGGGCAGATCCTCGTCGACCACGGCACGGTCGACATCGCGACCTCGCGCGAATGCCACGCCGCGTTCGCCGCGCGGGGTGCCGCGTTCCTCGACGCGCCGGTCAGCGGCGGTCCGCAGGGAGCCACCGACGGCACGCTCTCGATCATGGTCGGCGGGGAACTACCCGCATTCGAGAGCACCTGGCCCCTCTTCGAGGCGATGGGCACGACAATCGTTCACATGGGGCCGAGCGGCGCGGGCACGGCGACGAAGCTCGCGAACCAGCTGCTCGTCGGCGTCCACACGACGGCGAGCTGCGAAGCGCTCCTTCTGGCGCGACGTGCCGGAGTCGACAGCGGCAAGCTGATGCAGGTGCTGGCCAACTCGTGGGGCGCGAGCCGCATGCTCGATCGAAACGCGCCGGTCATCCTCTCGGAGGACTTCGGCATGACGGGAGCGCCCCTGCGCAACCTGCTGAAGGACCTGTCGATCGTCACCGCGCTCGGTCGAGAGCTCGAGGTCCCACTGCCATCTGCGAGCGCCGCCGAACGAGTTTACTCCGAGCTCGTCGACGCGGGCGAGGGAGAGGCCGACATCACCGCCGCCTACCGCCATCTCGCGGGCGAGGTCTGACCACGCTCGTTGGCACATCGCGATCTTCTTGACGTAGGATGTCCGTCTGTGGGGTGTCCCATCCACGCCAGAGCCCGTCGAGGAGATCGACATGTCGACACGCGCGAAGAACCGTTCCCGCCGTGAGTTTCTGCGTCGCAGCGCCGCGCTCGCGACGTTCGCTATCGCCTCGCCGGACCTTCTCGGCGGCCCGAGGGTCGCGCCGAACGACAAGCTCGGCGTCGCGTTCATCGGCTGTGGCGGCCGCGGTGGCGCGAACGTCGGCGGCCTTCACCGAGGCAATGACGTCATCGCGCTGTGCGATGTCGACGATCGCCGTGCCGGCGGAGCGTATCAGCGCTTCCCGGACGCGAAGCGCTTCCGCGACTTCCGCAAGATGTTCGACGCCGTCGAGAAGTCGATCGACATCGTCGCCGTCTCGACGCCGGACCACACGCACGCCGTCGCATCGTTGGCCGCGATCCGCCGTGGCAAGCACGTGTACTGCGAGAAGCCCTTGGCGCACTCGGTCCACGAGGTCCGCGCCTTGATGAAAGCAGCGCGCGAGAAGGGCGTCGTCACGCAGCTGGGCAACCAGGGGCACTCGTCCGGAGACATCCGCAAGCTCGTCGAGTGGGTACGCGACGGCGCGATCGGCAACGTCCACACGATCCACGCCGCGTGCACCGCCGTGCACTGCCGCACCGGCGAGCTGCGCCGGCGTTCGGAGAAGCACGCCGTGCCGAAGGAGCTCGACTGGGACCTGTGGCTCGGGCCAGCCGCGCAGCGCGACTACCACCCGATGTACCTACCCGGATCGTGGCGTGCGTGGAAGCCGTTCGGCAACGGCACGATCGGCGATTGGGTATGCCACGTCGTCGACCCGTCGTTCTGGGCGCTCGAGCTCGGCGCACCGTCGACCGTCAAGGCGGCGAAGCTCCTCGACTACGACCCCGTCGAGCACGCGGACACGTTCCCGAAGGGCAGCATCATCGAGTTCGAGTTTCCGAAGAAGGGCAAGCGCGGTCCGGTCAAGCTCTACTGGTACAGCGGCGTCGAGAGGATCCCGCGACCGGAAGGGCTCGAGGAGGGCCGCAACCCGCCCGGGACCGGTGCCGTGCTCATCGGCGACAAGGGCGCGATCACGCACGGTTCGCACGGTGCGGGTGGCGTGAAGCTCATCCCCGACGAGAAGATGCGAGCCTACAAGCAGCCCGCACAGACCATCCCGCGCGTCGGCAGCCACCACCGCGACTTCCTGAGCGCGATTCGCGACGGACGCAAGGCCGGCTCGGACTTCGCCGAGTACGGCGGACCGCTGACCGAGCTCGCCATGCTCGGGATCATCGCGATGAATTTCCCCGGCCGCAAGCTGACCTGGAACAGCCCGAAAGCACGCTTCGCCGATTGCGACGAGGCGAACCGATTCGTGGCGCCGCCGTATCGAAAGGGCTGGGAACTGTAGAGCGCGTCAACTGCCGCGCGGAAAACCGTCCATCGCGGCAGGCGACAGCTCGGCCGTCGGCGACACCTTGCGGAAGAAGCACGACCGCTCACCGGTGTGGCACGCGACGCCCTTCTGCTCCACGAGCACGAGGATGCAGTCCTTGTCGCAGTCGATCGACAGCTCGACGACCTTCTGCGTGTTTCCCGACGTCGCTCCCTTGACCCAGTACTCCTGACGCGAGCGGCTCCAGAAGCACGTCGCGCCGGACTCCAGCGTGCGGCGCACCGCCTCGCGGTTCATGTACGCGACCATCAAGACCTGGCCGTCGTTCGCATCCTGGACGACCGCGGGGATCAGATCGTCGGCGCCGTACTTCAATCCGTCGAGGAATTCGTCCATCGTTTCGTTGCCTTGCATTCGGGTTTCGGAGTCGGAGTCGGAGTCCGCCTCGGAGTCGGAGTCGGACTCGGACGCCGCCCCCGACCCCCACGCCCAACCCCACCGGGAACGCCAAAACCACCCCC
>CAYMRB010000277.1:0-13608 GCA_964392615.1 uncultured Planctomycetia bacterium | reverse complement strand
GATCCCGACTCCGACTCCGACTCCGACTCCGACACGAACGACCGTCTTGTCGCCGTTTCGCCCGCTGGCTACGATGCCGGTCCACCCAGGCGACCCGCGGTGCTCTGATGACGATTCGCACAAGCAAGCGACGGCCGTGGCCGGCGTATCTCGCCGCGCTCTCGCTCCTGACGCTTCTCGGCACGGCCCTGGCTCGCGACGGGAGCCGCAGCGACCCCACGGGAAGACAGCCGGTGGACCGACGCGACACGCGCTCCCGCCAGGAGGTTCTCGAGCTCGTCGAGAAGGCCGGCAAGTCACGTCCGGACTGGTGGTCCGAGGTGCGCCTCGACTATCCGAAGACGCTCGACCTGAGCTGGCCGAAACCGAAGGGGCCGTGGGACACCCGCAAGAATGTCGGCCAGTATCTGTGGAGCATCATCAACGAGAACCCGCGTCGCTGGCAGCAGGGCACGAAGTTCATGCACTACGTCCGTGCGGTGAACAAAGATCGCTCCGGCCCACGGCGCCGCGCGACGGAGGCGCTGGCGCACTGCTACCATGACCTGCTCGCGGATTGGGCCCGCGGCGCGTACTGGCTGCGCAAGATCGACCGGCAGAACCTGCACCACGTCATCGGTCTCGCCGACTGCTATTGGAAGCTCGGCAACATCGAGCTGGCACGCGAGCAACTCGCGAGGATCAAGACCGACTCGACCCGCTACGGCGGTGTCATCAAGTTGTGGTCCGACATGGGCGATCTCGAACGCGCGCTGAAGCTCGCGGAGTCGTCGGCCCGCTCGCGACGCGCCGATGCCGCCTACATGGGAGCCGGCGACGCGTGTCGACGACACGGCCTGTACGACAAGGCCATCGCGTACTACACGAAGGTGCTCGAGCTGCCCACCGAGAAGGACAACGACATCCTGAAGCGCAACAAGGAACGCGCGCGGATCAACCGCGATACGATCCGCGTCTTCGAGGCTCTCGACCCGAAGACGCTGCCCGCCGGCACGTATGCGGGAAAGAGCTTGTCGTACAACGGCGACCTGAGCGTCGAGGTCGCGGTGGGAGACGGCCGCATCCGATCGATTCGAATCACGAAGCACCTCGACAAGCAGTACTACGCGGCCCTCACGGACATCCCCGCCCAGATCGTCGCGAAGCAGAGCCTCCAGGACATCGACGCCACGACAGGGGCCACGATCACGGCCGAAGCGATCGTCAACGCGTCGGCCCGCGCGCTGTCTCGCGCCGTGGAATAGGATGCGACTCGACGTCTTCCTCCCCGTCGTCAAGCATCCCGGCCGAGGTCGTCGCTGGCTGGGCCGGATCGGACCGACCTGGCGCGCCGCGCCGGTCCGACGATCGGTCCAGGCGTTGTTCCTCGTCCTGTTCGCTGTCCTCCTGTTCTACGTCTGCTGGCCGTACACGGCCGCACCAACCGCCGAAACTGCGGAGTGGCCGTCGCACTACGCGGACGGACTCGCCGACAAGGAGTCGGTCGAGGCCGAGGCGTTCCTCGCCCTCGATCCGCTCGTCAGCTTCACCACGGCCATCGCGGCGCGGTCCTGGGTCTGGTCCCTGACCTGGGCCGGCGTCATCCTGCTCGTCGGAGTCCTGATCCCGCGCGGCTTCTGCGGCTACGTGTGCCCTCTCGGCACGCTGATCGACATCTTCGACGCGACGATCGGCAAGCGGGTCCGGCGATTCCGCGTGGCGAAAGACGGCTGGTGGGTCCACCTCAAGTACCACGTGCTCGCGGTGACGCTCGCCGCGGCCATGGCGGGCCTCCTGGTCTCCGCTGTCGTCGCGGCGATTCCCGTCGTCACCCGTGGCGTGCTCTTCATCCTCGGCCCGATCCAGACGGGTGCCCTTCGGGGCTGGCACCAGGTTCCACCGATCACGGCCGGCCAGGTGGTCTCCGTCGCGCTCTTCCTCGGCGTCTTTCTGGTCGGCCTTCTTCGCCCGCGATTCTGGTGTCGCCACGTGTGTCCGACGGGAGCCGTGTTCTCGCTCTGCAACTTGCTGCGCGCGACGGAGCGCAAGGTGGCGGCGGATTGCGTCGACTGCCACAAATGCGTCGGAATCTGTCCTTTCGACGCGATCCACGGCGAGGACTACAGCACGCGAACGCTCGACTGCACGCTCTGTCAGACTTGCGGCGGCGTGTGCCCCACGGGAGCGATCCGTTTTGCAGAGCGGTGGAGTCGCGAGGACGTGCGAACGCACTCGAGGTCCGACGAATCTCGCACCGCGCCATCGCGGCGCGGCTTCCTCGGCTCGACCGCGTTCGGTGTCGCAACAGCCCTCGGGATCCGTCGGTTTCTCGGCGCTGACCTGAAGGATGCGAGCGCCGCCGAGCTACCCGTGCGTCCTCCGATGAGCGTCCCGGAGGACGACTTCCTGCGCTTGTGCATCCGCTGCGGCGAGTGCTTTCGGGCTTGTCCGAACGACGTGCTGCAGCCCCTCGACTTCCAGCAGGGCCTCGAGGGACTGTGGACACCACGCGTGGCGGCCGACTGGTCGGGCTGCGATCCCAGCTGCAATAACTGCGGCCAGGTGTGTCCGACCGGCGCCATCCGCGCGCTGCCGCTCGGCGAGAAGCGGGTCGCGCGCATGGGGCTCGCGGTCGTCGACCAGAGCGCGTGTCTGCCGTGGATCCGATCGCGGAAATGCCAGCAGTGCGTCGACGAATGCACAGCGGCCGGCTACGACGCGATCGAGTTCGAACGCGTCGGCGTACAGGTCGACGGCGACGGAATGCCGCTCGAGGGCACCGGCTATCTGTCGCCGGTCGTGCTGGCGGATCGCTGCGTGGGTTGTGGGCTCTGCCAGAGCGTCTGCCACCGGCTCGTGGTCCGACACGAAGGCCTGCTGACTCGCGCCGCGATCGTGGTTCTGGCGGGCCCGGGACGCGAGGACCGCATACGGTCCGGAAGCTACGTCGAGCTGCGCGACCAGCGCCAGCGCCATGCCGACGAGGCGCGGCGCGCGGAGGAGCGGAAGCTCCTGGAGGGGCTCGATTCGTGGGACTTCGACGACTCGTGAGCCGCCCGCAATCCCGACGTGGACGCACGACCTCCGACGCGGTAGCTTGGTTCGAAGCGGTCTGCTCAATCGAACCGAAGGAAACCCCATGCTCAGAACGTTCTTTCTGCTCCTCATCATCGCCGCATGCCCCGCGGCGCTCCCGCTCTCGGCGCAGGACGCTCCCCGCGACGCCGCCGAGCTCTTCCGTCGCGGCGACCGGTTCGCGAAGGCGAAGAAGTACGTCGAGGCGCTCGATTCGTGGCGCGAGGCGTACCTCGACCGCCTCCCGCGCATGCGCGGCAAGCCGTTTCGCTGGCCGGTGCGCGCGCGGTTCATGAACCGCAAGGATCTCGGCGCGTTTCTCGTCAAGACGCTCGAAGAGGAGTACCCCGACGAGAAGATCGACGCCGACCGGCTCGCCTACTCGCGACTCGGCTTCTTCTCGAGCGATCTGGACCTGCGCGAGATCATCGTCGGCATGATGACCGAGCAGGTCGCGGGCTTCTACAATCCCGAGACGAAGCGTCTCTACCTGATCCGCGAGGAGCCGCCCGCCGAGTCGGAGAAGAAGAAGAAATCGATCTGGGACCTCTTCGGCAGCTCGGCGCCGAAGTTCGATCCGCAGGAGCAGAAGGCGGTCCTCTCGCACGAGATGAGTCACGCGCTGGCCGATCAGCACTTCGACCTCTACTCGATGCAGCGCTCCATCGAGGACGACGACGACCTGACGCTAGCCTACACGGCCGTCGTCGAGGGCGAGGCGATGCTCATCATGATGATGGACATGATGGGTGGCAACCAAGGCGGGCCGGCCGCCCTGCGAGCGGTCGCCGACACGGTGACGAATCCGCTGATGCAGGGGCTCAACTCGCTCTCGATGGGCGCTGCCGGCAATACCGGATCAATGCGGCGCGCACCGCCGATCATCAAGGAATCGCTGATCTTCCCGTACATGGGCGGCATGACCTTCTGCGGCCGTCTGACCAAGTCCGGGCGCTGGGACGCACTGAACGATGCGTTCCGCTCGCCGCCGCTGAGCACCGAGCAGATCATTCACCCAGAGAAGTACCGCGGCGAAGAACGCGACGATCCGGTCGCGATCCAGCCGGTCGGCCGCGTGCCGCTCAACGGTGAGTGGAAGCTCGTCAAGGCGAACTGCGTCGGCGAGTTCGGCGTCGAAGTGTTGCTGCGCAAGGCGGTCGGCAGGAAGAAGTCGCGCGCTGCAGCCGCCGGCTGGGATGGCGACCTGTATCACGTCTACCGCCGCGGCGAGAACGCGGACGAGACACTCCTCGTTTGGGCCTCCGTCTGGGACAGCGACTCCGAGGCCACCGAGTTCGCCACGGCGCTCCTCGCTCAGCGCGGACACGGGAAAGACGTCGTCGCGCCGACGGACGACGGCGCCTCCGTCGTGACATGGGGCGACGGCGACACGTCGTCGATTCTGTGGCGGCGCGGCGCCGAGGTCGTCCTCGTCGAGAACGCGCCGCGAGCAGCCGCAGACGGTCTCTTGCGCTGGGCTGTCGGTGCGCGCAAGGCGCCGAAAGAGATCCACGTGCGAAAGTTCGAGACGCGCTTCAAGTTCGGCGAGCCCCGCAGGAGGCGGATCTGATCATTCGGTCGGGCGCGCGGCCTTCGACGACTTCGCTGCGCGCTCGCGGAGCCGGCGCTTCTGTGCCTCGAGCGTGTCGAGGTGCGGCAGCACGTCGGGAATCACGCGCACCGCAGTGCTCAGCTTGAGCGGAACCGGTGCGCCGATGTCGAAGGTCAGCTCGACGAAGAACGCGCGGTATCCGGTCGCCGGCTTCGCGACCCGCGCCACCCACGAGCCGTCGGGACTCCTCGAGAGAACGGTGCTCTCGTACGTCGCGCCGATCTCCTCCAGCCGGAAGTCGCGGGCCTTCCGGTTCGTCGCCTGCCACAGCCGCACCTCGCGCGGGGCGTCGTTCGCACGCACCCGGATCGCCCCGTCGTCCTCGAACTTCCACGTGTAGCGCGGGCGGGAGACATCGTTCGCGATGGCCCAGAAGAACGCGCCGACGCTCTCCACTGCGTCCGAGTCGCGCAGTGAGTGGTCGGAGTTCGGCACGTAGCGCAGGAGCTTCTCGCCACGCAGCTCGTCGAAGTAGAACCGCGACGAGTCAGGCAGGAAGAACTGGTCGCCCGCCGAGTTGAGTACGAGCTTCGGAATCGTCAATCGATGCCGGTAGTAGTACGGGTCGACAAGGCGGACGAGCTTGTCGTAGTTCGGCTCGAACCGCCGATCCATGACGCCGTTCCGCACGTAGTCGCCGACTGCCGGCGCCCAGAAGCCGTACGCGGCGAAGTGGTGGTCCATCGACGGAACGAGGTTCACGACGTCGATGACGATCGGCAGAATCGCGACGACGCGCTTGTCGACCGCTCCGGTCAGCCACGTCGTCCACCCGCGCTTCGAGCCGCCCGCCACGACCCAACGCCTCACGTCGAGGCGGCCGCCGTCGGCCGTCGCGAGGAACGCCTGCACGGCATCCATCGCGCGCACGGCCGCCTTGACCATCGGCATACGGGCCACCCACTCGGGATCGCCGGTGTCGAGGTATTTGTTCCATGTGAACGCGATCAGGTCATCTTCGACTCGCTTGCGTCGGTGTGGATCGTCGCTGAAGACGAGCGGTTGGTTCGGGATCATCTGCAGCGAGGCAACGACCGATCCCGACGCCCGAGCAATCGCCACGGCCGTGCCGTCCGGCTTGGTCGGCGGTCCACCGCGATTCGAGCCGCCCCCGATGAGGAGGAGCGCCGTTCCCGGACGTGCGTTCTTCGGCACGACCACCGACAGCCAATGCTTCCACTCGGTGCGATCCACCTCCGCCGGACCGCGCCAAGTCTGCGACGTCATCTTGAGCACGTGCGCGACGCCGCTCTCGTCTCGAACGGCCCCGAGGCGCCGCCAGCTGAACGATGCATCTTCCCGCGCAACGTAGTCGTCGAGAGCCGTGCGCGTGGGGAGCTCCTCCGCGCGGAGAGCTGCCGTGCTCACAGTGAGGACCGCGGCGGACGCGACGAGGAGAACGAGGCGACGGCGGGGCGTGAACGGATGCATGGACGGACCTCGACGATCGTGCTGGACGGATGACTTCACACGGACGCGGAACGCGGGCAGAATCGTGAGACTCGATCGCGACGGTGTTCTCGCGTCGCGGCGTCGAACCTCCCTCCCCGAATCCGCAGGGTCCGATTGTAATGCCGTATGACGTCCTGTTTGAAGTCTGCACCGACTCCGTCGAAGGAGCTCTCGCCGCCGAGGAAGGCGGCGCTCACCGCGTCGAGCTCTGCGCCAACCTGCTCGAGGGCGGCACCACGCCCAGCATCGGCACGGTCGCGACGGCCGTCGAGCTCTGCTCGATCGACGTGATGGTCATCGTCCGACCGCGCGGCGGCGACTTCCTGTACTCCTCGGCGGAATTCGATGTCATGCGCGGCGACGTGGCTGCGATACGCGAGGTCGGGGCTGGCGGTGTCGTGATCGGCCTCCTGAACCCCGACGGGACGATCGACGTCGATCGCACGCGCGAGCTGATCGATGTCGCGCGCCCGCTGCGCGTCACATTCCATCGCGCGTTCGACATGACCCGAGATCCGTTTGCATCGCTCGAGGCGCTCATCGACCTCGGCGTCGACCGGATCCTGACATCCGGACAGGCGAGCTCCGTCCCGGACGGGATGCCGCTCATCGCCGAGCTCGTCGAGCGTGCCGGCGATCGCGTGACCATCCTTCCCGGTGCCGGCATCCGCGAGCACAACCTCCGCGAGGTGATCGATCGCACCGGTGCGCGCGAGGCGCACTTCACCGCCAGCGTCGTCCGCGAGAGCGGCATGCTGTATCGCAACCCCGATTGCCGGATGGGCACCGGTACGCCGCCGGGTGAGTACGACCTGAAATCGACGGACGCGGCTCGCGTTCGCGCGTTCGTGCAGGCGTTGGCGTCCGACTGATTGCCGTCCGGCGAACGTCTCACGAAGAGGTCGCAGACGCCTCACTGCCTGTTCTCCCAGTTACTTGACATGCCCATGCCCCCCCTTAGCATCGCGTTAGAACCGGCCGAGGTTTCACGCAGACCTCAGAGCGTGGCGGTGCCCACGCACTGGCGAAAACGGTTTTCGCCACGTTTGAAGCCCGTGGAGCGCCGCGGCCGGCTGCGAGGGACCGCTCTCGGCGGTCGTCCCTCGTAGGTGCGGGTCTGGCCCCGCAGTCGACACACGCCGGGAAAGGAGGTGGTCCACAGGATGAATTCGCTTACGGTGATCTGCGAGGTGGTGGCCTCCTAGGCAGACACAAGCCCTGAAAACTATGGGTGGTCAACTGGGAGGGTCCCAGACACCACCGGAACCCTGATGGCCTGCACATCACCTGCGGGCCGGCCCGAGTAGCCGGAAGACCATCAGGGTTCTTTTTTTGCCGTCGATCGGGTCTATTGGCGGCATGCAAGCAGCGCCCACCGCGCCGCGCGTCACGGCCGACCGCGCGCTCCCCGACGATCTTCCCGCGGCCTTCTCTTGGCTGCGCGACCTCCCGTTCTACCAGGCGGGCCTGCAAGGATACTCCGACGCCGCGATGCGCATCGTCGCGCGCCGCCACGGCTGCCCGTATTGCGTGACAGAGGCGCTGCTCGACATGCCGCTGATTCGCGGCGGCAAGGGTCGCGAGGCCGCGCGTCTGGATGGCGAGGACCATCCGATCGCCGGTCAGCTCATGGGCTCGAACCCGGCCGACATGGCCGCGGGCGCGGAGGTGCTCGTCGAGCTCGGGTATGACGTCGTCGACGTCAACCTCGCGTGTCCGGTCAAGCGGATCCGCAAGCACTCGCGCGGCGGGCACCTATTGGCGGAGCCGGATGAAGCCGTCGCCATCCTGCGCTCGGTGCGCCGGGCGATCGGTGACGCGGTTCCACTGACGGTGAAACTCCGCCGCGCAACCGATGAGAGCGACGCTGCAGCCGACGACTTCCGCCGCATCTTCGACGCAGTCGTCGACGAGGGTTACTTCGCCGCCACGGTGCACGCACGAACCGTTCGGCAGCGATACGACGGACCGTCGCGCTGGGAGTTCCTGCGCGACCTCGTCGATCGACATGCCGGTTTTCCGATCTTCGGCTCGGGCGACATCCTCACCGCTGCGTCGGTGTTCGACATGATCGCGGCGACCGGTGTGCTCGCGGTTTCGGTCGCCCGCGGCGCCATCGGCAATCCGTGGATTTTCCGGCAAGCGCACCAGCTTCTCGCGGGGCACGACCCGACGGAGCCCACGCTCGACGAGCAGCGAGCGGTCCTCGGCGCGCAGTTCGAGCTGATGCACCGGCCGGGACCGACAGCGCCGGGCCCCGCGATGGCGCAGCGCCGAATGCGCAAGCTCGGCATCCGACTCAGCCCGTACCACCCGACTCCGGACGAGGCGCGTGACGCATTCGTCCGCGTGCGCACCCTCGAGGACTGGACCGCAGCGTTCGAGCGTCTCTATCCGCCGCCGGTCGACTGAATCGCCGTCCTCGAGCGACGACCTGACATTCTGCTACGCGAGCGCCTTCACGAGCTTCGAATTGTCTTCGAACTCGCGCATCCGCTCGTAGATCGCCTTGGTGCCCTTCGCCAGCGGCTGGTCCTCGAGAAGACCTCGTAGCTCGCGACCGACGGCGAGGGCCTCGTCCGCAAGGAGCAGCTCCTCGCGACGAGTTCCCGAACTCGACAGATCGACGGCCGGCCAAGTGCGCCCCTCGGCCAGCTCGCGCGACAGGACGAGCTTCATGTTCCCCGCCTCCTGGAACTCGGCGAAGACCGCCTCGTCCAGCTCGCTCTCCGTCTCGACGAGCGCCGTGGCGACGATCGTCAATGAGCCGCCCTCTTCGCTGCGACGCGCCGAGCTGAAGATCTCGTGAGCGCGCTCGAACGCCCGCGGATTGAACCCGCCGGTGAGCACGCGCCCGACCTCCCGCACCTCTGCGTTGAGCGCCCGGGCGAGACGCGTCAGCGAGTCCAGGATCACGAGCACGTCTTCACCGTTCTCGACGCGACGCTTGGCATGCGCGACGACGAGCTCGACGAGGCGCACGTGGCTCGCGGCATCGCGATCGTTGCTGCTCGCGAGCACGCAACCGGGGAGGCTCCGCTTCATGTCGGTCACCTCTTCCGGCCGCTCGTCGACCAGAACCACGAACAACTCGAGCTGGGGGTGGTTCTGCGTCGCGGCGTGAGCGAGCTGCTGGAGAAGGATCGTCTTGCCGGTCCTGGGCGGCGCCGCGATCAGGGCGCGCTGGCCGAATCCGATCGGCGTCAGCAGGTCGACGAGCCGCATCGCGAACGGCCCGCCGCTCGTCGATACGGTCAAGCAGCGGTCGGGGTCGACCCGTGTCAGATTCTCGAACGGCGTCACGTGGATGTGGTCCTCGAGCGCGAGGTCCCCCACGCGTCGGATCGTGGCGAGCTGCGGGCCGCCGGCCCCGCGCTGGCGAGCCGAGGCCGCCAGGAGCACTCCCTCGACGCATTCGCCGCCGTGCAGTCGCCCCGCTCGCGCCACTGGCGCCGGCACGAATACGTCGGCGCCTTGCGGACGAAGGTCGACGTCGAGAGAACGCAGGTATCCCCCTCCGGAGGGATCCGTTGGCTCGTAGATGCCTGTGACGGTCGTGACTTCTGTTTGCTCGTCGACCTCGGTCACCGATTCGTCTCCTCCGCGTCGGCGCTAGCCCACGATTCGCACGCCGTCGGGCTGGTAACAATCCGTTGAAGAAGGGCTCCGAGCGCGAAGGCGAAATGGCCGCCATCGCGGCGGGTTGCCTTTTTCAACGGGCTGCCAAACGCGACAGTATACTCATCGACGCCAGCGCACTCCAGCCGGCAAATGACGGCGCCGAGAGCGGCGGAAACGGCTGCCGGAGGCCGAGCCGCTATTGCAATGCAGGGCAGCTAGATGGCACCTTCTGGAGTGCTGGAATCTACGTCAGAAGCGCTCCCCCAGCCATCTCCTCGGTCCCGGAGTGCGGATGGCTGGAGGCCCCGTCGGATGCACCTCTCGCCATGAACCACCCCTCGATCCGCTCGTCCCTCCTGGTCTGCTTGCTCCCCGCGATCCTGACGTTTCCGGCCTGTCGGTCCGCGACGGACACGAGCGAGGGAGACCCAGCCCGCCGGGAATCCGGCAATATCGCCGCTTCGGCTCGCCACGCGGCCCTCGCCCACGAGCTCGTGGCGATCGTCTCGGAAGAGATCGAGCGCCACCGGATCCCGGCCTTCTCGATCGCGCTCGTCGACGGCGACAACACCGTCTGGGCGCGCGGCTTCGGGACGGTAGACTCGGCTCCCGGGCGGGTCGGGGCGACGTCGGCGAGTGCTGACACGGTCTACCGCGTCGGTTCCGTCTCGAAGCTCTTCACGGCTATCGCCCTGATGCAGCTCGTCGAACGAGGTGTCGTCGAGCTCGACGCTCCGGTGACCTCCTATCTGCCGCAGTTCCGGCTCGCGGGCCGCACGGAATCGCCGATCACGCTCCGCCAGCTCATGTGCCACCGCGCCGGCATCGTCCGAGAATCGCCGGTCGGCAACTACTTCGATGCCAGCGAGCCCGGCCTCGCGGCGACGGTCGACAGCCTCGCGACAACCGGTCTCGTGTACGTCCCCGGCTCCCGCACGAAGTACTCCAATGCCGGCGTCGCGGTCGCCGGGCACGTGCTCGAGGAGATGGCATCGACATCTTTCGCGACGTATCTGAAAAGGACGATTCTCGAGCCGCTCGGGATGCACCGCAGCGCGTTCGAGCCGGCTCCGGCGGTCGTCGAGCACCTCGCGAACGCGCGCATGTGGACCTACGACGGGGACGAGTTCGACGCGCCCCGGTTCGAGCTCGGCACCTCGCCGGCTGGCAGCATGTATTCGACGGTTCGCGATCTCGCTCGATTCCTGATCGTGCTGTTCCGCGGCGGCGAGCTGCCGGGCGCGGCCGGCGGACGACTGCTCGAGCAGGCGAGCCTCGAAACGATGTGGACGCCCCAGTTCGCAGCGCCAGGCGCCAGCCGTGGATTCGGGCTCGGATTCGCGATCGGCGAGACGCGGGGGCATCGAGTCATCGAGCATCGGGGGGCCATCTACGGTTTCTCGACCACTCTGCGCGCCCTGCCGGACGTCGGGCTCGGAGTGGTCGCCGTGAGCGCGATGGACGGAACGAACCGCGTCGTCGACCGCATAGCAGATTTCGCGCTCGAGGGCCTCCTCGCCGTGCGCGAGAACCGAACGCCAACTCTGGGCTGGCAGTCCACGCTCCCTCTGACGCGCGACGACGCGCGGCGGCTCGCCGGAGGGTACGACCGTGTGGATCGTACCAGCGGCGCAGATTCGGCCGACGAGCGAGTCGCGCTCGTCGAACAGGGAGGACGGCTGTACCTGCGCCGCGGCTCGCTGCTCCTGCAGCTGCGGTGGCTCGACTCCGCGCGGAACGAGTTGATCGTCGACGGACGACTCGGTTTCGGAAGGCGGATTCCCGTGAGGGGAGAGCCGGCGACGATCGAGGTCGATGGCCGAGACTACGCGCGTAGCGCCGCCGCCGTGTCGGCGCCGCGGCCTCCGCGCGAGGAGTGGCGCGGCCTGATCGGCGAGTACGGCTTTCGCGATGCCGGAGGCAACGAGCTCGGGCACAACGTGATGTACATCCTCGAGCGCGAAGATCGACTCTGGTGCTTGATCGAGTGGTTCTACGCGTACCCGCTCACCGAGGTCGCGCGCGACGTCTTCGCGTTTCCCGGCGACCACGGCCTCTATCACGGCGAGAAGCTCGTCTTCGAGCGCGGCGCGGACGGTCGGGCTGCGCGCGTCACGGCTGCGAGTGTCGTGTTCGAGCGGCGCGAAGTCGGCACGCCCGACGGCGAGACGTTCCACATCGTGCCGAAGACCTCGGCCCACGAGCTGCGCGCGAAGGCGCTCGCTGCGACGCCGCCGCCGCAAGCGGAGGGCTTGCGACGCCCCGAGCTCGTCGATCTCGCCGGCTTCTCGTCGGGTGCGGAGCGCGACATGCGGTTCGACATCCGCTATGCGACGACGAACAACTTCATGCGCACTGCGTTCTACGACACGCCAAGAGCGTATCTGCAGCGGCCGGCTGCCGAGGCGCTCGCGCGCGTGCACGGGAATCTGGCGAAGCGCGGCTACGGTCTCCTGATTCACGACGCGTACCGCCCGTGGTACGTGACGAAGATGTTCTGGGACGCGACGCCGGAGTCGATGAAAGAGTTCGCCGCCGACCCGAGCAGAGGGTCACGGCACAATCGAGGTTGTGCCGTCGACCTGACGCTGTACGACCTCGAGACCGGCGAGCCGGTACAGATGGTCAGCGGCTACGACGAGTTCACACAGCGCGCCTACGCGTACTATCCCGGCGGAACGGCACGGCAGCGTTGGCTGCGGGATCTCCTGCGTCGCGCCATGGAGGACGAGGGCTTCCGTGTCTACGACAAGGAGTGGTGGCACTTCGACTACGGAAGCTGGCAGGAGTACCCCGTCCTCAACGCGACACTGACGGAGCTGGACAGGGATTAGCGACCCGTTGCGTCAGCGAGGCCCCAAGCCGGGCTCGTCGCGGATCCACGGCTCCCACCCGCGCGCAACGAGCTCCTCGGCGTCGTCCTCGGGGACGAGCACGAGGTAGTACCGCCCGCTCGCACAGACGGTGCACGCGAGGCAGACCGGCACGAAGCCGAGCTGCGAATCAAGCACCGAGATGCCGGCGTCGAACAGCTCCGCGACGACCTCGCGAAGCTCGGGAGCGCCGCACGGCTCGCACTGCATGCAGCCGTCCGCGCGCGCCATCCAGGCCTCGGGGACGTCGACGGGCTCCGGCGTGCACTGCGATCGGGAACACGGGAGTGGCCCCCCGGGCCGCCACGCGACGCATTCGTCGAACGCCGGCTCCGGCGTCGGGCCGCCGAGAAACAGGTGATTGAGCAGGTAGATCGGGTCGGACAGGTTAACGTCCTCCGATCCGTCGACATCGCACGCCGCAACGCAGTCGATGTCGGCACCGGTGAACAGGAAGCCGAGCGTCCGCACGGCGTCGGCCAGGTCGAGGTTGCCGTCGTCGTTGGCATCGCCGAGTCGGTAGCCAACGGCGCAGTCGGTGTCATCGACGGTGAACGAGAGCGGCTCCGGGCTCGGCCCGTCCGTCCACACGACCTCGAGCTCCCACTCGCCCACCTCGATCGGCCCGCCGTCGACGATGCGCGGGTCGACGCTGACTTCGAACGTGATGGCGCGCGCCACCGGAAGGCAGATCTCCCCCTGCGGCACCGCGGTCAGAGTCAACGTGAGCGTGCGGCCCCGGACCGCGGCCGTCGACTCCAACCGCCAGGCGCAATCCGACGCGAAGAAGCGCGTGACGATCACATCGAACGGCGCGCACGCGCTCGGCACGGGAGGGCGCAGACCGACCTCCGCGGGCTCGATCTGCGCGGGCAGAATAGACGGGGCGGCAAGGACAAGAGTCAGGACCGCAGCAGTCACCGCATGGCGCATCGGATCACCTCCTGGTTGCGAGCGAGTCGATCGTACGGCACGCGGGAGGGCGCAGCAATCGGG
>CAYMRB010000276.1:13193-13642 GCA_964392615.1 uncultured Planctomycetia bacterium | reverse complement strand
TGCTGAAGACCGGCTTCTCGGTACACGAGGTCGAGCTGGACGAGCTCGACGCCGACACCGGCCTGCCCCCAGGGCTCGTGCGGTGACGCGCTGCTCCCCGGGTCGCTCGAATGATCGGGAGGGGAAAGAGAATGTACCACAGAGCCACCGAGAACACGGAGGAAGATCAGAGGGCGACATCCCTCTTCTCGGCCTTGCTCTTCTCTGTGACCTCTGCGCCTCTGTGGTTGTTCCTTCTTGATCTTCCGGGTGCGGATTCGACCTCGAGAACCAGCGTGGATCGGACTGCCGCCTTCCTGCGCACCAGAGGATATCTCGACATGAAAACACATCGAGCTGCGAACGATGGCGTCACGTTGGTCGAGGTGATCGTCGTCGTGATCATCGCGGCTGTCGTGGCGTTCGTGGGCTTCTTCGCCATCGCGCCCCGACTCATCTCGTCGAACTGG
>CAYMRB010000276.1:0-13166 GCA_964392615.1 uncultured Planctomycetia bacterium | reverse complement strand
AACCTGACGGCCATGCACGCGGCGGCTCGGACCTACGCGAACAAGCGAGGCGCGTTTCCGTTCGCGGCGAGCGGCGGCGCCGCGCCGCGCGCGCACGAGTCGCTCAACGTGTTGCTGCGCTCGTCGTCCGGTCGCGACCTTCAAGCGGAGCACTTCACGTGCCCCGCCGGTGACCAGACTCTTGTCAATCGCACGGAGGATTCGGAGTTTCTGCAGCTCGAGGAGAGCAACCTGAGCTACGCGTGGACCGCGACGCGGCTCGCCGGTTCCGGTGCGCCGCAGAACCTGTCGTCCGACAAGTTCGTCGACGGCTGGGACGGACAGGTGGGCCATCGTCGGACGCTCATGCTGCTTCGAACCGACGGCTCACTCACAGGGCTCGAAGACGAGGAGCTCGACGCCGACACCGGCCTGCCCCCGGGACTCGTGCGCTGACGCGTCGAAAGGAGATACCGACATGCATCGACAGAGAACCGCAAATCACGGACTCACGTTCGTCGAAGTGTTGACCGTCATCATCGTCGTTGCCGTCCTCGCCGGCATCGTCGTCCCGATACTCCACCGAGGCAGGGGCGAGGCCGTCAAGATCGAGTGCACCGGCAATCTGAAGAACATCTACGCCGGCGCTCTGACCTTCGCGAACAAGCGGGAACAGTGGTTCCCTCTGGCGGGCGATGGCACCACGGCCCCTCGCGCTCACGAGTCGCTGAACGTCCTGCTGCGCTCGAACGCCGGTCGCGACTTGAGCGCGATGCTCTTCACGTGTCCTGCCGGCGACCAGGCCGTGGCCTCGATGGCCCGTAGCCAAACGTACCTGGAGCTCGACGAGGACACGCTGAGCTACGCCTGGGCAGCTCAGCCGGTTCGGAACTTCGGCAACGCGAAGAACCTGTCGTCCGACAAGTTCGTCGACGGCTTCGATGACCATGCGGGTCACGTCGGCGAGGTCATGCTCCTGACGACCGACAACTCGATCCAAGCCGTCGACAAAGACGACCTCGACGAGAACACCCGCCTGCCCCCGGGGCTGGTGCGTTAGCGCATTGCCCGGTCCCCACCGCCTCCTGAGAAGAGGGAAACCGCTAATGAACGCTGATAGACGCTAATAAAGCAGAAGCTCTCGGAACCTAGGGGATCGATCCGCGTTCATTAGCGTTGATCCGCGGTTCCTCTCTCAGACGATTGCGGACGGCTGCGCCTACGACACCGTCACTCGTCCCCGTCCGGCTGCGCCTCCGGCAGGTCCTCGTCGAGATCGTCGAGGCCGATCGGCCGCGAGATCGCGTACTTGCCGAGGAACCACTGGCCGAGGTCGACGTCCCGACAACGCTGCGAGCAGAACGGGAATGCGTCGGGCCGCCCTTCGAGCGGCTTCTTGCAGGTGGGGCAACGCAGGGCCGTGCCGCTCGGGTCGCTCGGGTCGCTCACGGCGTCACGCGCGACTCAGCTGGCCGCGCTCTTCGCCGTCGACGAGCTCTTCGACTTCGAATCGCTCTTCGATGACGAGCTGCTCGAGGAAGAATCGCCCTTCTTCGAGTCGCTCTTCGACTTCGAGCCGCTGCTGCTGGCCGCCGACGACTCGGCGCTCGCGGCCTTCTTGTAGTCGTCGCTTCGGTAGTCGGTGATGTAGAAGCCCGATCCCTTGAAGATCAGTCCCCCACCGCTCGAGATCAGCTTCTTGAGCCGAAGACGGCCACAGTCGGGGCACTTGCGCTTCGGGCTCTCGCTCATCTTCTGGAAGAACTCGTGCGTCCCCCCGCACTCCTGGCATTCGTACTCGTAGGTCGGCACGTTGCGGTCTCTCTGGTCTCTGCGGTTTCTCGCGCCGCTCCCTCACGGCGCGGCCCAGGCGTCAGTCGTCGGAATCGGTCGAACCAGTATCGTCGCTCGCGGGCTCTTTTTCGATCTTCTTCGCGACGATCACGCGGCTCGGCCGCACGACGACCTCCTGGTGGATGTAGCCCTTCTGCTGCACGTCGATGATCTCGCCGGTCTCCTTGTCCGGAACCGGGAGCTCGCACACCGCCTCGTGGACCTCCGGATCGAAGGGCTTGCCGAGCGCCTCGATCTCGCGGATTTCGTGGTCCGTCAGCGTGTTCATCAGCATCTGGTAGATCATCCGGACGCCCTCGAAGAGCGCCGCATCCGTCGTGTCCTTCTCGGCGCTACCGATCGCACGTTCGAGATTGTCGACCGCCGACAGGAGATCGCGCACCAGCGACCGCACCGCCGCGCGCTCCCAATTCGGCCGCTCGCGCAGCACGCGCTTCTGGTAGTTGTCGAGGTCGGCCTTCGCCTTCAAGAGCTCGTTGAAGTAGAGATCCGTCTTCTCGGCCTTGCCGAGGAGAACGCGGAGCTCCGCCTCGGTCGGCGGCTCCCAGGTGGCATCCTCCGCGCTCGAATCGGCGGACTCCGCTGTCTCGGTCGTCTCGGTCGTCTCGGTCGCTTCGGTCGTCTCGGTCGCTTCGGTCTGATCGCCGGAATCGGCGGACTCCGCGGCCTCGGAGGGCGTAGCGGTCGTTCCGTCCTCGGCGTCGACGGCGCGCTGCGAGGCGTCCGCAGCGTGCTTGCCGTCCTCGGGCGCCGATTTCGTCTTGCTCTTGCTCATTCGGGTTTCCCCTTGCGGAGGATTCCTCTCTCGGTTTCTCGGTCGGGTGCTCAGGGCTACGTGAAGTACTCGCGGATGCGGTCCAGGAAGCCCTGCCGCGTCGGATGGTGCGAGCTCTTGCCGTCGAGCTCGCGGAGCTGCTCGAAGAGCTTCTTCGCGGTCCCGGACAGACGACGGGGCGTCTCGATCACGAAGTGCACGATCTGTCGGCCCGTCGCGAAGCCCTCCAGACTCGGCAGCCCCTTCTTCTTCAACACGATCGTGTCGCCATGCTGCGTGCCCGCCGGCACGCTGATGCTGGTCTTGCCCTCGAGCGTCGGCACCTCGAGCTTCGTGCCGAGCGCCGCGTCGCTGAACGTGAGCGGCACCTCGAGGAGAATATCGGTGCCGCGCCGCTGGAAGAACGCGTGCTCCTGAACTCGGATACGGCAGTACAGATCACCCGGCGGACCGCCTTCGGCGCCGTGGTCGCCTTCGCCGACGACGCGCAGCTGATTGCCGTCATCGACGCCGCCCGGCACGTCGACGGAGATCTCGCGCGTCAGCGGAATCCGCCCCTGACCCGCGCAGTCGCGACACGGCTTCGCGATCCGAACTCCCGAGCCGAGACACTCCGGACACGTACGGCGAACCGTGAAGAAGCCGGACGAGGCCGCGACCTGGCCGTGACCGCCACACGTCGAACAGGATTCCGGCGTCGTTCCCGCCGCGGCTCCGCTGCCGTCACACGTCTCGCACGGACCTTGACGGGTCAGCTCGACCGTCCGCGACACGCCGGTCGCGGCTTCCTCGAGAGTCAGCTCGAGGTCGATCCGCAGATCCGCGCCGCGGTGACCGCGCGCTCGTCGACCGCCTCGCGCACCGCCGCCGAAAATCCCCTCGAAGAGCGATCCTTCGAAGATATCGCTGAAGTGCGAGAAGATGTCGTTCACGTCGGTGAACGACTGGCCGTAGCCGCGCGCCGACAGCCCCTCGTGGCCGTACTGGTCGTAGAGTCGGCGCTTCTCGACGTCGCTGAGAACGTCGAACGCCTCCGAGACCTCCTTGAACGCGACCTCCGCGCTCTCGTCACCCGGATTCTTGTCGGGGTGATACTGCAGCGCGAGCTTCCGGTAGGCCTTCTTGACCTCGGACTCGGTCGCGGTTCGCGACACCCCGAGAATCTCGTAGTAGTCGCGCTTCGGCATAGTCGAGCTCGCTCTCCCCATGATGACTCCCCGGACGCTTCAGTTCCGGCGTCCGCACCGAGGGACGAAGCGGCCGATTTCGGGGTCTCCCCGATGAATCGGCCGCTCCACCCCTCGGACCTGAGCCAGGTCGTCCCGGCGCCAGGCCGGGCCGCCCTCGACGGCGTCAGGTCAGCGCGCCCTGCGCCGCGTCGTCCTTGTCCTCGACGTCCGTGATCAGCGCGTCGACCGTCAGATTCAGGCCGGCGATGCTCGCCGCGCTCTCGAGCGCGGTCGTCGCGACCTTGGCCGGGTCGATAATGCCGGCCTTCACGAGGTCGATGTACTCGCCGGAGATCGCTTCGAAGCCCACGCGCCCCTTGCGATCCGCGACCTCCGCGACGACCTCTCCGCCATCGCGACCGGTGTTCGCGGCAATCTGGCGCAGCGGCTCTTCGAGCGCCGCGCGCACGACCTCGACGCCCCACTCCTCGTCACCGCGCGTCCGCAGCCCCTCGAGAGCTTCCTGCGCGCGAATGAACGCCGTACCGCCGCCGGGGATGATGCCCTCCTCGACAGCCGCCCGCGTCGCGTGCAGCGCGTCCGTCGCGCGATCCTTGCGCTCCTTCATCTCGGCCTCGGAGTGGCCGCCGACGTACAGGACCGCGATGCCGCCGCCGAGCTTCGCCTTGCGCTCGGTCAGCTTCTCCTGGTCGTACGTCGAGGTCGTCTGCTCCATCTGGATGTTGATCTGCTCGATGCGAGCGTCGACGGCCTTCTCCGTGCCTCCGCCGCCGATGATCGTCGTCTTGTCCTTCGTGACGACCACCTTCTTGGCGGTGCCGAAGTGCTCGAGGCCGATCGCGTCGAAGCTGAGCCCGAGATCCTCGGAGATGAACTTGCCACCCGTGAGGACCGCCATGTCCTCCATGAGGTTCTTGCGGCGATCGCCGAACCCGGGCGACTTGACCGCAGCGACCTTGAGCACGCCCTGCAGCTTGTTGACGACCAGCGCGGCCAGCGCCTCGCCCTCGACGTCCTCCGCGACGATGAGCAGCGGCTTGCTGGCCATCGCCACCTTCTCGAGGACCGGAACGAGATCGCGGACGTTGCTGAGCTTCTTCTCGAAGAAGAAGATGAGCGCGTCCTCGAACTGGACGGAGAGGTCCTTCGTATCGGTGATGAAGTAGGGCGAAATGAAGCCCCTGTCGAACTGCAGGCCCTGGACGATGTCGAGGTACGTCTCGGTGCCCTTGTTCTCCTCGATCGTGATCACGCCGTTGCGCGTGACGCTCTCCATCGCCTCGGCGAGGAGATCGGCGATCTGCTCGTCATGGTTGCTCGAGATGCACGCAACGCTGCGGACTGCGTCGTAGTCCTTGACGGGCTGGGCGAGCTCGAGGATCGCCTCGACGGCCTTGTCGACAGCCTTGTCGATACCGCGCCGCAGCGCGTCGGGCTGAACGCCGCCGAGCACGCTCTTGCGGCCCTCGTCGATCATCCGGCTCGCGAGCACGACAGCGCTGGTCGTGCCATCGCCGACCGCGTCGTTCGTCTTCGTCGCGACCTCGTTGATGATCTTGGCGCCCATGTTCTCGAAGGCGTCGGGGAGCTCGATCTCCTTGGAGACCGACACGCCGTCCTTCGTGCTGACCGGGCTCGAGTAGCCCTTCTCGATGACGACGTTCTTTCCCGAGGGGCCGAGCGTGCCGCGGACCGCCTTGGCGAGCGTCTGCATGCCGGCGGTCAGCTTCTCCCGGCCCTGGAGGTCGAAGAGGACTTGTTTGGCCATTCGTGAGTTCCTTTGTCGGTGCGCCGAGCTTGTTTCGTGTTCAGGAGACGGTGTCAGGAAGCGGGCCGAGCGGCCACGGAGGTCTACATCATGCCGGGCATGCCACCCATGCCCATGCCTCCCATGCCACCCATTCCGCCCATGCCTCCCATTCCGCCCATGCCTCCCATGCCTCCCATTCCACCCATGCCGCCCATGCCGCCCATTCCCATGCCGTCGTCATGGCCATGGTTGTGGTCGTCTTCCTCTTCCTCCTGCGGGATGGCCGCGACCATCGCGTCGCAGGTGAGCAGCATCGTCGCGACGCTCGCGGCGTTCTGCAGCCCGACACGAACGACCTTCGTCGCGTCGATCACGCCCGCCTCGACCATGTCGACCGGGGTGTCGAGCTTCTCGTCGAGCAGATCGTAGCCGACGTTCTTGTTGCGCTCGCCCCGGATGTTGCGAATCACGGTCGCCGGCTCGACGCCGGAGTTCAGACAGAGCTGACGGATCGGCATGCGAAGCGCCGCGCGCACCGCATCGATGCCGGCCTGCTCCTCGCCCGTGTCGCCCTCGAGCTTCTCGAGCTTCTGCGACGCGCGGAAGAGCGCCACGCCGCCACCGGGGAGGATGCCCTCGGCCTGCGCGGCTCGCGTCGCGCTGAGCGCGGACTCGAAACGCGACTTCTTCTCCTTCATGTCACTCTCGGTCGCCGCGCCGACGTTGATCACGCAGACGCCACCGACCAGCTTCGCGAGGCGCTCCTGGAGCTTCTCGCGATCGTAGTCGGACTCGGTGTCATCGAGCTCGCGGCGGATCTCGGCGGCGCGCGCCTCGACGTCCTTCTTGCTGCCAGCGCCTCCGATGATGGTCGTGTCCTCGGAGGTGATCCGGACCTTCTTGGCCGAACCGAGGTCGTCGATCTTCACCGCGTCCGGCTCGATGCCGAGGTCCTTGAACACCGCCGTGCCGCCGGTGAGGATCGCGATGTCCTGGAGCATCGCCTTGCGGCGGTCGCCGTAGGCCGGCGCCTTGACCGCGGCGCAGGGCAGGACGCCCTTCAGCTTGTTCACGACGAGCGTCGACAGCACCTCGCCCTCGACGTCCTCGGCGATGATCAGGAGCGGTCGCTTCTTCTCGAGCACCATCTCGAGCAGCGGCACGACCTTCTGCAGGCTCGAGAGCTTCTCCTCCATCACGAAGATGTAGGGCTTGTCGAGCTCGCAGATCATCTTGTCCTGCTGCGTCACGAAGTGGGGCGACAGATAGCCGCGATCGAACTCCATGCCCTCGACGACGTCGGTCGTCGATTCGATCTCCTTGCCCTCTTCGATCGTGATCACGCCTTCCTCGCCGACCTTCGCGAGCGCGTCCGCGATCGTCTTGCCGATCAACTTGTCCTGGCCGGCTGCGACGGTCGCGATGTTGCGAATCTGCTCGCTCGTCTTGACGGGCGAGGTGCGCTTCCCGAGGAACTCGACCGCCGCGTCGACGGCCTTGTTGATGCCGCGCGCGACCAGCATGGCGTTGTTGCCGCCGACCGTCTGCTTGACGCCCTCGCTGTAGAGGGCCTCGGCGAGGATGGTCGCGGTCGTCGAGCCGTCGCCGGCCTCGCCCGCGGTCTTCTCGGCCGCCTCGCGGACCATGCGGGCCGCCATGTTCTCGTACGGGTCGAGGAGGTCGATCTCCTCGGCGACGCTCGCGCCGTCCTTCGTGACGACCGGCGCGCCCCAGCCGCGGTCGATGACGGCGTTGCGCCCCAGGGGCCCGAGGGTGGTCTTGACCGCACGGGCGAGTTTCTCGACCCCGCGACGCGTCGCGGGCAGGGCGTCGGCGTCGAACGCGATTTGCTTCGGATTGTTCGGCATCTTTGCAGTGGCTTCCGTGGTGATACGGCTTCCGTATGGAGACCCCTCGTCGGCGCGAACGAACCCGTCCCCGCGCGACAGCGATCGCGAAGCCGGGAGGCGATGCAAACCGGGTACCAGCCCCTAATCCAGGCCATCGTAAGAACTTGAGCCGGTTCCGAGGCGGCCAAAGCTGTCAAGATGGCAGCGCGGCCGGGCCGCGCTCGAAGCCCCCCTGTCAGAGTGACACCCACGGGGCCGGCGCGATCCTGCCCCTTCGGACGCGACGCGCGAGCGCCGATAGGAAGATGTTGAGACGTGATGCACTCTCGTCTCCGAACGGCGGCTCGGCTGCGACCGACGAGCTGCCAGAGAGCCCGGTGGCCGACCGGCCCATGTCCCGACGAGGTCCGATCGAGATGACGCACGACGAGGTAAGCGATCGCTACAAGTTCTTCGGCGAGGTCGCGCTCGAGAAGCGCTTCGTCAGCGCCGAGCAGCTCTACGAAGCCCTGACCCTGCAGGCGAAGACTCGCATGGAAGGGGGCATGGAGAAGCAGCTCGGCCAGATCCTGCTCGAGCTCGGCTACCTGACCGAGACGCAGATCAACGAGGTCCTCGACGTCCTCTACCCCGTCTCCGAAACGTAGCCCGCCGACAGTTCCTCCCTGCCAGCGCACCCGCGCGCTGCGAACGCCTGCCTAACAGCCCGTTGTGGGTCCGGGGCCACAGCTTGGAACGATCGTTCCAAGCCGGAACGGGCTGGCCGCACCGGCCGCAGCCGGCAGCTCGACTCCGCACGGACGGCCATGGCGACGGCCCCGTTCGCGGCCCCGAGCGAAAACCGGAGCTGGATTCCCGCGCCGCCACGCCTTACGGTGGATAGACGCGACTGTTCAGTGCCTTGGGTCCTTGTGACCTTCCGTCGACTGTCCGTTATCGGCCCGCTGCAGGCGCCGCTCGACGCGAGATCGGCCCCCGCCGCCCCCGCGCTCGACGCCGTCGCCAGCGGTCCGCCTGGTGCGCGCGCAAAGAATCCGCAAGAGGTGTAGCTGACGTGATCTTCACACGACACGTGGCGGCAACGTGTGCCGTCGCCCTCGCGATCGTCCTGACGCGCCCCGTCGGTGCGCTCACGATCACCGAAATCATGTACAACCCGCCCGTCGCCGACGAGACGGCGTGCGACTGCAACCTCGAGTGGATCGAGATCTACAACGAGAATCCGACCGTCGCCAACCTCTCCGGGTACACGTTCTCGAACGGGATCACGTTCACGTTCCCGTACGACACGTATCTCGAGGGCAGATCGTACCTCGTCGTCTGCGCCGACGAGGAAGCGGTGCGCGCCAAGTACGGCATCACGAACACGATCGGCGACTTCGCCGGGCGGCTCGACAACGACGGCGAGAGGATCTCGGTCGACGTCTTCGCCGGCGGACGCGTGTTCTCCGTGGCCTACGGTGATCGCAACCAATGGCCACCCGAGGCGGACGGCACCGGGCACTCGCTGGTCCTGATAGACCCCCACGCCTCCGATCCTGAGAACAACGACAACTGGACGTACAGCGCCGCGATCGGCGGCACGCCCGGGCTGCCGAACTTCGATGAGATCACGAGCCGCGAGACCGATCTCTTCGACGCCGGCTCCGTCTGGAGATACAACGACCTCGGCACCGACCTCGGCACCGCCTGGCGCGAGCCCGGCTTCAACGACGCGTCCTGGGACAGCGGACGCGCCCAGCTGGGATACGGCGATGGCGACGAGACGACGGAGCTGTCGTTCGGCCCCGACAGCGGCAACAAGCGCCCGACGTACTACTTCCGCTCGACGTTCGATGTCGCCGACAGGGATGCCTTCGACAGCATCGAGCTGCGTCTCGTGCGCGACGACGGCGCCGTCGTCTACATCAACGGCGAGGAGATTGGCCGTCAGAACATGCCGGCCGGCGACATCTCCTACAGCACGTTCGCCAACGCCACGGTTGGCGGTGCCGACGAGTCGTCATTCTACGGCCTGGGCGTCCCGACCTCGTTGCTCGACAACGGTACCAACACGATCGCCGTCGAGATCCATCAGGCCGCCGGCACGAGCTCCGACATCAGCTTCGACCTGCAGATCGTCGGCGTCGAGGTGCTGACGCCGGTTGGCTCGCTGCCCCCGATTCCTGTCACGATCAACGAGTGCCTCTCGCGCACGGCCGGCGAGCCGTGGGTCGAGCTCTACAATCTGTCCGACGAAGCGGTCGACCTGAGCGGCTTCTGGCTCAGCGAGAACCGCGCCGCCCTGGACAGCTACGAGCTTCCGGACGGCACCGAGATCCCCGCTGGCGGCTTCCTCGTCGTCACGGCGAGCGACAGCGGCCTGAGCTTCGCGGCGGAGACGGTGACTCTGTACCTCTCGCGGCCGGATCTGTCGCAGATTGTCGACGCGGCCGTCTTCGAGAGCGCTCCGGACCATGACCCGCCGCTCGACGAATACTCCGACGCTCGCTTTCCCGACGGCACGGGACGCTTCTCCGTGTCGACGACGCCGACGAGCGGAGAGGCGAACGAGGTCGGGCTGATCGACCAGCTCGTCATCAACGAGATCATGTTCAATCCCCCGCGCGAGTATCCGTCGCACGAGTACATCGAGCTCGTGAACATCGGCGAGGGCGCTCTCGACATCAGCGGATTCCGTTTCAACCGCGGCATCTCCTTCACTTTCCCCGCCGACACCGTCATCGGCGTCGGAGAGTACGTGGTCGTGGCCCAGCGCCCCTCGTCGCTCGCCGGCGCGCACGGACTCGACGAAGGCGATATCTACGGCCCCTGGGAGGGCGTCCTCGGTAACGGGGACGAGCTCGTCCGCATCGTCGACCTCCTCGGAAACACCGTCGACGAGGTGCACTACTACGACGGCGGCTACTGGACGCAGTACGCCGACGGCGGCGGCTCGAGCCTCGAGCTCATCGACCCGCGCAGCGACAACTCGCTCCATGGCGCCTGGGGCGATAGCGACGAGACCGGCAAGACGGACTGGGAGGAAGTCGAGTTCAACATCGGCTACGCCCAGCAGAGCGAGTCGGAGTTCCAGATCCGTCTATTGCAGGCCGGCGAGTGCCTGATCGACTCGATCCGCGTGACGCGCAGCAGCACGGAGTACGTCCCGAACGGCGACTTCGAGTCGAACACGTCCGGCTGGATCATCGAAGGAACGCACATCGACTCCCGTCGCACGACCGCAGACTCGTTCACCGGCGGCGCGTCCCTTCACGTCGTGGCTTCCGGCAAGGGGGATACGCGCGCCAACCGCATCGAGCGCGAGACATCGCCCAGGATGACGTCGGGCAGCTACACCGTTCGCTACGCCGCTCGCTGGCTGGCCGGCGGCAACCTGCTGTACATCAGCGGCTACAACCAGCCGGCCCAATTCCAGCACACGTACTGGCTGAGCATTCCGTCGAACCTCGGCACGCCCGGTGCCCCCAACAGCATCGCGGTGGCCAATCAGGGCCCCGTGATCGCCGACGTCGCCCATACGCCGCCGGTTCCCACGCCGGGCGTCGAGCCGCGGGTGACCGCGCGCGTGTCTGACGCGGACGGCGTCGACGAAGTCTTCGTGCGATACCACGTCGGCACCGGCGCGTACACCGAAGTCCCGCTTTTCGACGACGGCGAGCACCGCGACGGGGAAGCGAACGACGGCCTTTGGGCCGGCAACATCCCGGCTCAGAACTCGGGCTCGAAGATCGGCTTCTACGTCGGAGCCCGAGACGCGGCCGGAGCCGAGACCTTCTTCCCTCGCGAGACGACCGCGCGACCTCTCGTCTACATCCAGGACTCGCCGTTCACGGCGCGGGGCGTCGCGAAGCGCCTGGTGATGGACGACGCGACGTGGAGCGAGCTGAACTCGCGTCGGGTCCACTCGAATCACCTCCTGAACTCCACATTCGTGTTCAACGACAGCAAGGTCTACTACAACGTGCGGTCGCGCTGGCGCGGCAGCCCCTGGCACCGACCGGCGAACCCGCGGATGTACCGCGTCAAGTTCAACAAGGACGAACGCTACCGCCATCGCGCCAAGGTCAACTTGACCAAGTACGGCAGAGAGCAGAAGGAGAAGGCGGCGTACTACGCGGTGTGGCAGAACTCCACCACGAGCGTCACGTGCCCGAAGAGCCATACAGCGTTCGGCCGCCTGCAGACGAACGGCGGCACCTTCACGATGGACCAGCTCGAGCCCATCGATCAGAACTACCTCGACCTCTGGTGGCCTGACGATTCGGACGGCTACGCGATGAAGATCACGGGCAAGCTGATCTTCAACGACTCCGTCACGAGCTTCAACGTGGGCTGGGCGAGCTACGCGAACCGCGGCACGAACAAGGCGAGCTACCGCTGGAACTTCAATCCACGCTCACGAGAGCTCGATGACAACTTC
The DNA here is from genome assembly GCA_964392615.1 of uncultured Planctomycetia bacterium. Taxonomy (GTDB): domain Bacteria; phylum Planctomycetota; class UBA8108; order UBA8108; family UBA8108; genus CAYMRB01. Next base: position 1,345 of record CAYMRB010000276.1, on the reverse strand, counting down.
GCCGCGCTCGTGACCCTGGTCCAAAGGATGAACGGGAGCACCAGCGTACTCGACAACGACCTGCCCCGGATCATGGACGTCGAGCAGTTCCTGCGCGTCTACGCGGCCCGCTGCGCCCACGACGATTGGGACACGATCTCGATCGGCAACGGCCAGAACGCCTACATCTACTTCGCGCCGATCGAGGGTCGATGGAAGCTCCTCCCGTGGGACATGGACCACTCCTGGGCCAACGTCAACGCGCGCCAGCGACCGGACTCCGACCCGGCGATGGCGCGAATCCTCGCGCGTCCGAAGTACTCGCGAATGTACGCGGGGATCATCAACGAGATGCTCAACGGCCGCGGAGAGCGGCCCGGCTATTGGTCGAGGGGCGAGATGGGAGAGAAGTTCCTCGATCGCAACACGGCGGCCGTCGGGGGTGACGGCGTCGCGAACGCGAACGGCATCAAGAGCTTCATCGATCAACGCCGTAGTCGCCTCACCAGTCAGGTTCCCGCGCAAGTCAGCTTCCGCATCCGTACGAACAACGGCAACGACTTCGTCGAGGCCGACACGAGCGTACGCATCGAGGGAGACGGTTGGGTCGATGTCAGCATGATCCTCCTGAACGGCGAGCCGTTGCCGGTGACCTGGACGGCGACCTCGCGCTGGCGTGCCGAGGTCGAGCTCGAGGGCGGCGAGAACTCACTCGTCTTCATCGCGTTCGACGTCGACGGCAACATCGTCGGCTCGGACAGCATCGTCGTCACGAGCGCCGTGGGCTGGCCCTCTCCGGAGATCCTCACGATCACGCCCGACGAGGCTCTGGCCGGCACGGTGGTCACGCTGACCGGCGGCGGCTTCCACGATGGCGTCGACGTCGTCTTCGGGTCGCGCGTGTCGCCTTCCGTCGACTACGACGAGAACGGCCCGACGCCGGACACGCTGACCGCAGTCGTCCCGGACGGCTCGGGCACGGTCGACGTCAGGGCGCGAAACGTCGACGGGAGAGAGTCGAACGCACTGCCGTTCACTTACCCACCGCCGCCCCCGTCGTTCGTGCGAGGCGATGCGAACGAGGACGGCCTGGTCGACCTCAGCGACGCGGTGAAGATCGTCTTCGCGCTCTTCGGCGGCCAGCTGCTCGGCTGCGAGGACGCGGCGGATGTCGACGACAGCGAAGCGCTCGACATCACCGATGCGATCTACCTGCTCGACTTCCTCTATCGAGAGGGCTCGGCCCCGCCGGCTCCGTTCCCGGGCGTCGGCCCCGACCCGTCGGGTGAGGTTCTCGACTGCGAGAACGGTTAGGAGCCTGTCCAAGAAACCCTCGTCAGGACCGAGGCCGACAGGCCGAGCCGAA
>CAYMRB010000275.1:0-13767 GCA_964392615.1 uncultured Planctomycetia bacterium | reverse complement strand
GGGCCCGAGGGCGATGGGGCCTGGCAACGCATCGTGGTCGAGAAGCCGTTCGGCTACGACCCTCACTCCGCGCGCCAGCTCAACCGCGCGGTCGGGCGCGTCTTCGAGGAGGAGGCGATCTACCGCATCGATCACTACCTCGGCAAGGAGCTCGTGCAGAACCTCCTCGTCGCGCGCTTCGCGAACAGCATCTTCGAGCCGCTGTGGAATCAGCAGTACATCGATCACGTGCAAATCTCGGCGACGGAGACCGTCGGCCTCGAAGGGCGCGGCAGCTACTACGACGGACCCGCCGGCGGCGCGCTGCGCGACATGGTGCAGAGCCACCTCTTGCAGGTGCTGTCCATCATCGCGATGGAGCCACCAGTGAGCCTCGACGCTGCCGACATCCGCGTCGAGAAGGCCAAGATCTTCAAGGCGCTCCGCGTACCGAAGGTGGCTGACGTGCCGAAGATCGCCGTTCGCGGTCAGTACGACGCCGGCACGGTCGGAGGCGCCGAGATGCCGCGCTACCGCGACGAGGACGGTGTCGACCCCGAGAGCCAGACCGACACGTTCGCTGCGCTGCAGGTGCACGTCGACACGTGGCGCTGGGGCGGCGTGCCGTTCTACCTGCGCAGCGGCAAGGCGCTGCAGCGCAAGAAGACCGAGATCGTCGTCTACTTCAAGCCGACGCCGCACTGCCTCTTTCGCGATCACGCGTGCCAGGCGAAGCCGAACCAGATCGTCTTCAACGTGCAACCCAACGAGGGCATCCGGCTGCGCTTCGTCGGCAAGGTCCCGGGATTCGGGATGGACATCAAAGACGTCGTCATGGACTTCGACTACGTCGACGAGTGGAAGAGCGAGCCGCCCGAGAGCTACGCGACGCTGCTCCACGACGCCATGCAAGGCGACCAGACGCTGTTCAAGCATCGCGACGAGATCGAGTGTTCGTGGGACTCCGTGCAGCCCGTGATCGAGTACTGGCAGGAGAACCCCTCTCGCTCCCTCCCCAACTACGCCGCCGGCACGTGGGGGCCGGAGTCCGCGGACGCGATGATGGCGCGACACGGAAGGTACTGGCGCAATGTCTGACGGGCTCCTCGAGCGCGGTCTGCGAGGCGATGTCGTCATTCGCGAGAATGTGCCGGCGCTCCTCGACCTCCTCCTTCAGCGCGTCACGACCCTGGCAGCGGCGGCGAGCGCCGAACGCGGCAGCTTCCACGTCGCGCTGTCGGGGGGAGGCACGCCGAAGCCGCTCTACGAGCGGTGGGCCGCATCGCGCAGCTTTCCGTGGGACGCGACGCACATCTGGCTCGTCGACGAGCGCCAGGTGCCGCGCGCCGACGAACGGTCGAACTGGCGCATGATCCGCGCGGCGCTGTGCCATCGTGTGCCGATTCCCCCGGACCAACTGCATCCGATGCCGACCGCTCGACGGAGGGGGAGCGACGACGTCGGCGCGCAGTACTCCGCCGAGATCGATGGCGCGTTCGCGTCGTCGCCGCCGCGCTTCGACTTCGTGCTCCTCGGCATGGGAGCGGACGGTCACACCGCGAGCCTGTTCCCCGACTCGCCGGCGCTCGACGTGAGCGACGCCTGGGCCGCGACGAACGACGGCGAGCGAGTCGTCCCGCCGCCGCGCGTGACGCTGACCTACCCGACGCTCAACGCGGCGCAGGAGATCGCCGTGCTTGCGATCGGCGCATCGAAGACGGATACGCTGCGGAGGGTTGCGCAGGGCTGTCTGGACGGCGAGGCCGATCGTCGCGAGTTGCCGATCTGCGGTATCGATCCAGCGGCGCACGGTGGACGTCTCGTGTGGTATCTCGACAAGGCGGCCGCCGCCAAGAAGAAAGAACTCTAAGGAACCCAGGAACCCAGGAGAGGAGGGGTGGCATTCCCTTCCTTTCCTTTCCTGGGTTCCTGGGTTCCTGGGTTCCTGGGTTCCTGGGTTCCTTAGAGGCTCTTCTTGGAGACGGCGAAGTCCGCCCCCGTCGTGTGGGTGTACGGTGCACACCCACACCCGGACTCTTGAACCGGTGCTCGTCGATCAATCGCAGCCGCCGCCCGGGGCGCGGTAGAACAAGGCCGCGTAGCGCGCCGAACCGCCGTGCGTGTAGCCCTGGATCTGCTCGAGCCGGTAGCCGTGGCCGAAGAGCTCCGTCGCACGCGTCGCGTATCCTTGCGACGTGCGACCCCAGATCACGCGCCAGCAGCCCGGCACGCTGCGGTACGCGATCGTCAGTCGATCGCCTGCGGGGAGCTCCGCGACGTTGACCCTCGTCGGCACGAAACCGTCGACCAGCTGATCGTCGACGATCGCATCCATCTCGGCGGACGTGCGGTTGCGGAAGAGCCGGAACGGACGTCCCTCGTGGCTCGTGAACAGCGCGGAGCGGTACTCCTGTCCGGCGACCGTGTAGCCGAAGTAGTCGGCGACGCGCCACTCCTGATCGACGACGCGCTGCTGCCACTTCTCGGCCCACTCCGCGGGCGTCGCGACGCCCCGCCGCACCGACCTATTCCGCGGCCGAAGCCTCGAGCTCTGCCCGTGCCGTGCTGCCGAACGGTCGCAGCTTGCGAAGGAAGCGCAGCGGCGGGAGGCGCAGGAACGCCGGCAGGAAGCGCCAATACGGAGGAGGCACTCCGACGGTGGAAAGCCCGCGGTGGAACAGCCGCATCGGCAGCGTCTCACCTCCCTCGGCGGCGTGGACGATGCACGGGTTCACGTTGACCGCGCGGTCGATCCTCTCGAGGATCTCTCCCTCGCTGACGAGCGGGGAGAGATAGAAGTACGGGCGCGTCAGGTCCTCTTCCGGCGGCACGACGCCCTCGCGCACGGCCCGTTCGGCGAGTTCCGTTCCCGGCAGAACGCGGATCCCGGTCGTCACGACGACGAAGCACCGGCGCCACGCGAGCTCCTTTTCGGCGAACGCCAGGCTCGCCTCGACCGTCTCGGCCGTCTCGCCCGGCCCGCCGAGCATCAGGAACCAGAGGGTGTGGAGCTTCGATGCGCGCAGCAGGTCGACCGTCTTCATCAGCTGCGCGAGGTCGAAGCCCTTGCGCAGGCTGTCGAGCATCGCGTCGTTCCCGGCCTCGGCCGTGACCGTCAGCGTCTCGAATCCCGCGCGCTCCATCAGGTCGACGAGCTCCTTGCACGCCGTCGCCGGGTTGAAGCTCATCGCGCTCAGCCGCACGTCGAGGCCGCGCCGCACGATCTCTTCGCAGAACTCCAGCGCCGGCTCGAGCGGCACGTTGAAGTTCGAGTCGGCGATCTCGAACGTGCGGGGGCGCTGTGTCCGCGCGACGCGTTCGATCTCGTCGACGATCTCCTCGGCCGGCCGGGCCCGCACCGCGTTCCCTTCGATGCCCGGGAATGGACAGTATATGCAATCGAGCGGGCAGCCGCGTGTCGTCTGGATCGCCCACGTGCCGCCCTTCTTCTCGTAGGGGCGCCAGTCGATCCAGTCCTCCATGCGCGACGGCCCGAAGCCGGAGAGACGCGAGAACGGGACGGCGCGAATCTCGTCGTCCGCTCGGTAGCAGACGCCCGGGACGCCGCCCGGGCACGTTCCGTTCTCGAGCGCCGCCAGGAGTTTCGGGAAGCTCTCCTCGCCCTCTCCGACCACGGCATAGTCCGCGTCGAGGTGCACGAGGGCCGCCCGACCGAGGACCGTGATCGCCGGTCCACCGAGGACGATCTTCGTCGCGCTGCTGGCGCTGCGAATCGTCGCGAGGTGCTCGGCGAGTCCGTCCAGGTGCCACTCGAGGCGCTGTCGGGCGAGGTTGTCGAGCTGGCGGACGGAGATCCCGACCACGTCCGGCCGGAAGTCCTCCAGGGCGCGCAGCAGGTCGACGCGCGGTCGCCGCGAGTGCAGGAGATCGAGGAGCCGCACCTCGTGCCCGGCGTCGCGCGCGGCGCTGGCGACATGACTCAGCCCGATCGGGGGAGCCGGGAGGAGGTACCGCGCTTGACTGAAGTAGATCAGGAGGACACGCATCGGTGGGGGGGATGAGATGAAAGGAACGTCTGCGGGTTTCTGTCGACTGGTTCGCACGATACCAGGAAACCCCGACTTCGGCAGCAGCGGTCGGGAAGTTCTCCCGCTGCCCCTGCCGCAGAAGCGTCACGAGTTTCATGACCTCGCGCTGCGTGTAGTTGCCGGTGATGATGCCGCTTGTCGAGATCGTGCTCCGGATGTTCGGCGCTTGGAGCACCAGGCCATCGAGCACGATCGCCAATCGCTCTCCCTCGTTCTTCCGCGTCAGATCGCCCAGGCGTCTCGAGCCCTCCTCGCTCATCTCGAACGCGACGGCAGGGAGCTGCGTCTCCGGATCGATCGTCGATCCGACCGACGCGATCAAGCGGCCTTCGACGACGGTTCGGATCACCTTCCAAGTGCGTTCCCTGATCGCCGAATCGTTCGCTCGATTCTGCGGTGACGATGACGGTCGTGTCGTGCGTCGCCGCCGCGCCCTCTCCTTCACGAATGCGCACGGCCACGAAAACGCACGGCGCGACCGAGTTTGACATCGCCCTCATGAGCGTGCACCATGCGAAGCACGTTCTCGGGGCTCGAAGGGGGCTTCGGGAGATACGGCGGGACCGAGCTGCTGTTCACGGTCTCGCAGATTTCAGGGGCTCCTGAACCTTGGAGTGTTGGGCATGCTGCCACGCTGCATTCCGCACCGACGTGTCGGTGTCTTCGTGCTACTCTTCGTGTCGTTCGCGGTCTCGCCCGCGTTTCCTCAGGCGCGCTTCTTCACGCGCGGTGACGGCAATGCGGATGGGGCGCTCGATATCAGCGATCCCGTCGCGACGCTCGGCTTCCTCTTTCTGGGCGACGCGCCTCCCGCGTGTCTCGACGCCGTCGACGCCAACGACGACGGCGTGCCCGATCTCTCCGATGCCATCTACTCGCTCGCTTTCCAGTTCCTCGGCGGCGCACCGCCTCCGCCGCCGTTTGGGGAGTGCGGGGAGGATCCGACCGCCGACGCGCTGAACTGCCAGAGCTATCCTGCGTGTCCTCAACTGCCTCCGGCCACCTCGATCGTTCGCACGAGCCCTCAGAACGGCGAAGACGGGGTTGCGGTCACGCGCGAAACGGTCGTCGAGTTCGACCTGCCGCTGCTCGCCGGATCCGTGACCTCGGACGCGATTTTCGCGCAGTTCGCGGGAGAGCGCCTCGACGCGCGAATTCACCTCTCGAGCAGTCGCCAGGTCGCGACGCTCTTCTACTCCGCGCCGCTTCCCGCGAGCGCCCGCGTGCGCGTTACCGTCGACGGCGATCTGCTCCTCGACGACGAAGGACGACCGGTCGACGCGGACGGCGATGAGGAACCCGGCGGCGTCAAGATCTTCGACTTCGACACGCTGACGCTGACGTCGACTCCGGACACCATCGTCGTCGGACGCATCTTCGCGTCCGAGCTCGACGACGACGGCGACGGCGGCAGCATCAACGAGCCGCTCGCCGGCGTCACCATCACCGTCGACGGAATGGAAGGCACGCTACGCGCTGTCACCGACGCGAAGGGCGACTTTCGACTCGAGAACGCGCCCGCAGGCCGCTTCTTCGTGCACATCGACGGCAGTACCGCGACGAACGGCGTGCCGGAAGGCGCCTACTACCCGACCGTCGGCAAGGCGTGGGAGTCCGTCATCGGGCAAGAGACGATCGTCGGCGACGTGTTCTTGCCCCTCATCCGCCCTGGCACGCTGCAGCCGGTGAGCGAGGAGGTCGAAACCGCCATCACGTTCCCCGACGAGGTGCTGGCCGACTTCCCCGAGCTCGAAGGCGTCGAGCTCTTCGTCCCGCCCGGCTCGCTCCATCACGACGACGGCACTCCCGGCACGCTCGTCGGCATCGCTCCGGTACCGCCGGACAGAATTCCGGGACAGCTGCCGCCGGGTCTCGGCTTCGCCATCGTCATCACGATCCAGACGGGTGGCGCGACGAACTTCGACGTCCCCGTCCCGGCGTGCTTCCCGAACCTTCCCGATCCCGAGACCGGCGAGACTTTGCCGCCCGGCGCGAGCAGCGCGTTGTGGAGCTTCAATCACGACTCCGGCCGCTTCGAGGTCGTCGGGCCGATGACGGTGAGCGCCGATGGCCTGCTCGTCTGCACCGACCCGGGCGTCGGCATCACCGCACCCGGTTGGCACGGGCAGGATCCGGGCAGCGAGATGGATCCGGAAGAGCCGGAATGCCCGGACTTCGGGTGGGGCGACGTGTGGACACTCGCGGGAGCGGTCAAGGACTGCATCGCCGACATGACCCGCATGCTGCAGATCATCGGTTCGGTCTTCGACGTCATCGACAGCATTCACACGCTCTACGATCGGATTCAAGACCTGCGCCGCGGCTTCGAGGATGGCTCGCTGGATCGTGAAGACGTCCTCGCCGCACTTGAGGGCCTGCGCGCCATCAAGAACGGCGCCAAGAGCGTCTATGACACCTGGACCGCGCAAAACCCGGTCTCCAAGGTCCTCGATGTCATCTCGTGTGCCAACGACATCGTGCAGGCGATCAACGACATCCTCTGCGAACGGGCCGATTGTGCCGGGCCCGTCGCACGGTTCATCTGCTCCAAGATCCAACCGCTCCTGCGACTGGCGAACTCGCTGCTCGACAAAGCCGAGGATCTCGAGCGCGGCCTGCGCAACGCGCCGATGGCCTTCGCGTGCGCGGCGTTCGACGCCCTGATCGCCCTGATTCAAGTCTCCGGTGACGGCGACGCCGCCGGAGCGGTGCCGACCGACGCGGAGATCCTCGCCGCGATGGACGCGTTCCTCGGGACCTCGACGCAGTTCGACGCGGATCTCAGCACGCCCGTCACCGAGACGTGCGCGACGATCGAGGAGCTCGCCGGGGAGAGCGTCGACCTCGACGAGAACGGCACGACGCAGATGATCTCCGCCGTCGGCGGCTTCCCGAACGCATACTACCTGCTGCGCGTCGCCGGCTCGGAGCAGCGCGGCCAAACGAATGCGTCCGGCCGGTTCCAGCTGCTCGTACCGCCGTCCACGGACTACGAGCTGCTCATCTTCGACGCGGCCAACAATGCGCTCGCCATCTCGAGCGGTCGTACGCCGCCTAACGGAGTACGCGGGACGGTCGCGCCGTTTTCCATCCAGCTGCTCGCCGACGAGCCGGACTCCGACCTCGACGGTCTTTCGGATGCGGCCGAGGAGGTCGTCGGTACGCGCGTCGATGATCCGGACACCGACGCCGACGGCGTTCCGGACGGCGCCGAGGTCCGGCAGGGAACCGATCCGCTCGACTGTCTGCCGGGCGGTCGTTGTCTTACGGCGCGCACCGGGCTGATCGGCACGGCCGACACGCCGGGCTCGGCGTCCGACGTCTGCGCCGTCAACGACATCGCCATCGTCGCGGACCAGTCCGCCGGCATCAGCGTGTTCAACGTCTTTAACGGCATGGAGCCGACCGTCATCGCTCGCATCGACACGCCCGGATTCGCGTCCGCCGTCAGCTGCTCGAGCGACCTGATCGCGGTGGGGGACGGGTTCGGAGGGCTTCAGATCGTCGACATTTCCGATCCACCGTCGGCGAGTATCGTACGAAACGTGCCGACCTGGAGACTGGGCAACGGCGGCGTGCAGGCCGTCGCCACCGCCGGCAACGTCGCCTTCGTCGGATCTTCGAGCGGCATCGTCGCCAAGGTCGACATGCTCAGCGGCTCTGTCCTCGGCCGCCGCTCTCTCGGTGCTCCGATCCAGGACCTCGGCGTGCGGGGCGACTACCTCTACGCCCTCGTGGTGGGGACCCTTCACACGCTGCGCGCGCAGAACGGCCCGTTCGCGCCGGTCCACTCGGTGGCGTCGCCGGGCATCGTCGGCGCCGGCGGTCGACGGTTGCGACTCTTCGTCGGCACCGAGTTCGCTTACGCGACGCACACGTCGGGATACAACACCTTCAGCCTGGCCGATCCCGCCGCGCCGACGCGGACCCACACGTGCAACACGAATCAGTTCGGCTGGAAGCACCTGGTCGACAACGGATCCGGAACGGGCGTCGCCGCGGTGAGCCCGAACAGCACGAACGACGGCCCGCACCACGTATCGATCTACGATATCCGAACACCGAACTCGTGCGGTCAGCTGCAGAGCACCGCGAACACTCCGGGCCTCGCGGCGGCGGTGTCGATCTACAACGCGTTGGCCTACGCTGCGGACAGCAGCGCCGGGCTACAAGTGATCAACTACCTGCCGTACGATACCGGCGACGAGGCTCCGACCGTGGAGCTGTCGGCAAACTTCCCGCTGGAGGGGGCCGTCGACGAGGCGAAGGCCTATCGCGTGACCGCGCACGTCCAGGACGACGTCGAGGTGCGCAACGTCGAGTTCTTCCTCGACGGCAACCGAGTGCTCGTCGACGGCAACTTCCCGTTCGAGCTGCACGGCGTCAGCCCGTTGGCTCGCGAGTCGGACACGATCACCCTGCAGGTGCGCGCGACCGACACGGGAGGCAATGCCACGACGACGGAAGAGCTCGTGATTCCCGTGCTCGGCGAGATGGTCCCGCCCGAGGTCACCGAGGTCTCGCCCGCCGACGGCGCGGAGCTGCTCGACGTTCGCACCGTCGCCGCGTTCTTCAACGAGCCCCTGGATGAGGCCAGCCTCGCGGATGACGCGCTCAGGCTCACGGCAGCAGGGCCCGACGATGCGCTGGGCACCGCGGACGACGAGTCTATCGCGGGGGCCCTGTCGTACCAGGTGGACTCGAGCGGTCTCTTCTTGACGCTCGCCGAGCCGCTCGTGCCGGGGCTCTACGGAGCGAGCCTCGCGGACAGCCTCACCGACGTCGCCGGCAATCCGCTCGCGGCGCCGGTCGAGTGGACATTCCGCGTCCTGGTGCCGCCGTTCAAGCTACGCGTGACGTCCGCACAGGGCTTCTCCGGCGACACGGTCGACGTCGAGATCCTGATGGACAACAACGAGCCGGTCCAGGGGTGGAACTTCGGCGTCTGCCACGATCCGGAGCAGCTCGACGTCGTGAGCTACGAGCTCGGCGACGCTGCGGCGACGGTCAACGGCGGGTTCCCGCCGGGTTTCCTGGTCGTCGGTGAAGGCGCGACGCGCGCAGGCGTCGCGATGGCCGCGGTCGTGCAAGTCGCGGGCGCCGGCACCCTCGCGGTCGGCCAGGGGCACAGCATCTTGCGAGTGCGGTATCGAATCCTCGCGGATCCGGGTGCTGAGACGCTCAGCATCGATCTGTGCCTCTGCGACGAGGTCGACCTGACCGAGGGCCGCCCGGTCGACACCGCCCTGACGGTGGGCGGCGTCGTGACCGAACCCGCGCTGGAGTGCGGGGCGATTCTCGTCGAGCCGCGCGAGTAACCGATCGGTGGCCGGTCCGCTCGGCCGAGCTGCGAGTCGTCACCGACGTCGTGGCTCGGCCGAACGGGCCGTTCGCCGGCCTCTTCCGCCGCCCACCCTCCCCCGAACCGACCAGCCTCTTCGGCTCCAGCCGGGCAAAACTTGCCGATAACGCCCGTCCGGTCGATCTCCTCTCGTCGCTCTGTAACAGGTTGCTCGGACGCGATTTACGCTCGATGCTCCGCTGCGGGTCGGGCCGGGCATGACCCTTGCGCCAGTCGGCTCAGGGTCTTCGAACAGAGGTCTCGAAGAGGGGGCGAACGCAGTCCACTCCGGGTGGACAGTCAACGCGTAGGGAAGATCTGCGAGAGGGGTCGACATGTCTCCGGTATGCGTCAAGAGTTGGCGTTTCGCTGCGCGCTGCGTTGTCGTCGCGGTCGCGATCACGCTCGTGTCGGGGTGCGAGCTGAGCGATGGATCCTCCAGCGGATCCGTGGCGGGCACCGACGGCGGCAGCTACGAAGGTGGCGGCGCCGGCGGCTCGAGCGAGCCCTCCGACCCTCTGGCCTCTCCGCCGGTGAGCGAGAGTCCGGATCCCGGCGGCGGCGGTGGTTCGACTCCGGGCGGCGGCGGTTCGGGCGGCGGCACTCCGAGTCCCGATCCCGATCCCGATCCCGATCCGCAACCAGAGCCGGAACCCGATCCCGATCCTGATCCGCAACCGGAGCCGGAGCCCGATCCTGATCCCCAACCGGAGCCGGAGCCCGAGCCCGACCCTGATCCCCAGCCCGAGACCTACCCGGTCAGCCTCGAGTGGGATGCGGTCGAGACGAACGCCGACGGCTCGGAATGCACGGACCTCGGTGGCTACATCGTCCACGATGGACCGGAGCCCGGCGTCTACCTGCTCGAGAACGACGTCGGCCTGACCACTTCCGTGACGCTCGACGGCTTCGATCCGGGCACGTACTACTTCGCGGTCACCGCCTACGACACCTTCGGCAACGAGAGCGAGTATTCGACTGAACTCGAGGTCGTGGTCGAGGCGCAGTAGCGCCGCCGCATTCTCCTGCAGAACCCCCTGTCCGCAAATCGTCTGGACTCGTCACGTCCCGCGCCGACTCCCACAGCGGCGCGGGACGTCGTCGTAGGCGCTCACCAATTGCCGATGTAGTCGCCGTCCATCCCGAGCCCCGTGTCGTCCACGCCCTTCGGTCCGACCGAATAGACGTCGAAGGTCTCGGGGTTTCGTATGAAGGCGACGCTCGGCTGACCGCGGTTCGATCGGTAGACGTACGGCTGCCCCCAGTAGTCGAGGTAGACCTTCGGGACCGCGGGATCGCGGCGCTCGCGCGGCGTCGCCACCCGGAAGAGGGAGCCCGACTCCGGCGGCGCGTCGTCGTCGCGAACGGCGATGCGGTACGGCCTGAGCTCCATGTACGGCGCGTTGCGCCCTCCCGGCCCCTGCGGCCGCGGCTCTCCGGCGAGCGCGTCGACGACTTTCGCGATCTGGTTCGTGCGCGCGTCGATGGGCTCGCCCTCACCGGGGTAGTGCCCCTCGTCGGAGCGGAAGGTCTCGATCGACTTCGCGTTGCAGTCCAGATCGACCATCGTACTGCGGGCTGCGCCGTGGCCGCCGCTCCGCCAAGGGGGTTGGATGTTGTAGAGGACCGCGACCAGCACGACGAATCCGACGACGAGGCACAGCAAGAACCGGATCGCGATCGCGCCGTGACGAGAAGGGCGCTCGGCGGACCGTTGTGTCATCGGGAATCTACTCGCACGGTTGCATCCGGAAAAGGACGTTTTCGCACAGCGCCCTGTTGCGAACCCGGGGGCCCCCCAGGCGTGCAACAGCGGTCCTGCGGCCCGTCGCCGGGACGGTGAAGGCCGTCCGGATCGCGATGCTTGCCGGGAAGGGCGGGCAATGGACTCACGATGACCGACCTGAACGAAGACCGTCCGAAGACCTCACGATCGACTCCGGATGGACTTACGACGCGAGCTCGCTGAACCGCAGGTTCTCATCCTGACCGGGCCGCGTCAGGTCGGCAAGACGACGCTGCTGCGGGCCCTCGAACGGGACGCTCGCGCAGCCGGCCTTCGTCGCTCACGTTCACCGTCAGCTCGACACCACGCCCGTCCCGATCCGAGGGCGAGAGGACCGACGTCTTCCTGGGGTTCGAAGATGTGTCGCGCGTGCCAGAGATCATCGATAGCTGAACCGTTCGCCGACCGCTGCGCGCAGCCCCGCCTACCGCCCCTTCCGCGCCTCCTCCGCGATCCTCTTCTTCGTCGCGGCCCACGAGCAGATCGGGCACTGCGTCAAGTCGTGCCCGCGCGCGGGGCAGTGCTCGCGTCCGAAGTAGATGATCTGCAGGTGGAGTCGGTTCCACAGCGACGGATCGAACACCGCCTTCAGGTCGCGCTCGGTCTTCTCGACGTTCGTGCCGTTCGATAGACCCCAACGCGCCGCCAGGCGGTGGATGTGCGTGTCGACCGGAAACGCCGGCACGCCGAACGCCTGCGTCATGACGACGCTCGCCGTCTTGTGACCGACTCCCGGTAGCGCCTCGAGCTCCTCCAGCGTTCGCGGCACCTCGCCGTCGTGCTTCGCGATGAGGATCTCCGACAGCCCCCGGATCGCCTTCGCCTTGCTCGGCGCGAGCCCGCACGTGCGGATCAGCGCGAGAATGTCGTCCACCGACAGCCGCACCATCTCCCGCGGCGTCGACGCCCTCTCGAACAGCCCCGGCGTGACGAGGTTGACCTGCTTGTCCGTCGTCTGCGCCGACAACAATACCGCGACGAGCAACGTGTACGGATCGACGTGATCGAGCGGAATCGGCGGACTCGGATACAGCTCGTCCAATATGCGCCGGATGCGCTCGCCTTTCTCTTGTCGCGTCATGCGTCGTCGTCGTTGTCGTCGTTGTCGTCGTCGTCCGTCGTTCGGAGCGTCGCGACCCAATTGGGCAGACACTCGATCAGATCGTCCCGGCAGCGGCGAAACTCATCGCGATCCTGCCCGACCGGATCCGCGATCTCGTCGAGGCGGTCCGACTCGTCCGTGAACTCCCACATGCGGCAGATACGTGCCGGGTCGACTCCGAGCCGGTCGCACAGCTCCTCCTCGTGCGACGGGCTCATGACGACGAACACGTCGGTCCGCTCGAGCATGCCGAACGAGATGCCCTGCGATCGATGGTCGCCGAGGTCGTGACCGATCTCCTCGAGCACCTCGATCCCGTACCGCGCCGCCGGATACTCGCTGATGCCGAGCGTACCGCCCGAGCACACCTCGGCCTCGACGCCGGCCTCGGCGAGGAAGTGGCGTCCGAGCACTTCGGCCATCGGCGACCGACAGATATTGCCGCTGCAGACGAAGACGATGCGCATCGCTCGTAGGTTGCCGTCGTGGCTGTCCGTTTCTTTGCTTCCCGGCTTGGCTCGTCAGCGCCGATCCGTTAGCTTCGTCGCGAAGAACCGCGTGCTGGATCGACGATCACAGACTGACGACCGACGGACTCCTTGTAACGATGAGCTCACTCCGAGGCAAGACGGTGCTCCTCACCGGAGCGACTCGCGGCATCGGCCGCGCAGCGGCCCTGCGCCTGGCCCGCGACGGCGCGCGCCTCGCCCTGTGCGGCCGTGACGAGACGCTGCTCGCCGACGTCGCGGCAGCCGCACGCGCCGCCGGCGCCGAATCGGTCGCGTCGCACGCGTTCGATCTCGCCGACGAAGCCGCCACCCTCGCGATGCTCGACACCGTGCGCTCCGAACTCGGACCGATCGCGATCCTGATCAACAACGCCGGCTTCAACTCGCGCAAAGCGCCGCTCGCCGAGGTCTCCTCCGACGAGCTCGACGCCGTCTTCGCCGTCAACCTGCGCGCCCCGTTCGCGCTGATGCGCGAAACCCACGCGGAGATGAAAGCCGCCGGCGGCGGACACGTCGTCAATATCCTGTCGACCGTCTGCCACGCCGACATCGAGACGATGGGCCTCTACTCCGCGGCCAAGGCCGGCTTCGAGAAGCTGACGCGCATCTACCGCAAGGAAGCCCGCCCCGACGGCATCCGCGTCACCGCGATCTACCCCGGCGGCGTCGACACCGACTTCCGCGCCAACGATCGCCCCGACTACATGGACGCCGCCAGCGTCGCCGACGCGATCCACGCCGTGCTGACGCTGCCCGAAGACCTCGTCGTCCACGAGTTCACGTTCCGGCCGATGGTCGAGTCGAACTTCTGAGCGCGCGCCGTTCGGTCTCGTCCTCGTTCCCGAACGTTGCCGGCTCCCTATTCGCTCCCTCGTTCGAGCCAAGAGAAGAGGGGCACCTGGCCTTCTCATGGGAGTCCTAGCCCGGGCGTTGCCCGGAACCCAATGTCGGAGGCCGCCGAGAGGAAAGAACTCTAAGGAACCCAGGAACCCAGGAAGGGA
>CAYMRB010000274.1:0-13774 GCA_964392615.1 uncultured Planctomycetia bacterium | reverse complement strand
GGCCGCTACCTGATGATCTCGAGCTCGCGGCCCGGCTGTCAGCCCGCGAACCTGCAGGGCATCTGGAACGACCGCATGGAGCCGGCGTGGGAGGCGAAGTACACGACGAACATCAACGCCGAGATGAACTACTGGCCGGCCGAGCCGTGCAACCTATCGGAGTGCCACGATCCGCTCTTCGACATGCTCGCCGACGTCGCGACGACCGGCGCGAAGATCGCGAAGGAGCACTATGACTGCCGCGGCTGGGTGCTGCATCACAACACCGACCTCTGGCGCGGCGCGGCGCCGATCAACGCGTCGAATCACGGCATCTGGGTGACCGGCGGCGCGTGGCTCGCCCTGCACATGTGGGAGCGCTGGGAGTACTCGCGCGACGACGCGTTCCTGCGCGACCGCGCGTATCCGATTCTCCGCGGCGCGGCGCTGTTCTTCGTCGACTTCCTCATCGAGGATCCACGCGACCCCGAGCGCCATCTGATCTCGACGCCGTCGAACTCGCCCGAGCAGGGCGGCCTGGTCGCGGGACCATCGATGGACCACCAGATCATCCGCTCGCTGCTCGCCGCCACGGTCCGCGCGAGCGAGGTGCTCGACGTCGACGCCGACCTGCGCGCCGAGCTCGTACGCGTTCGCAAGCGCATCGCGCCGGATCACATCGGCAAGCACGGCCAGCTGCAGGAGTGGCTCGAGGACAAGGACAACCCGCGCAACCACCACCGCCACGTGTCGCACCTGTGGGCGCTCCATCCGGGAAGCGAGATCACGCCAGAGGGGACGCCCGATCTCTTCCGCGCCGCGCGTACATCACTTCAGATGCGCGGCGACGGCGGCACCGGTTGGAGCAAGTCATGGAAGGTGAACCTCTGGGCGCGCTGCCTCGACGGTGATCACGCGCACCTGATGCTGCGCGGTCTGATCTCCAAGAGCACCGAGCCCAATATGTTCGATACCCACCCGCCGTTCCAAATCGACGGCAACTTCGGCGGCACGTCGGGCGTTGCGGAAATGCTGCTGCAGAGCCACACCGGTGAGGTCCACCTGCTGCCGGCGCTGCCGAGCGTGTGGAAGAGTGGCAGCGTATCCGGACTGCGCGCCCGCGGCGGGTTCGAGATCGATCTGAGCTGGAAGGACGGCAAGCTGGCCGCGGCGACGGTGAAGTCGACGGTCGGCGGGAAGTGTCGGCTGCGCTTCGGCGACGAGCGGCGGACGATCGAGACGAAGGCCGGTGGCGAGTACCGCATCAAGCCGTGAACGCTTGGCGGTTCCCTCGCGCGTGACGACGAGGCCGTTGCTCCAGCTTCGCGCGGACGTTCGTCGCTGCCGTCCGTCCTCGAGGCGCGCATCCCCGCGCTGATAGAGACGGGACATGTCCCGGGCCTGTCCATTGCGCTGATCCGCGATCGCCGCATCGTCTGGCGCGGCGCGTTCGGCGTGCGCCGCGCCGGGCGGCCGGAGAAGGTCGACCACGAGACCGTCTTCGAGGCCGCGTCGATGAGCAAGCCGCTCTACGCGTACGGCGTCGCATGCCTCGTCGACCGGGGCGAGCTCGACCTCGACCGGCCGCTCGACTCGTTCTTGCCGGTGCCGTACCTCCCTGCCGAGCCGCTCGCGGCGAAGATCACCGCTCGGCACGTCTTCCTGCACCGCACGGGCTTGCCGAACTGGCGCGACGGCGGGTGGAAGAAAGGCGGGCCGATGCCGGTCCGCTTCGAGCCCGGCACTCGCTTCGGCTACTCGGGCGAGGGATTCCTCTACCTGCAGACCGCGGTCGAGAAGCTGACGAAGACGCCGACTGCCGAGTGGACGGACAAGCGCCTGCTCACACCTCTCGGCCTGAAGCGGTCGAGCTATGTGTGGCGGCCGGCGTTCGAGACGAACTTCGCGGGCGGTCACGATGCCGAGGGCGCGTTCAAGGAGGGACGCCGGTTCTTCGACCGCGCCAATGCCGCGTACTCGCTCTTCACGACGCCGACCGACTACGCGCGTTTCCTGATCGCGATCATGGACCCCGATCGCACGGCGCCGCACTCGCCGAGCGCGACGATGGTCGCGGCGATGACCACGGTGCAGGTCGATCCGCTGCCGGACGGGTCACGGACGCGCCGCTCGCTCGGCTGGGCCGTCGCATCTCGCGAGGACGGCGGCTGGGTGCACCACAGCGGCAGCAACGGCACGGGATTCCGCTGCACCTCGCGCTTTCACATGACGCGCGGAGCGGGCTGCGTCATCATGACGAACGCCGCGAGCGGCCGGCCGGTGTGGGAGGCGATCCTCGCGGTCATCGACGAAGAGGACCCATCGCCTCGTGAGCCGCAAGCGCAGAAAGAAGAAGGCCCATCACCTCGCGAGCCGTGAGTCGGAAGACGCGTGGGCGGCCGTCGACGCGGGCGACCTCGACCTCGCCGTGAAGATCATGTCTCGCGCCGTCGCGCGCGCCGGTGCGAGCCCGGACGTGTCGACGGATTGGGGCCGCATCCTGGCGCGCTGCGGTCGTCTGAAGGAAGCGGAGCGTGCGCTGCGATTCGTCATCGCCACGACACCGAGCTACGCCGACGCATATGTCGAGCTCGCCGCGGTGCTGTCCGGAATGGGACTGTCGATCCGCGCGTGGGAGGAGATGCAGCGAGCCGTCGAGCTGCAGCCCGAAGTGCAGCTGTATCGCGAGCTGCTCGCGACATACGCGTCGCGGTTGCCCGAGGACGAGAGAGGCAGGCGCTAGTGTCGTGACGCCGAGAGGCCCGGCCGCCAGACGACACCATCGCGGCCGGGCTTCAAGCGCGCAAGCGGTCCGGCCAGTGGCCGTCGGCGCTTGGCGCCCATCAGATCGACGTCGACCTTGATCGGCCGTCCCGCTGCGTTCTCGATCGTCTGACCGACCGTCGTGAACACGCCGACGAGCTTGCCGTCGACCCACGGCCCCTCGAGAGCGAGGGCCGCTTCCCCGACGCGCAGGGTGATCGGCACGTGCACCTCTCGAAACCCGTACGGCAGGTGCTGCTGGAGACGGAATCTGTTCCGCGTGCTATCGACGACGCTGTGCTCGTCACCAAACGCGCTTTTCTTCGCCCCCTCGAGGTAGACGTTCCAATCGGCGGCGTAGCCGGGGGCCTTCCTGACGTTGTCGAGACCCTGGCGCACGAAGATGTTCCAGTACCACTTGTCCTCGCGCGGCACGCCGGCCTTGCGGCCGACCGCGATCGTCGTGTGCGGCTTGAAGTACCGCGAGCGGCGTCCGGTGTCCGAGCCTATCCGGAACGGGCAGTCGACGAAGAGGTTGTGCGCGAAGACCGACGCCTCGGAGTTGCTGCGCACGCCTCCTCCGACGACGACATTGTTGTCGACCAGGCACGGACCGTGGTTCATCTCGAGAAAGATGCCCTCGGCTTCGGTTTCGCATATGAGATTGCGGCTGATGCGTGTGCCCTGATTGCCGAAGTCGATCCAGACGCCGAACGCGCCCTGCATCTGCCGGTGAACGCCGCGGATCCAGTTGGCCTCGATCACGGTGTCAACGGTGTTGTGGAACTTGATCGCGGCCGTCTCCCAGCCGCCGAACTCCTTGCGGTAGTTCGTCTCCTCGACGATGTTGCCCACGATGAGGCAGCGCGTCGGCCCCCTCTGTCCCGCGATGCCCGCTTGTCCGCAGCGCCGAATGAGGTTGTTGCGGACGATGTGCTCGCCATACGCGTCGATGTCGTCGTAGTCGACCCCCGGCGCCTGTCCGAGGATGATGCCGACACTACGGGCATTCGTGATGCGGCAGTTCTCGATGATCCAACGCTTCCCCATACGCGGTCCGACGGCGCCCGGTTGGAGCGGAATCGTCGGCGGCGCCCAATTGGCGGCCGAGTGCATGAAGTGGAAGCCGTCGACGGTGATGTAGCCGAGCCCGCTCGCGTCGGGCATGAACAAGCTCTCGCGGACGTTGATCTCGGCGAGGGCAGCGTTCGGGTCGACGTCGCCGAAGTGGGCGCGAATCGTCGTCACTCCGGTGTTCGTCTCGCAGTGCCAGCTGTGCTTGGCGCTCCGGACCTCCGCCGCTGTGCGCTTCTCGACGAACGCCTCGCCGTCGAGATAGACGTCACCGCGGTGATGCCACTGGCCGTAGTTGAGCCACGGCCCTGACAACGTCAGAGCGTAGGGGTTGTAGTCACCGAAGAACACAGCGGGCAACGTGACCTTCCAGACGCCGTCGCCCTCGGATGTCCACGACGCGATGCGCTCGGAGCCCTTGACGACGACCTCTTCGCCCGACGCGGCGCGATAGGTGATACGCTCGCTCTCGCTGCGACCGCCGCGTCGGGGCTTCACGCACTCGCGGTAGATGCCCGCGTGAACGGTCACGACGTCGCCCGGTCGAGCGATGTCCGCCGCCTTGCCGATCGTCGCGTATGGCTTCGCCGCGCTGCCGTCGCCCGTGTCGCTACCGCTTGGCGCGACGTGAATCTCTCGACCGAGGACACACGCGCTCCACAAGACCACGACTGCGAACAACGCGATCCGGCTCGTCGAAACCGAGAGTCGCTGTCGATGTTCCATCGGCTCACCTCGCTGCTTGACCGCACCGGCATCGTAACCGAGAGCCCAGGTACACTGCCGAGGTATTCAGCCGCACGCCACGGGAATTCGGCTATATTGCTCGCATGAAATGCGCACTCCTCACATCCTGTCTCGTCCTGGCCGCCCTCGCCTGTTCGTCCTGCGTGACTCGCACGAAGCAGGCCGCCCCGAGCCGCCCGAATATCGTCTTCATCCTCGCCGACGATATGGGCTGGGCGCAGCCCGGCTTCCACGGTGGCAACGCCGAGCTGACGCCGCACATCGATCGGCTCGCGGCCGAGAGCCTCGAGCTGACGCAGTTCTACGTCCACTCGGTCTGCGCGCCGACGCGCGGGGCGTTCCTGACGGGACGCTACTCGTTCCGCAATTGGATGGACTGGCGATCCGAGGACTTCGGCAAGCTGAGCTACCTGCGCGCGCTCGGCCTGACGCTCGCGAAGAACGAGCAGGGCGAGCCGACGCGGCGCATTCACGCTCTCGACACGAACGAGCGCACGATCGCTGAGGCGCTGCGGGATGCCGGCTACTTGACAGCGCTCGTCGGCAAATGGCACTGCGGCGAATGGCTCGCCGAGCACCTGCCGATGGGACAGGGCTTCCAGCACCAGTACGGGCACTACGCGTGGGGCATCGACTACTACACGAAGACGATCGTCCACAACGCGCCGGCGCGCTTCGCCGTCTACGATTGGCATCGCAATCAGCAGCCCCTCGAGGAGGAGGGCTACGCCACCGATCTCTTCGCCGCCGAGGCCGAGCGCGTCATCGCGGCACAGAGCCCGGACAGGCCGTTCTTCCTCTATCTGCCGTTCAACGCCGTCCACGGCCCCCTCAATCCACCGCCCCGCTACACCGACCGCTACGACGTGCGTTCCGCCATGCTCAAATGCCTCGACGACGCGGTCGGGCGGGTGGTCGGCGCGCTCGATGAGCACGGCTTCCGAGACAACACGCTCGTCGTGTTCACCAACGACAACGGACCGGTCCTCGAAGAGATGAGCAAGCCCTGGCGCGGCACGAAAAACACGACATTCGAGGGCGGCGTGCGCTCGCCGTGTCTGATCCGCTGGCCGAGCCACACGAAGCCGGGCACGGAGAATGACGGCATGATGTTCGTCGCCGATTTCTTCTCGACCTTCATCACGCTCGCAGGCGGCAAGCACGAGCAGGAGCTGCCGGTCGACGGCATCGACATGACCGGAATGCTCTTCGAGGGGGAGCCGAGCCCGCGGGATGAGATCGTCTTCGAGGTCGCCGGCAGCGTCCGCCTCCCGACGATCCGCAGCGGTGACTACAAGCTGATGGGCGACATGCTCTTCGACATCCGGAACGACCCGTACGAGAAGTTCGACGTCGCCACGAAGCACCCGGAGATCGTCGCGAAGCTGCGAGCGCGCCTCGACGAGGTCGGCAAGGAGCGCCCGCCGCTCGGCGACAAGCCGCTCCTGATGGACCCGCCGCTGCCGTACGTCTACGGTCGCGAGGAAAACGCGAATCCGCCGGCGTGGCTCCGGAAGGCCGTCGACGCGGTGCGCGCGAAGCAGCCGAAGGAGTGGGCGCCGGGCGAGACGCCGTGGCCGCAGGCGCCGAAGGGGGCACACGCGAGCCAGTAGCGACCGCACCGAAGACTCGGGAGTCTCCCGCGACGCTCTTGGCATCTCCTGCGCGGACGGCGACGATGGCCGTGCGAAGAACGGAGCGGACACCCGCCACACGAGACTCGACTCGCGAAGGAGCTGTCATGAATCGGGTCGCGCTCGCCTTCCTGTCGTCATTCACCCTCGCCGTCGTCGCATCGCGCGACGCGACAGCGCAGCAGGCCGTGGCCAGCCTGACCCTCCGAGCCGATTGGTTCGACAGGGCCAATATCCGCGTCAGCCTCCCGGGAGAGATCTACGCCGACGAGCACGCGTGCATCTGGAACGCCGGCGTGCTGCCGAACCGGGCCGAGTACGACGTCGAGTTTCCGGTGACCGCCGAGTACGCTCTCGTCGCGCTCTACACGGCAGCCGGTTCGCGACCTGTCGACATCTACGTCGACGGAGCGAAGGTGCACCGCGGCTTCGCATCGATCACCGGCAGCTGGCAGACTAGCAGCGCGCGCTGGGAGCGCCAGTGCAAGATCCGCATCGCGGCCGGGCGGCACACGATCAAGCTCGAGTGCCCCGGCCCGTGCATGCCGCACATCGTCGCGGTGCGCTTCGAGTCGCCCGTCGCGTTTCCGCCGCACTGGAAGCTCGACCGCCCGGCGGCGAAGCGGCGCACGCATGCTCCGGAACGACAGAGTCGCGGTCACCTGATTCCCGAGCAGCCGATCTTGGCGTCCGCTGATCGCGATGTGCGATTCGAGGTCCTGCGAGTCGGCGAGCTCGAATTCAGCGGTGCAGCGGCGCACGACGAACTGTTGCAGCGCTCGGTGGGCGAGCGATTCGTCCCACGGACGCCGTGGGTCGCCCGGCTGTCTTCGGCATCCTCGCCCGATCGGGCCGTGCTCGAGTTGGACCCGGCTCGCCTGCGTGGCAGGCTCGAGAACGCGATCCGGCTCGTCGACGACTTCCGCACGATGCGCGACGTCAAACCGACGTACCTCGCCGCCCGTCGCGCGCGTTGCGAGGACCTGCTCGCTCGACTCGGCGACGTCGTCGAGCTCGCCGACGGCAAGAGCAAGTGGGAGGCGTATTGCGCGCTCCACCTCGAGGGCTCCGGTCTCGAGCATGACATCGCGCTCCGCAATCCGCGCCTCGATTTCGATCGCCTATTGCTCGTCCAGCGCGCCGCACACGGCCCCGCGCTCGGATTGCCGCAGAACTGGCAGAGCAACTGCGTGCTGCCGGCGCGAGGCTACGACGACGAGATCGCGGTCCTGTCGCCGCTGCGCTCCGACGGCCGATTGGCGACGCTGTGGAAACCGAAGGGGCCGCACTTCGTCGGCGATGTCGACCTGCACTTCGACGCCGACCGCATGCTGTTCTCGTCGATCGGCGCGAACGGCATGTGGCACGTGTTCGAGATCGGCGCGGACGGCACCGGCCTGCGTCAGCTGACGCCGAACGAGCCCGGCGTGAATCACTACGATGCCTGCTACCTTCCGGACGAGCGGATCGTGTTCTCGTCGACCGCGTCGGTAGCCGCCGTGCCGTGCGTCAACGGCAGCACGAACGTCGCGAATCTCTATCTCATGAACGCTGACGGCACGGGCATCCGACAGCTGTGCTTCGACCAGGAGCACAACTGGTGCCCGACCGTGCTGCCGAGCGGCAAGGTGCTCTACCAGCGCTGGGAGTACACCGACACGCCGCACAGCCACGACCGTCTGCTCTTCACGATGAACCCCGACGGCACGGGCCAGGCGGAGTTCTACGGTAGCAACTCGTATTGGCCGAACTCGCTCTTCTACGCGCGACCGATCCCGGAGCGCCCGAACCGCTTCGTCGGCATCGTCAGCGGCCACCACGGCGTTCGGCGCATGGGTGAGCTCGTGCTCTTCGACGCCGCGCGTGGACGACGGGAGGCGGAGGGCGCGGTGCAGCGCGTTCCCGGTCACGGCGAGAGGGTCGAGTCGACGAGCGATCCGCGCCACGAATCGTCGCTGATCCAGGACAACCTCGTCGACAACTCGTGGCCGAAGTTCCTGCACCCGTATCCGCTGAGCGACAAGTACTTCCTCGTCGCAGCGAAGCTCGAGCCGCGTTCGCTGTGGGGCATCTACCTCGTCGACGTGTTCGACAATATGGTGCTGATTCGCGACGAGCCGGGACACGCGCTTCTCGAGCCGCTGCCGTTGCGGAGGACTCCCACGCCACCGGTGATTCCCGACCGCGTCGACCTGGCCCGCGACGACGCGGAGGTCCATCTGCTCGACATCTATGCCGGTGGGGGACTCGAGGGGATTCCCCGCGGCACGGTCAAGAAGCTGCGCCTCTTCAGCTACCACTACCTCTTCCCCGGCATGGGTGGCCCGCAGGGCGTTGTCGGCATGGAAGGGCCGTGGGACATCAAACGGATCGTCGGCACCGTGCCCGTGCGCCCCGACGGCTCGGCGTCGTTCCGCATTCCCGCGAACACGCCGATCGCTCTGCAGCCGCTCGATGCGGAAGGCAAGGCGCTACAGCTGATGCGCAGCTGGCTCACCGGCATGCCCGGCGAGGTCGTGTCGTGCGTCGGCTGTCACGAGAGCCCGAACAGCAGCCCGACGAGCTCGCCGCACACGGCTCCCTCGTTGGTTGCGGCACACGATCTCGACGAGATCGAGCCGTGGTACGGGCCCGCGCGCGGCTTCAACTTCGAGCGCGAGGTGCAGCCGGTGCTCGATCGGTATTGCGTCGGGTGTCATGACGGCAATACGGATACGGGCGATCGGAAGGCGTTCGATCTGCGCGGGCTCGAGAAGATCACCGACTACACCAGCGTGTATCACTTCGGCGGACGCGACGCCGGGCACTTCTCGACCTCGTACGTCGAGCTGCACCGCTTCGTGCGCCGGCCGGGTCTCGAGAGCGACTACCACATGCTGATGCCGATGGAGTTCCACGCCGACACGACACAGCTCGTTCAGTTGCTCGAGAAGGGCCACTACGGCGTCGAGCTCGACGACGAGGCGTGGGACCGCCTGATCACGTGGATCGACCTCAACGCGCCGTATCACGGCACGTGGACCGAGATCGCCGGCGCCCAACGCGTCGAGCCGCTCGCTGAGCGTCGTCGCGAGCTGCTGGCGCGCTACGCGAACGTCGACAGCGACCCGGAGGTCGAGGCACGGCCGTCCGGCCCGTCGGGGCCGCCGATCCTGCCGATCGTGCCCGCGAAGCAGACCTCGCCCGCGGTCGCCTCCGTCGATTGTCCCGATTGGCCGTTCGACGCCGCCGAGGCCGAGCGCAGGCGGGCGTCGCTCGGAGTCTCCGAGACTCGGCGGGTGCAGCTCGCCGAGGGCATCGCGATGGAGCTCATGCTCGTGCCGGCGGGCGAGTTCGTCCTCGGCGATACGCGCGGCGATGCGCACGCCTACCCGGACGAGCGCCCCGCGACGAGGGTGGAGATCGACGCGCCGTTCTGGATCGGACGGCTCGAGGTGACCAACGAGCAGTATCGGCTCTTCGATCCGCGACACGACAGCCGCGTCGAGTCGCGCTTCGGCATGCAGTTCGGCGTGCGCGGATTCTACGTCAATCATCCGGAACGGCCGGTCGTGCGCATCTCGTGGCAACGCGCGATGGACTTCTGCGCGTGGCTCAGCGAGACCACCGGCGAGCGATTCACACTGCCCACGGAAGCGCAATGGGAGTACGCGTGCCGTGCGGGAACGGATACGGAGTTCTCGTTCGGCGACCGGAACGCGGACTTCTCGCGCTTCGCCAACCTCGCCGACAGGACGCTCAGCGAGTTCGTCTGCCACCCGTACAAGAAGCACCGCGAGCCGTATCCGAACCCGAGCAAGTACGACGATTGGATTCCGAAGGACACGCGCTTCGACGACGACGGCTTCCTCTCGGAGGAGGGCGGTCAGTGGCAGCCGAACGCGTGGGGCATCGCCGACCTGCACGGCAACGTCGCCGAGTGGACGCGGTCGCTCTACCGCGCGTATCCGTACGTTGATGGCGATGGCCGCAACGACCCGAACGCTCCCGGCAAGCGCGTCGTCCGCGGCGGCTCGTGGCGCGATCGGCCGCAGCGGGCGCGATCGTCGTTCCGCCTCGCGTATCGGCCGTATCAGGGAGTCTACAACGTGGGCTTCCGGGTCGTGTGTGCGGTGAGCGCGGGCGGGACGAAGTAGGAGAGAGACACGGATGTTGCGACGAAGCCTTCTGCGCGCCCTGATCATCGTCGCCCTGATCGCGGTTCCGGGCATGCTGTACTGGACCTGGTCGAGCTTGCCGGACGAGGTCTCGATGCCCGAGGGCCCGATCCGGGGGCGTCACGAGATGCTCATGAACGACCTGCGACGCGAGCTGCGCAGTCGTTTCGACATCGCGACGCGTATTCGCCAGACGGAGGGCTCGCTCTCCAACGCGCGGGACCTGCAGGCGGGCAAGCTCGACTTCGCGCTCTACCAGGCCGGCACGCTCGGCTCCGAGTTCGATCGGCGCGACGTGAAGCCCGCCGACGGTCGCCTCGACCTCGACGAGTTCCGAGCCGGCGCTGCCGGTCCGGTGTCCGCCGACGAGTTCGCGCAGCTCGACGCCGACCAGGACGGTGCGTTGACGCCGCACGAATTCCAGGGGGCGAGGCCGCGATTCGTCGCCAATCTGTACTCGGAGGTCGCCCACCTCATCGTGCGCAGCGACGCCGGCATTCGCGGGATCGATGATCTCCGCCCGGAGGGGCCGGACAAGAAGGCGGTCGCCGTCGGCAGGCCGGGATCGGGTGATCGCGCGTTCTCGCGCATCATCCTCGATCACTTCGGACTCGACGAGACCGACATCGACGCGCGGTACCTGTCGTACGGTGAGGTCGTGGCCGCATTCGACGAGGGCACGCTCGATGCCGCCCTGATGACCGCCGGCGTGCTCGCTCCGGGAATCGTCGACCTGCTGCACCGCGAGACCTGCGAGCTGCTCTCGATCGACAACGCCGAGGCGCTCGCCAAGCAACACCTGCTCGTGTCGAAGTACGAGATCCCGGTCGGGATGTATCGATCGGGCAAGCTGCAGAACCCACAGGTGAAGACCGTCGCGCTTACCGCTCAGCTGCTGACGCGAGAGGGCGTCGACGCGAACCTCGTCGAGGAGGTGACCGAGCTCGTGCTCAGCGACGAGTTCATCAAGCGCAACGAGCTCCGCGAGCTGTTCGCTCTCGGCTCCTCCGAGCGCCTCGAGTTCGCGCGCACGAGGCCGGAGTTCACGATCCACGACGGTGCGCTCGCCTTCTACGATCCCGATCCGCATCCGCTTCTGCCGACCGATTTCGTCGAGGCGACGGAGGGCATCCGGTCGTTTCTCGTGTCCGTGCTCGTCGCGCTCTACCTGGTCATTCGCTGGATTCGGGAGCACCGCGCGCGCCGCAAGGAGCACCGGCTCGACCGCTATATTCGCTCGCTTCTCGACATCGAGCGACGCCAGATGGGTCTCGATGCGGCTGCCGGCTCCGGCGACGATGCAGACGAGCTTGAGGCGCTCCTCGACGAGGTGACCGAGCTGCGGCAGGAAGCGCTGGGCGAGTTCTCCGCGCACGAGCTCTATCGCGACCAAGCCGTCCACTGCTTCATCCAGATGTGCCACGAGCTGAGCCAGAAGGTGAACGCGAAGATCACGCGCCAGCGTTTCGATCGACAGATCGACGCGCTCGGCACGCGCCTATCAGCCCGTTGAAAGAGGTCGACCGCGAGCAGGGCTGATCGGGAGAACGCGGGAAACCGACCGGAATCCGTAGACACATCCGGCGGCGACGCAGGTCTTATCGAACGACGCGCATGGACCTGGAAGCGATCTACGCCGAGTACGCGACGCAGCTGTACCGCCACGCGTTGGCGCTGACCGGGCAGCGCGAGGACGCTGAGGACGTGCTGCAGTCGGTCTTCGTCAAGTTGACCCGCGCGCAGCACGCTCGTCGAAGAGGAGCCGCGATCGACGACATGGAGGCCTACCTGCACACTGCCGTTCACCGCCAGGCGTTGACTACCATCTCGCGCCGTCGCCGTGCGGCGGGAGTCGAACGGGAAGCGCGCGAACGGATGCGTTTCGTGACGGCGGACGACGAGCGGTTCGACGGCGACGCCGAGCGCGTCGACCGCGCGATTCGTCGCCTGCCGCCCGAACAGCGCGAGGTGCTGCTCCTCCATGTGTACGAGGACATGACGTTTCGACGCCTCGGCGAGCTTCTCGGCGTTTCGAAGGACACGGCCGCGTCGCGCTACCGCTACGCGATCGCCAAGCTCAGGGAGTGGCTCGATGAAACCGAGTGAGCCGCGGGAGCCGGAGGCGTTCCTGCGCAGATTCCGACTCGCGGAGCCGCGCCCGGAGCTGCGAGCGCGCGTCCTCGATGCTTGTCGTCCTCGGCAGCGACCGTGGTTCCTCGCGGCGGCGGCGGCGATGCTCGTCGCCCTCGTGTTCGTCAACGCATGGCTCGACGAACGAGTGCGGAGAACGGTTCACCCCACTTCCGCCGTTGACGAGTTTGCGGATCGGCCAGCGGACGGGCTGGCGATCGAAGCTCGGCGGCGACCGAGGTTCGTGGTCATTCGCCGGAGCGACATCGCGGCACGCGATCGGATGCGATCGATTCTTCCCGCCTCGGGAGAGAGCTCATGAAGTGGTTCGGATTCCTCGAAGTCCCGCTGGGCAAGGCGCTGAAGTGGATCGCCGCCGCCGCGCTCGTCGTCGGTGGTGCCTGGACGTGCTGGAACTGGTATGCGACGGCCGAGCTCGAGGCGGCCGTCGACGAGGCGCGTGCCGCCGGTCTGCCGACGAGTGCCGGCGACCTCGAGCGCGGCCTGGCCGAATTCGGCGGCGCCCCGGCGGACGGCGAGAACGCCGCCTGGCTGTACGTCGCCGCGACGTCGCTCTCGCGCGCGGCCGGTGACCCGAAGGTCTTCGAGCCGCTGCGCAGGGAGCCAGCAGCGTCCGAGGGGCCGCGCGTGACGACAGAGATGCGCGACGAGCTACCGCGCTTTGACGAGGTGATCGCCCTGCTGCGCCGCGCGGCGGAGCTCCCACGCTGCCGGTTCGAGCTCGACTGGCGGGCCGGTCCGTATCCCCTGCTGGCGCACGCGCCCGGGCTGTGGGCGCTGTGGCCCGTCGTCGCCGCGCGGGTCCGCCTGCGCATGGAGGAAGACGACGTCGACGGCGCGCTCGAGGAGCTCCGCATCCTGTGCGCGATCGGCAAGGCGCTGCGCGAGGGGCCGACTCTCTTGAGCCAGATCTATCGGATCACGATGGCCGACTCGAGCCTCGACCTCCTGCGCGAGCTGCTACCGCGTTGCGCGTCGGCAGAGGGGGCGCTGCGGCGCGTGTCGCCGGACGACCTCACGGGTGCGGTGGCTCTCGGGCTCCACGGCGAGCTGGTCGGCAATCTCGGGTTGACCGGCACGTCAGGGGGATCGATCGCGGGCAGCGAACTTTGCACGTTCCTCTACACCGGGATCGGGCAACCGTCGATGCGCCTCCAGGTCGCGCGCCTGGCGCGCCATCAACAGGCGATGATCGCCGCCGCGCGAGAGCCCTACCCGATGGGCGTGCCAAGGGCGAAGGAGCTGGAGCGCGAGATCGAAGCGGCGGGC
>CAYMRB010000273.1:0-13799 GCA_964392615.1 uncultured Planctomycetia bacterium | reverse complement strand
CAGGCCGCAGATCAGGTCCACCTGGATGAAGAACGTGAACACGAGCAGCGGGAACGCGAACAGCATGGCGACGTGGCGCGAGATGAGCTCCACGGTGTCGCCGCGCCGCAGATCCACAAGCCGACGGCGACGACGATGCCCGCTCAGCTGCTCGAGAATCGTGACCTCGCGGACGAGAGTCGACCGGCTCGAAGTGATCACGAAGAGCGGCGTGAAGAACACCACCATGAACACGACATTCACGCCGTCGGGCATGACCAGGAACACGTGCCCGACGAGCAGCATCAGCAGACGCAGCGGCACGACGGGCAATATCAGATGCTTGATGGCCTGTCGCAGCTGTCGCCCGACCTGCGCGCCGCTCACGCGCTCGCCGAACGCGCGCGGTCCGACGGCCGCGACGATCGCCGCGCCCAGGAACGGCGAGAGAAGATAGAACAGGGCGAATGCTGGCCAAAGGCCGTTGTCGACGCTCTCGCAGAGCCACCAGATCAAGGCGCAGGACGGCACGGCGAAGACGAGCGTCATCGGGAACAGATAGGCGATGTCGTCCCGGTACAGCCGGAACGCGAGTGCCAGCGAGTTGCCGAAGTTACGCCGCTCGATGGGAATCGTCGCGCCGTCGAGCTTCATTCGATGCCGCCCCCCGGAAGCTCGCCGTCCGCGGGCCGTCCGGACCGCCCCGCCAGCAGAAGGTAGCCGATGACGGCGATCCACATCCCGGAGCCGACGGTGTACTTGACCTCGTTCGGAAGACCGGAAGGCGACCAAAACGCCTCGACGAACGCTGCGACGCAGAGCATCGCGCCGGCCCCCGCCGCGAGCCGGATGGCGACGCCCCGCCGCTGCTTCAGCGACTCCGCGCGCGTCAGGCGTCCCGGGTGGATCAGCGAGTGCCCGAGGATCAGCCCGGCCGCGCCAGCGATGACGATCGCCGTGAGCTCGAAGGAGCCGTGCGATATCACGAAGCTGAAGAATGCCTCGGAACGGCCTCGTGCAATCAGGAATCCGGTGATCGTCCCCAACGCGATGCTGTTGTAGACGAGAAAGAACACCGTACCGATGCCGAAGAAGATGCCGGTCGCAAACGCCCGGAAAGCGATGCCGACATTGTTGTAGATGTAGAATCCGGCCATGAATGACTCGGCGCCGTGGCTCTCCTTGCCCTCGCGGCTCTCCGAGTACATGCGGTCCATCATCTCCTGCTGCTCGCTCGACAGGATCCGTCCGGTCAACGACGGGTCGTCGTGAACGATCCAACCGCTGATCAGCCCGGGAACGACGAACAGGATGAGCGCGACCCAGAAGTAGCGGCTGTTCGCGCGTAGGAGGCGTGGGAAGCCGTGCGTGAAGAAGTGAACGACCTGTCGCGGCCTCCCCGGCGGCGAGCGATAGAACAGGTTGTGCCCGCGCAACACGAGGTCGTTGAGGAAGTTCTCGAGCTCGCGTCCCCAATCGCGCGACCGCACGGTGGCGAGGTCATAGCACACGGCTCGAAACAGGCTCGAGAACTCGGAGACTTCGGCGCCTTCGAGCTTCCGCAGCCGCAGCCTCTCGAACTTGCTCAGCAATACCTCGAAGCGCCGCCAAGACTCCTTGCGCTCCTTCAGGAAACGCGCTCGCGTCATGGCGCGCCCTCGATTCTCGGTCCGGCGTAGCGCCGGCGCGGACGCCGACGCGGACGCCGACGCTTCTTGGTCGCCTCCGCGTCGTCGGCGCGGTCGGTGAAGGTCGCGAGAACGCGCAGCAAGAACTCGACCGGATCCTCGAGGTGGAGGTCGCCCTCGTACCCGAGCTTCTCGGCGAGGGGGCCGGCGAGGATGGACGCGATCTCCGCGGCCCGCGCCTCGTGGAGAGTGCGCGAGCGACGGAAGAAGCCGTCGATCAAGTTGAGGGTGCGCTCGGCCGGCTTGTAGCCCAACACGAGCTCGCTGGGCGCGAGCGGTACGACGTCGCGAAGCTGCGGCAGACGCCCGCGCAAACGAGGCCTCTGCTCTTCGATGACGAGCGTGTCCGCCGCGAGATCGCCGAGGCGCTGCAGTCGGCGAGTCGCCAGCAGCGAGATCATCCCGACACCGTAGAAGACAGGCAGGACATCGGCGGCGCGCAGCAGGTTGCGGACCATCGCGTCATAGAAGCCGATCGGGTAGCCACCGGAACGCACGACGCGAATGCCGAGTGCCCTCTTGCCGAGCGTGCGGCCGTTCCAGAAAGCCTCGAAGAACCAACCGTAGCACCACTCGAGGAAGAAGTAGTAGACGAGCATCACGCCACCGCCGATGCTCGCGAAACTGTCGACCATCGAGAAGAGGGCCATCACCCAACCGATGACGAACGTCGCGGCGATGCGGAGAGCCAGGTCGATCAGATAGGCGACACCACGCGCCCACGGCCCGGCAAGTCGAAACGTCAGCCAGACGTTCTCGGGCGTCTCGATCCGGGCGAGCGTATCTACCGGCAGAGGAGTTAGCATCGACGTGACAACAGGGGGGCCCTCGCAGCGAATCTACTATAAGCAAAGTCGTGATCCGCGGCAATGTCGACGAGTCGGCGCCCTCGGAATCGTCGGTGTCTACTTCGCCCCGATGAGCCTCTCGAACTCCGCGACCTCGCCCGGCAGCAGCTCGCCGGACTTCCCCGTCAGCTGCAGATCGAATAGCTCCGCGTTGTCGCTCGGCTCGAGGTTGACTTCCACGCACAGACTGCCCTGCGCACGAGCCGTCGCGACGAAGCCGGCAGCGGGGTAGACGGTGCCGCTCGTTCCAACGCTCAGGAAAGCCTCCGCCGTGAGCGCCTCCGGAATCTCGTCGTCCATGTAAAACGGCATTTCGCCGAACCACACGATGTGCGGACGCAGCCGCTTGTGGCACGCGAAGCACGAGTCCTCCATCGACACGTCGTCCCGCCAATCGAAGGTGCCTCCACATCCGACGCAGCGCACCTTGAAGAGCTCGCCGTGCATGTGCAGGACCCGGCGCGAGCCGGCTCGCTCGTGGAGGTCGTCGATGTTCTGCGTGATCAGCAGAAAGCGATCGCCGAGCAGTTCCTCGATGCGCGCGAGCGCGAAGTGGCCGGGGTTCGGCTCGACCTCGTGGAGCTTGCGGCGTCGCGCGTTGTAGAACTGGAGGACGAGTTCGGGATTGCGCGCGTACGCTTCGGGCGTCGCGACGTCGTCCAGGGAGTACTGCTCCCATAGACCGCCGCTATCGCGAAAGGTCGGAATGCCGCTCTCGGCGGAGATGCCCGCCCCGGTCAGGATCGTCAGGCGCCCGGTCGGGCCGAGCCGCTCAGCGAGTGCGTTGGCGAGAGTTGACATGTCGCGAGTCTCGCCAAACGGGGCTCGAGATGCAATCGTCTCGAGGCTTGTTGAAGATCGCGAGACCGCCAACCTGCCGATACGGTACAATCCGCCCGCCATGTTGGAGCGCTACTTCGGGCTGCGGGCCCACTCGACGACCGTCGGGCGCGAGATCATCGGCGGACTGACCACGTTCGCGACGATGGCGTACATCCTCGTCGTCCATCCGGGCATCCTCGGCGCGGCCGGAGTGCCCCGGGAGGCCTCCGTGGCCGTGACGGCGATCATCGCGGCGGTGGGCACGATCGGCATGGGGCTGTTCGCGCGCCGCCCGTTCGCAGTCGCGCCCTATATGGGAGAGAACGCGTTCATCGCGTTCACGGTCGTCCTCAACCTCGGCCACTCGTACGAAAAGGCCCTCGGCGCGGTATTCCTGAGCGGCGTCCTGTTCGTCGTGTTTACGGCCGCCGGGCTGCGCGAGTGGTTGGCGCGATCGATCCCTGCGAGCCTGAAGCACGCGTTCGTCGTCGGCATCGGGCTGTTCCTGGCGTTTCTCGGCCTCATGCTCGCGGGCATCGTCGAGA
Source organism: uncultured Planctomycetia bacterium (assembly GCA_964392615.1). Lineage (GTDB taxonomy): Bacteria > Planctomycetota > UBA8108 > UBA8108 > UBA8108 > CAYMRB01. Next base: position 9,917 of record CAYMRB010000273.1, on the reverse strand, counting down.
AGTCGCCCGCCAAGGACGTGCCGCTGCAGATGGGAGATCTCACGAATCCGGCCTCGGCGCTCGCTCTGGGGGGGCTGTCGCTGATGATCGTGCTCCACGTGTTGCGAGTGCGCGCCGGCATCCTGTTAGCGATCGTGGTCACGACGACGGCCGGATACGCGTTCGGTCTACGCCAACTGCCCGAGGAAATCGTCAGCATGCCGGACATCCGGCCGCTCTTCATGACGCTCGACATCTCCGGCGCGCTGACGCTGAGCTTCCTGCCGGTCGTGCTGACCGTGTTCATCCTCGATTTCGTCGACACGATGGGAACGTTGATCGGCGTGTCGGCGCGCGCCGGCTTCCTCGACGAGAAGGGGAACCTCCCTGACGTGGGCAAGCCGATGCTCGTCGACGCGCTCGGCACGGTCGGCGGCGCGTGCCTCGGCACGACGACAACAGGCACGTTCATCGAGAGCGCCGCGGGCATCGAGGCGGGCGGCCGAACCGGGCTGGCCGCGGTCGTCGCCGGCCTGTGCTTCATCCCGGCGCTGTTCTTCGGCGAGCTACTCGGCAGCGTGCCCGCATTCGCGTTCGGCCCCGCGCTGGTCATCGTCGGCATCCTGATGTTCGAGCCGATTCGGCGCATCGACTTCGCGGACGACACCGAGGTCATCCCGGCGTTCGCGACGATCGCGATGATCAGCTTCACCTACAACATCGGCCACGGCATCACGACGGGTCTCATCGCCTATCCGCTCGTCAAGCTCGTGCGAGGGCGCGTGCGGGACGTCCGCGCGGGCATGTGGATGCTCGCGTTGCTGTCCGGAGTGTACTACTGGGCGTACTTCTGGGGATTGAAGGGCGTCGAAGGCTAGCCGTCCGACGAGAGCCGCCCGTACAGATCCGGCCGCCGATCCGCGATGCGATCGATCCAATGACGCCCCGGCACGCGATCGATTCTCTTCTTGCGCGCCTGAAGCGGGTCAATCGTCGCCGCAAGGATGACCTCGGACTCATCGTCCGCCGACGCGAGCGTCGCGCCTTGCGGATCGCAGATTCGAGACGTGCCGATGAACCGGAAGCCACGCTCGAGACCGACGCGATTGGCCGACAGGTAGTACACCGTGTTCTCGAGCGCGCGCGTGTTGATGCCGTGCTCCGCGAATGCCTCGGCGCCAGGCGGCCAGTTCGTCGGCAGGACGATGAGATCGGCGCCGTCGAGGGCGAAGACGCGCGACGCCTCGGGAAACGCGCCGTCATAGCAGACGTTCATGGCGAGACGACACAGCGGCGTATCGTGCGCGACGTAGGGGCCGGCGCCGGGATCGACGAAGTGGTCGACGCCGAGGTGCGGAAGGTGCGTCTTGCGATATCCCGCCACCGGCCCGTTCGGGCCGACCGAGGCCAGCGCGTTGTAGAGGGCGTCGCCGTCGCACTCGAGATAGCCGTAGACGACGTGGATGTCGAGCTCTGCGCACAGCGCGGTCATGAGCCGCACCGAGGGGCCGTCGTCAGCCGACTCGGCGTGGTCGAGCGCCTCGTCGCGTGACTCGAAGCAATAGCCGGTGACCGCGCACTCGGGAAACACGACGAGTCGCGCCCCCTCTCTCGACACCGCCTCGCGCGCCTGTTGCGCCATGCGATCACGGTTGTGCACCACGGCGCCAAGCCGGACATCCATCTGCACCGCTGCTACCCGGAACTCTGCGGTCATCGTCTCGGCACTCCTCGTGATCCTTCCCACGCGTACGAGTGCCGTCACCCGACGCGCAAGCAGCGTACGACGCGCCAGTCTACGCAGCGACGCGGAAGACGGGAAGTACCGTATCGGCCTGAGTCCGAGGGATCAGAGGCACAGCGGGTTCCCGAGAAACCGATCTACTTCGAGCCTGGGAGAAATGGCCGCCATCACGCCGGATTGCCTTCTTCAACGGGTTAGTCTCCCTCGACGATGCCCGAACGGACTCGTCGCCGACGCGGTTTCCGATCGGTTTTGACGCGACCGACACGTCGCGCACGCGTATCGTCAGACGCGAGGAGACACCGTACCGCAGGAGAAGGAGAGCATGCATCGAACGCGACAACCGCGAACGGAATCGACGACCCATGCAGGCCGATCGGCGCTGCTGGCTCTGCTTCTGTCGCTGACGCTACCCGCGGCGCACTCGCAGGAACCGGCAGACTACTTCCTCTACGACGCCGCAGACGAGGCGGTCGCCGCCGACGTCCGTTCCGATCCAGAGCTCTACGACGCCCACGTCGCCGTGGACGGCGACAGCGCTTGGTTGGCATGGCTCCAGTTCATGCCGGGTTCCGGAGATCGACTCTGGATTGGTCGACGCAGCGCGACAGGGCAGTGGTCGTACGAGACGTGCGTCGAGACGACGCCGCGTCCGCGAGCGAACCCACGCGTCGTGCCCGACGGCCACGGCCGCTTGTGGGTGTCCTGGGAGGAATCGTCGGATGGTGGTTGGGACGTGCTCTGCGGGCGCATCGACATTCGCAGCGGCGCGCGGCTCAGGCTCACCGGTCGACGCCGCGTATCGATGAGCACCGGACCGGACATCCGACACCGCAGCGTGGCGGCGCCGAACGGCGATCTGTGGATCGCGTGGCAGAGTGATCGGGACGGCCAGTTCGACGTGGTCGCGCGTCGCCTCGGGGCCGCCGGTGCGGCATCGGACGCGAGCCCGTTCGTCGTCAGCGCAGCGTCGCCGTCGGGAGACTGGCATCCGGACGTCGCGGTGACCGCGACCGGAGATTTGCACGTCGTGTGGGACCGCTTCAGCGGCACCAGCTACGACGTCTGGCTGCGGTCGCAGCGCGCCGGGAAGTGGCGCGAGCCGGTCGCGATCGCCAAGACGCCAGCCTTCGAAGGCCGCGCGAGCGTGGCCGCCGGCAGCGACGGCCGCGTGTGGATCGCATGGGAAGAGGGCGGCGCGAACTGGGGCCGGCGATACGTGCCGGCGATGTATCGCGACTCGAATGCCCAGCTCGACATCGCGGATGACCGCGGCCCGCTGCACCGCTTCCGACGGCTGCGGATCGCGTCGGTCGATGCGCACGCCGAGAGCCCGGCCGTGCTCCCGCTCGCGTCACCGCTGCCGGCTCCGTCGCTCGATCTCGCGGCGAAGCGAGCCGACAAGCCTCGCGGGGTGGACCTGCTCGGTGCCTTCTACGAACGCGCGCGGCTCGCCGTCGATGCGCGCGGCCGGTTGTGGGTCGCCTATCGCCACTTCTACGTGCCGGGCCTCGGAACGTCGAATCGAACGCACCAGGAGAAGGGCTGGGGCGTATTCGCGCGCTGTCTCGACATGGCCGAGACAGACGCGGGGAAGGCCGGTTGGTCACGTCTGTACCGCTTCGACGTCGGCCAGGGCGACGGCATGCAGAGCCTGGCGATCGCATCGGTCGGCGAGGGCATGATCGCGGCCTGGACGGCCGGCCGCACGGATCGCGACACGAACCAGCGACCGCGAGGCTTCGCGATCGCGACGATCGCGGCTCCATCGCCGCCCTCGGCCCCTGCGACGGTCGATGCCGTATCGTCCGCGCCGCCGCCGTCGGCACCTGCGGCATCCGTCGGCGAGGACGCGGTATCGCACGCGAAACCGCAACCGGCGACGGTCGCCGGCACGGAGTACGAGCTGGTCTTCGGAGACCTCCACCGCCATACGGACCTGTCGCTTTGCCGCGTGCCTTCCGACGGCACGTTCGACGACACGTACCGCTACGCGATCGATGTCGGACGTCTCGACTTCCTGGCGATCACCGATCACTCGCGCGACATCGCGCGCGGCAACCCGCTCAGCCAGCTCTGGTGGCGCAGCGTCAAGGAGGTCGACCGTCACGACCTCGGCGCGTCGTTCATCCCCTTCTACGGTTACGAACGCAGCCGCGGCGCCGAGGATCACAACGTCATCTCTCTACGCGCCGACCGGCTGCGCCGGCACACGTATCCACACGCGAGGTTCTGGCGCAGCCTCCGCGACGAGACGCTGACCATACCGCATCAGACGGCCACGCCGATCGTCATCGACGGCGAGCCGCCGCCCCTCGGCCTCGACCCGAAGACTTGGGAGGTTCGCGACGACGCGCATCGCCCGCTGCTGGAGATCTACCAGGGCTGTCGCGACCGCTCGATCGAACGGGACGCCCACGAGGGGCTCTCCCGCGGCAACCTGCTCGGCTTCATAGCGAGCAGCGACCATCAGTCGACCGCGGCAAGCTGGGCCTGCGTTTGGACGACCGACCGCAGCCGCGCGGCGGTGTTCCGCGCGATGAAGGCCCGACGCACCTTCGGCGCGACCGCGAGGATCCGCCTCGTCGTCACCGCGGGCGAGCACTGGATGGGCGAAGTCATCAGGCTGCCGCGCTTTCCGCGCGTCGACATCGAGGTCGACGGAACCGCACCGATTCGAGCCGTCGGCGTGACGGTCGACGGCAAGGTCGTCGCGAATCTGCCGGCCGACGGCAAGTCGGCGCGACTGTCATTCACGCCGAAGGACCTCGCCGCCGGCCGCCACTGGCTCTACGTTCTCGTGCTGCAGGAGGATGGCAACCGCGCGTGGTCGTCGCCGATCTGGGTCGACACCGAGTGACGACGGAATCCTACTCCGCGCAGCCGAGGGAGTCGGGCGTGGGGTCGAACCAGGGGTATCGCGTCCCCGGGCTCGGTATCGTGCGAGACCCGCCGTTGAACAGCCAATTGAGGGTGTACACCGCGTCGGAGATCGTCAGGCTGCCATCGTCGTCGGCGTCCGCCGCATCCGCGCATCGCGGCGCCCGCTCGCCGAGGAAGAGGTAGCCCAGCGTCGCGACGGGATCGGCGACGTTGATCATGCCGTCGCGATTCGAGTCTGCGCGCAGAAAGGCACCGATGGGCGCGATCGTCGACAAGAACGCCGAGCCGGGAAAGCTCGACTGACCGTCGCGGACGCTGACGACCTTGTACGTGAACACGCCGTCAGCCACGCGGGGATCGACGAACTCGGTCAGCGAACCGCCGAGTTCCGCGACGAAGACGTCGTTCCGCAGCACGCGAATCGTGTCGTACCGATCGGCGTTGCGCCACGACAGTCGAACATCGTGGCTTCGGACGCCGACCCCGGCCGCACCGCCATCGCCGGCCGCACCGCCAGCGACCTGCGCGATGAGGTTGTCGACGGGTGCCGGGCCGCCGGAGCCGAAGTGGATCTCGGCCCCGAGGCGAACGCTCGGGAAGATCGCTCGGCTGTCGAGCGACGCGAACGATCCGCCGTGGAACGTCACGGCCACGACATCGCCGTCCGCGAACCTCCCCTCCGGCACGTCGAAGCTGAAGTGGAAGACGGGCTGGCGCAGCCCCGGCGGAAAGTTCTTCTCCGGATTCAGCGGCGGGAAGTAGTCGCCGATCACGCCAGCTGCAGGTCCGCCGTGGGGCCCGCGGCCCATGAGGGCGAACTCCGACTCGACGTGGGCTACGGTGCCGTCCAACGCCAGGACTTCGTCCTGAACGACGGTGAACGCGTCCGGGTCGAGATCGAGGAAGACATCGAATCCCTTGAAGTGGACGGCCGCGGTCGCGTAGATCGGCAGTCTGACGCGCGTCGCGTCCGCCGGCACCCGGACGTCGCCCGCTTCGAGCATCCACACGCCGTGCGCGACGCAGGTCGCCTCCGGGCTGCGAAAGCCATCGAGCTCCGAGATCAGCGTATAGACCGCCAGATCGCCTCCGGCGTCCGCGTCGGTGTAGCTCTGCGCATCGCCGCCGAGTACCGCAATCTGCTCGCCGTTGCGGAAGATGAAGATCGCGTCGAGGTCGACCGGAATCGTCCACGTCAGCAACTGGCCTCCGCCGTCGGCCTCGACGCTGCAGACGATATTCTCTACGGCCGGCGCCATGGGCACGTCGGCGAGGACCTCGCAGTCGATCGGCACGGAGGACGCGCCGCCCGCGTACGCGACGAGTGAATACCCCAGCAGTCCCGTCCGCGGCATGATCTCCGAGTACTCCGTCGCATCGCCGGGAAGCGACGCGACCGTATCCCCGTCACGGATGACATCGATGGCGTCATAGGGCTCGGTCGGAGCGAACATGAGCTCGATCCGATCGGTGACCTGCTGACAGCTCAGATCGCTGACGGGCCTCGGCCCCTCTGGCGGTAGAACCGTGACGCCGCCGCCAGGCTGGAGTACGGGTATGATCCCGGTCTCCACGTTCTCGACCAGGAGGCTGAAGCTCGTGGTCGTTCCCGTGTCTTCCACCCTCGGAATCGGCACGACAGGGCCTTCGCCGACCGCCGCGTTCGCGCGAATACGAAACAGGAGACGCAGCAGCAAGAGGTCCTCTCCGGGCGGCACGCGAAACGCGCGCCCGCTCTGCCGCGCCGGGTTGAAGCCCGCGTCGGCCCTACCTCCGCCGAAGTCGAAGTAGATCAGCGCCTGCGGATCGATCGACGCGATCGCGGTACCTGCAATCTCGATGCCGAGATACTCGAGCCTCTCCTCGTCGTACGCGATCGCGAAGAGCACCGCGCGCATCGGGTGGGGGAAGCTCGCGAACACGGGCACGGTGACCACCTCGCCGGGTTTGCCGGAGACCGAGCCGAATGCCGTGCTGCTCTCCTGTGCGGAAACCGGAAGGCCGACGGTCGCGAAGGCGATGACGGCGATGCATGACCGCGAAACGATGGGCCCCATGACTCGCTCCTTGAACTGCTTCCTTGCCGAACTCCCCGCGAAAGACCGCTTCATGGTAGAGACTCACGAGGCCGCTGCCAAGCAGTCAGTTGAAGGAGCGGAACGCCCCATAGCGAACATCGTGCCCGTACGGCAGGCGCGAGACCGACTATGCGAAATCGGAACACCTCGGACGACGCCGTCGCGGCGGTGGACGGGGCCGAGGCACGAATCGGGCCGATTCGTCCGATTCCAGCGAGGATGTTATGTTTCGTCATACCCGCTTATCGGAGTGGATCCGACGGCTACACGGCCCTCGGGCGCGCTTCGAGACGCGGCTGGAGAAGGACACAGAGAGGGGGAAACGGATGCGACGGGAGAGAGTACCTCAGCCCGAGAAAGCGGCGGGCTACACGCTCCTTGAAGTCGTCATCGCGATGTCGGTCTTCGCGATTCTCGCGTTGAGCATGAGCGCGTCGCTGGCATCGGCCATGCAGGCTAACCGACGCGCCCGTGACCGTGACCGCGCACGTGGCGTCGCGATCGAGCGAATGGAGGAGATTCTGGCCTGGACCGACTTCGGCACGCTGACGAACTTCGACGGCAACGCCTTCGAAGTGCCCGAGTTGACACGAACCGACGGCAGCTCCGTCGGCCAGATCGCGGTCTACAACCTGACCGCGGAGACGATTCGAGTCGACATTCTGGTGATCTGGAACGACGTGTCGCTGGCTGGCAACGGGTCCGACGGTGAAACGAGGCTCGAGGTCAACACGGTCATCACGAACAAGTCGGGGCTGGGGTCATCATGAGAGAGCCACGAACCGGCAGACAGCCTTGTGAGCGATCCGGCTTCACGCTCCTCGAGACAGTTCTCGCGATGATCCTGGCCAGCATGATGCTCCTCGGCGTGTGGCAGCTGCTCAACGAGACCAGCTCGGCCGTCCAGGAGACGATGTGGCAGAACGGCATGGACGCTCCCTTGCGTCATGCGCTCGAGTTCATGGCGAGCGAGATCAAGGACTCCGGCGAGGATGTCGACGGGACGCCACATGTGACGACGCATCCGCCGGACGTCACTACGGAGCAGGCATCGATCAGCTTCCAGAAGCGCATCGCTTTCGCGGGCGAAACGGCGGACTGGGACACGGCGATCGAGTACAAGCTCGTCGCCGAGCCGGGCGAGAACCCGTCGAACGGCATCGACGACGACGGCAACGGTCTCGTCGATGAGAAGGCGCTCGTGCGCGTTAACGGCCAGGAGACGACGACCCTCGCGCACAACGTCGGCTCGGTGAAGTTCACGCGCGCGGCGAAGTCGAACGCGATCGACATCACCTTGGTGATTCTCGGCATCTCGGCGCTCGACGGTCAACCCACCCAGGCCTCGCGCGCGACGAAGATCGCATTGCGCAACGTCGAGAGCAGCAGCTAACAGAAACTGGGGCCACGAACAGGACCAAGCACCGGAGAGAGAGACAGAGTAGCAGCAGGAAAGAGAGGAGGACCGAGTTGAAACACAGAGGCCGATCCAGCCCGGAATCGGGCACCATTCTACTGTCCGTGGTGATCGTCGCGATCACTGCGGTCATCATGATGGGGGCGATGTTCGCGCTCGTCACCAATACCACGCGGGCCGAGACAGACAGCGAGCTCAAGGCTCAGTGTGACTATCTGACCGTCGCTGCGCTCAACGAGGCTTTCGCCGAGGTCATCTCCGAGGTGGACTCGACCGGCGGCGGGCTCGGAGCTATCGGAATCGACGTCCCGGAGACGTTCCGTGACAGTCAAGGGAACGCGGTCGGAGAATTCCGAACCGTTGTCGAAGAGCAGGGCAACAACTACGTGATCGTCGCGGTCGGCGCGACGCCTGACTTCGCGAACGCTCGCTTCACCTCGACGACGCAGGGAATCCTCGGAGCCATTTCCGAGCCCGTGCTGAATCCGCTGCCGGCGGCGTTCGGCGTATCGGGACCTGTCCCGACTCCACAGTGGACCTATACCAGCGGAAACTCCGTCCTGATCGACGGCGGTGCGGACAACCCGGCATTCGCCGCTGCCTCCACCTCCGCGTACGAGGCGATCCGCGACTCCTTGGGCGCCAAGATCGCGAACGGCAGCATGCGCGCTGACGCGCTTCGCGGCGGCCAGACGTCGGAGTACGACGACGGCCGTGGCACCACGTTCGACATTCCGGTCACGCAGGACCCCAACGACTTCGTATCGTCGAAGGTCCTGAACGACTATCGCACGACGTTGCGTGCGGGAGCCGAGTCGCTGGTCGACTACGCCACGCGATCAGTGACCACGGACGTGCGTGGAACGGTGAACTGGGGCTCCTCGGGAAGCCCGGAGATCACGTTCGTCGACGCCCGTACGGCCGGCTACGACGTGTTCAACGGCGCGACCGTCACCGGGTCCGGCATCCTCGTCATCCAGCACATGGTGCGGCCGGACGACTTCACGCTGAACTGGGACGGCGACGTCTACGTGATCGGGTACAGCGGCGACGGAGACGATCTCTTCTACCCGCGCGGCGACTCGGACATCACGGTCAACGGCAACCTCGTGCTGCTCGCGGACGACCACACCGAGGCGTCGTTCGAGAGCAAGGACCGCGCCGTCGTCAACGTCAATGGGTCGATGATGGTGCTCGCCGAGGCGGCGTCGCACGAGGCCGAGATCGAGACCGAGGGCAACTCGCAGCTGAACGTGAACGGCGTCGTGTCGCTCTATGGCTCGCGCATCGAGCTCGAGGCGAGCGGCAGCGGCACGAGCTACAACATCACGGGCAACCTGTCCTGCGGTGTCGCAAACGAGACGCGGCGCAGCGACGAGTTCACCTTCAATATGCGAGGGGACGTCAAGATCCGCTATGACGCCGACGCCGTCCACTCGGCGGTAGACTCGCTCGTCGAGATGGAGATGAATCTCGGCCTGCGTGCGGATCCGAAGCTCGTGAGCTACGCGTTCGACCTGCTCGGCGGCGGCTCCGGCGGCGAAAGCGGCGAGCAAGCGGCGCGTGAGATGGGCGACCTCATCGCCCTGAAGGGGCCGAGCCACGACTACGGCGTCGACCTCGACGCGCTGAAGGCCCGCGCCAACGCCCAGGAGCAGCAGCGCTACGGCGAGCCGTGGTGGCGCGGCGGCGAGGTCGGTGACGACGACGACGACGACGGCAGCGACGGCAGCGACGGCAGCGACGGCAGCGACAGCGACGACGACAACGACGACAACGACGACAACGACGACAGCGACGACAGCGACGACAGCGA
>CAYMRB010000272.1:0-13808 GCA_964392615.1 uncultured Planctomycetia bacterium | reverse complement strand
GGAGAGCATCGATAGGGAGAAGAGCTATCGCGTCGTCGAGACGCAGGCGTCGCGCTCCGTCGAAGTCGGCTCGGGCTTGTTCGCCCGTCTGGTGCCGTATCGCGACGGGTACGAGCTCAGCGGCGCGGCGCGAGCCTATCCGCCGGACGCGGCCTACGGCTTCGAGCGAACGATTCGGAGCATGTCTCCTGAGGCACTCGAGGAGCTGCGTGACCCCCTCCGCGTGTATCGGTCGTTTTACGAGTTGAGTACGCGACCTGCGCCACAGCGGGCGGAGAACCGGCTCGAGGCGGAGCTCATCGCGGGGCGGGCCCTTCGGGACTGCGGCCTCGACCTCTCCGTGGCCGAGGTCCAGGAGAAGTTTCGCTCTCTGGAGAGCCCCCTCGAGTTCCTGCGCGAACTCGACCCGCCGCCACAGCCTGAAGACGAGGCCGGGCTGCAACGCTTCCTGGACGCGATGATGGGATTGTGGAACCACACGCCGCGCCCGGAGCTCGGCGAGGTGACCCCGCATGAGCGCGACGAGGATCCGCGCCCCGCCGGTCATCCCCGATTGCCGGAGCACCTGGCGCAGGATCTTCTGCGGACGATGGCCGAACGGATCGATCCCGACGACTACGCGGACGATGACTCGCGGCGCGCCGCGATGCGCGAGGTACAGGACGAGTGGTGGGAGACGCCGCAGCACGAGCTCGACGGCCTCACGCCACGCGACGTCGCCTTCGGCACGTTCGTGCCGGCGCTGCCGCCGGAGTCCGAGCTGCCGCCGACCGATGTTCCGATTCACGACCCAGCGTCACTCGAGCCGTTCCTGCATGCGGCAGCGGTGCGCCCCTCGGCCGCCGCGTGGGCGCTGGGCTTCGCGATCGCGCACGAGTGGACCGACGCGTTCGATCCCGCCGCGGTACGTTTCGCTATTCGCGCGGTGCTGGGCCCCGACGCCGGGCCCTGCGCGGCGTCGACACTGCTGCGGGACCTGCTCGACGCGCCGCTGGAGAAGCGCACAGCATGGATCGGAGAGGTCCGCGCCGCTCTCGACGAACGCGAGTTCGAGGCAGACGTATTGTGCGACGCGCTGCGGTTTCTCGCGCACACGAAACCGGAGGACCACGCCGAGGTCTTCTGCCGATACGCCGATCACGAGTCGTTCTTCGTCGGTCTGTCGGCGCTCGATGGGCTCGCCTACAGCGCCGACGAATCGGCCACCGAGCTCCTCGCGGAGATCGCGATAGAGGCGACAGACTCCTCCCAGATCGAGCACGCGCTGAGAGGCCTGTGGCGACGAGGCGAGCTCGCGGTCATCCAGCGCATTCTGCCTCGGATCCTCGCGCGCGGTGACAACTCGCTGGCTGGCCTGCAGTGCTCTCTCGACGTCCTCGGCGTCACGCGTCGCCTGCGATGGCGCGTGGAGCACGCCTTGTTCGTCCCTGACGGCGTGGACGACATGACGGCCGACGAACGCTTGGCCGATGTTGCGCCGCCCGCCGATCCCCAGGTCGTCCGTCGCGCTCGGGAGGTGATCCCCATAGAAGCCGGCCACGAGCTGCTGCGGCTCGTGGACGCCGGTCGTTTCCGGGACGCCGCCGACTGTCTTCTGGACGCTGCAACAGGCGCGCTGAAGCTGGTCGTGGACGAGAGCGATGAGGGCGATGAGAGCGCGGTCCGGGACGCGGCCTGGTCGCTGCTCGCCGTCGTCGATGCCATCGCCGCGTCGCCGGTCCGCCGCGGCGGCAAGCGCGCCGTCCATCGCAAGATCCTCTCCACGCTCGGAGCGATCCTGGCGTGGGCTCTGCGCGGCCGCGACCTCGAGGCGGAGTGGAAGGCCGCCGAGCAAGCCCCGGAACGGATCGTCTCGCTGCTCGAGAGCGATTTCGACACGCTCGATCGGCGCCGTCTCGAGCTGGCCGCCGAGCACGTCTCGCTGGCGGAGCTGGACGACCTCCTCGGCAGCGATCGCGGATCCGTCCTGGCGAACGCGCTCGCGGTGGCGGCGTTGCACGATCCGGACGAGTTCCTCTGCGAGGCGTTCGATTTCGCATCGGACTACGGCTCGGCTTGTGAAATCGCGGTGGCCGTCGGACGCCGCCACGGCGACCGCGCGCTGTCGCCGCTCGCCGAATGGGCGCAGGAAGACGAAGAGGAGGATGCCCCCGAGGTCCTCCTCGAGGGGCTCGCCGCCATCGCGACCGAGAGGGCAGCGGCCGTCGCCCGGCAGACTCTGGACTCGGCCTACTTCCATGGATCCGATCCCGTTTCTCCTCAGCTCGTCTTCTCGCACGTGCTCGATCTGGGACATGTCGGCCTGATAGAGGACGTCTTGAAGAGATTCGAGGCCGGCGCCTTCGACCTCGCGATGGAGGCGAGCAGTCCAGGCGACAGAGCCGAGACGATCGAGGACGTGAAGATGTGCTTCGAGATCCTCGGTCGTGATGGCGACGCCGAGAGGTGCGTCGACGCGGCCAGCGCGCAGTGGGAGGCGAGCCTCGACGTGCTGGAGGACGCGCCTCACGGCCTGACAGCGCCGCTGCCAGGCGTGCCGCTCGGATCGGAGGATCCGATTGATCCACTCGGTCCGTTCGATCCGCTCGATCCGTACGACGAGCTCGACTCGCCGGGCGAGACAATCCGCCGCGACGAGCCCAAGGTTGGCCGTAACGACCCGTGTCCGTGCGGCAGCGGCAAGAAGTACAAAAAGTGCTGCGGTAAGAGCTGATGCGCCTCACCTTCCTCGGCGGCGCCGAATCGATCGGCGCGAGCTGTGCGGTCCTCGAAATCGACGGCGAGCGCTGGGTGGTCGACTGCGGCAATCGCATGAAGGGAAGCGGTGCGGAGCGGCTCCCGGACCTCGGCGCTCTCGAGGAGATGGGGCCGCCGACGGCGATTCTCGTGACGCATGCGCACCTCGATCCCATCGGCGCGCTGCCGATCCTGTGCCAGCGGTTTCCGTTCACCCCGGTCTACGCAACTGCACCAACGATCGATCTGACTCGCGTGCAGCTTCTCGACTCGCTGAGGATCATGGCGGAGGAGGCCGAGGTCGAAGGTGAGCTGCCGCTTTATTCGAAGGCGGCGGTCGAGACGCTGCTCGCGCGCATGATTCCGACCACGCCGTTGCGTCCCATGCGCCCCTCGCCGGACGGTCCGGAGGTGACGTTCTTCCCGGCAGGTCACATCATCGGCGCCTGTTCGCTCGGCATCGCGGGCCGCGAGGCGCGTGTGTTCGTCAGCGGCGATCTGTCCGTCGACAACCAGCGCACGATTCCCGGCATGCGGCCACCGCGGTTCCGCGCCGACGTCGCCATCTTCGAGTCGACCTACGGCAAGCGCCTGCACGCACGCCGCGCCGAAGAGGAGGCTCGCCTGTACAGACGGTCGCTGAAACGATCGCCGCGGGTGGCAAGGTGCTGATACCTGCATTCGCGATCGGCCGCGCTCAGGAGGTCATTCTGATCCTGCTGCGAGCCCAGCTTGCGAACGAGATCCCGCGCTTCCCGATCCGGGTCGATGGCATGGTGCGCAAGGCGTGCGACATCTACGCGTCGCATCCGTGGTATCTCCAGTCGACGCTGCGACGTCGCATCGAGAAGCACGGCGATCCCTTCTTCGACGTCCTCGAAAACGTGCAGCCCGTCGGGCGACCGAGCGAACGCGCCGAGATCCTCGCCGGCGAGCCGGCCGTGATCGTATCAAGCTCCGGGATGCTCACAGGAGGACCGAGCCCGTTCTACGCGTCCGCGCTGGCGGCGGACAGCCGCAATCTGATCGCGATCACCGGATACCAGGACGAGGAGGCGCCGGGACGTCGGCTGCTCGACGTGGCAGCGGGTCGCCTCGACACGATCACGCTAGGCGATCGGGAGGTCGAGCTGCGCTGTCGGGTCGCCACGTACGCGCTCAGCGGTCACGCCTCGGGCGCGCAGATCGCGACGATCGCCGGCGCCGTGAAAGCGGCTGATGTGTTCCTGGTTCACGGCGATGTCGAGGCGCGTCGCGATCTCGCCGACCTCCTGCTGCGCGAGCGCCTCGGACGCATTCACCTGCCGCGTCACGGCACGCCGATCGAGGTCGAGGCGAAGGCGGACACGAAGTCCGCGCGCGACACTCGACGCTCGAGCCGCGACGACCGACGCTTGCGGGTCGTCGGTGTAGGCAACGTGCCGCCCCACAGCGCATTCGAGGAAGACGCGGCACGCTCGCTCTCCGACCACGTCCTCGAAGTCTATCCCGAAGGCGCGGCGTTCTCGGCGGCAGAGCTCCACCGCATCTGGTACGGAGTCGCCGCGGCGGCCGAGAGTGCGAGCGAGGTGTTCGAGACGGCGCTGCGCGAGTCGACCGCGTTCGCGATCCACCCCACGCGGCTGTTCCTTTTCGTCGCGCAGCCCGAATCGGCTGTGGCCCACGATCGTGGCATCGATGGCGGTGGCGTCGAGGACGTCAACTCGCTGCTCCGCCGCATCGACGAGGCCCTGCCGGCGGCCGACTCCGATCTCGTGAAGAAGAGCTACGAGCCCGGCAGCTCGCACATGGTCCTCCACTTCGCGTTTCCTGACCGCGCGACGGAGAAGTTCGGCGACCGGCTCGCGGCGCTCTTTGCCGACAGCGGCTGGAGCTGGGAAATCCATGCGACAGCGAACTCGGCGGCGCTCGGGAGGGAGATCCGCGCGGCCGTACCGGACGCCCGTCTCGTCGTCAAGGAGCCGTCCGTGCGGCTGGAGGAGCGCAGCGCGACACTCTTCCTCTCGCGCGCGCTCTTCGACGAGGAGATGCCGGAGTGGGAAGCGGCCGTCGGCGCCGTTCTGGGGAAGACCGGTTTCACGCTCAATCTTGTCGTCAAGCCGCGCACCGCGCGGGCCAAACGTGCTCGTGACGATGCGGGGCGACTCGAGATCAACCTGGCCTACGAGGCGATCCGTCGCGCGTTCGTCGACGAAGACCACGCGCCGCGCCGCATCGGGAAGAGGCCGGGTGCCGCAGGCGGCGAGTCGTTCGTCGAGCTCACGTTCGTCTCCGAGGCGATCGGATCGCGATACGCCGACAAGATCGCCGCACTGGGGCACGAGACCGGCTGGACCATCGCGATCGCAGCGCGCAACGACCAGAGCGGAATCGTCGAGGTCGCCCGCGAGCTGCTACGAGACGTGAAGATCCGCAAGGGTCCGTCGTACGACGGCGCGGCGCGGACGGTGACAGCGAAGCTCGCGATGCCGATCGACGCGGCGCAGCGGGCCGAGATCGAAGACGGGTTCAGCCAGTAGACGGGATTTCGTCTGCAGCTGAGCTGAGCGGGTGGGCGGACCGGTGCCGCATGGTAGGGCGGGAAACTCGCCCCTATTGCACACGCCAGCTCTACCGGCGTACTCTGGTCGTTCACCGAGAAGTGAAGAGGGAATTCGACGTGGCCAAGGCTTCTCGCAAGGAACGTAAGCGGATCGATCGGCGCGACCGGCGCAAGCGACAGGCGCAGGAGCAGCAACGGGCCGTCGTCTTCGTGACGGTGTTTCGCAAGCTCGCGCTCGCGGGGTGGCTCGGCGATGAGTTCGTCGAGATCGCCAGGTTGGCGGGGGGACGAGACAACCTCCTTTCCATCGTCGAGAGCACTTGCGCGGCGCACAGCCAGCAGCCGGGCGATGACGATAGCTGGTCCTCGCTCGTCTGGACCGCCCGCGACCATGGCGCGCCCGAAAGCGTGCTCGATTCTCTCGCGACGAAGTGGTCACTGGCGCACCCCGAGTCGAAGGAGGCGCGCCGGTTTCGCCTCTGGTACCGCGGTCGCCGAGGCGCGGCGAGCCGCAGCGCGACGGCGACCGTCGCCCGCCGCTCGCGAGGTTCGCTCCGCGTCGAGGGACCCACGAAGTCGCGTGATGTTCACCGACTGCCCCCGTCGTCTCGGAGGACGGACCGCGACGCGCACCTCGAAGCGCGGGGCACGACGCGTGCCGGCGCCGACTTCTCGGTGCCACTGACGTTCCATCGCGCCGACAGTGGCGACCTCTTCTCACGACTCGTCCGTGGCCCGCACGACGACCTCGCCGCGCTACATCTCGCCCAGCGCGGCGTTGAGATCCTCGCCGAGGACCGCTTCGATCGCTTGCTCGGCCTCGCCGGCGTCCGTGGAGTCGACCACCTCGACTACCAGACCGAGACGGTGATGCGGGTCCTCAAGAAGTTCCGAGGCCGTGTGCTACTGGCCGACGAGGTCGGCCTGGGCAAGACGATCGAAGCCTGCCTCGTGCTTCGCGAGTACCTCGTACGAGGTCAAGTCAAGCGAGCGCTCGTTCTGACTCCCGCCGCTCTTGTGGGACAGTGGCAGAGCGAACTCGAAGACAAGTTCGCGATCAGCGCCAAGTCGACGCAGGCCGCCGAGTTTCGCGCCGATCCGGTCGGCTTCTGGAAGGGCGGACCCGTGTTGATCGCGAGTCTGGCGCTGGCACGACAACGCAAGCATCGTGCGGCCGGCCGCGGCGACAGACCTTCCGGCGGCTCGGATCGAGGAGGCCCGCCCTGCGCTGCTGCGCGCGCTCGAGCGGCAGGCGGCTGCCTGCCTCGAGGATTTCCGAACGGCGGTGCTGCGCCGGCGCGTGCGAGACGCGCGGCGGATCGAGCGGTACTTCCGCGAGATGGAAGATGACCTGCGTCGCCGAGTGAAGAGTCGAGGTGGCGATCCATTGCGAGCCAAGTTGCAAGCGCTTCCCGAGGAGCGCGTGCGGCGTCTCGAAGAGCTGCGCGCCGAGTGCGCCGTGCGCGCGAGCCTCGACATCGTCGCGCTGGCGGCGGTGCGGGTGCCCGGTGTCACGGTGGAGCTCGAGGTCCGGCGGCGCAAGCACCGGCGTCGGTTGAAGGTCTGGTACGACGGCCACGCGCGTCGCTGGGCCGGATTGCGATGCGATGGCTGCGGAGCCGGCGCGACCGCGTTCGCGATGTGCGACGAGGCGGAGCACGTCTACTGCAAGGACTGCTGGAACACGTGCGGGACGGGAGGACACCGGCGGTGCTTTCGCTGCAGCGGGGAACCGGAGCGCGAGAGCTGGGAGAGTCTCACGTTGGAGCCGATTTCGGACTCGGCCTCCGTGACGGTGACGGCGACCTCGGCGAAGAACCCGCTTGCGCGAGCCGATTCCGAGCTGCCCGAGGCGAGCGACATTCCGGGGTCCAGTGATCCCGAGGATGAGCTCCGCGAACGCGTGCTCGAGGTCATCGCCGGGCAGCGATGGCCGATGACGAGTGCTCAGATCCGCCTCTTCGTCGACGTCGACGCTGCGAAGCTGCGCCGACTCCTGCGACCGTTGATCGAAGATGGCACTGTGGTACGCCTCGGCGAGAGGCGTGGCACGCGGTACGCGTTGGCTTCGCGTGTTGACGATCGAGAGCTGTTCTGACGCGAGCGGCTTCGATTCCGTGCCAGACCGAAGTCGCCCCCCGATCTCCGGCAGGCGATCGTCTGCGTGCTCGACCCCGCGCTGTCCAACAGTCGCCACCGATTCCGGTCCTCACCGACGCTGGCGTGGCAAACTCGGGCAGCCGTGTCGACGAGCTGATCGGCTCGGGGCTTCTCAGGCCTCAGGCGGCTACTGGCGATGATCGACATCTCGTACTCGAACTCACTCATCGAGTCGTGGTGGAGGAGCTTGAAGCATCAGCGGCTCTTCTTGAACACGCCACTGTCGAGCGCGGCGAGAATGCGCACCTTGCCGGGGCGGCTCGAGGGGATAGAATGGTCCTGTGAAACAGGCGGTGTACATCGAGACCACGATTCCCTCCTACTACTCCGACGGGCGCGAGGAGCTGCAGCGCGATATCCTGCGGACGCGGGAGTGGTGGGACGAGGAGCGGGGAGACTACGAGTGTTATTCATCGCCGGTGGTCCTCGAAGAACTTGAGGCCGGCGACTATCCGACTCGAGAACGCTGCGTCGAGCTGCTCGAGGGTCTTCCGCTTCTCGAGATCGTCCCGGAGGTCCTCGAGGTCGCCCGCGTCTACCAAGCCGACGGATTGATGCCCACGCGCCCTGCCGCCGACGCGATTCATGTCGCGCTGGCATCGTGGTATCGCATGGACTATCTCCTGACCTGGAACTGCCGTCATATCGCGAATGCGAACAAGGCGCGCCACCTGGAGGCCATCAACCTGCGTCTGCGCCTCGGGCTCCCTATGCTCGTGACGCCTCACCAGCTTCAGCGGTGGGAGACGGAAACATGAAAAGCGACAGTCCGATCGTCGACGAAGTACGGCAACGTCGGTCAACGATCAGCTCGCGGTTCGACGACGACCTGGACCGGTACGCCGCGCACCTGATCGAGTTGCAGGAGCGCTATCGCGATCGACTCGTGAGCCAGGTAACCGTCGTTCCCGAACGCAAGATGCCGTCGAGAGGCAGCGAGAACTAGTAGCTGCCCCGCGGCGTTCTGGCCCTGGCCGGGTGGGCTCGATCCCGCCCCCCGGGAGTTGTCCCTCGAACTGAAACATCCGGCCGGATCGAACCGCTCTGCATTCGAGCCCCCGATAATCGGCCAGCGGAACCATCGCCGGGGCGATCGAACTCGGCCCTTTCTCCCAGAGGTTGCCAGACGAGCTGAAACGATCCGTCTGAACAGACCGCTCTGCCGGTGGAGCCCGATCAGCGGGAGAAGTGAGTTGGTCGGGGTGACTGGATTTGAACCAACGACCTCTACGTCCCGAAGGGCTGGTTCGGTGGTCGCAAGTGAGGCCGACGCGAGAGATACGGCGGCGAAGGAAGAGGTTTGCGCCAGGGTTTGCGGCGGCGATTCGGCAGGTCTTCCGCGCGCGGTCGTCGCCGTCGCGACGGCGCTGCGCAGTCTTGGCGCAGACAAGACACGGTGGCTCGTCGAATGTCTGCGACGTGGCGGCGATCTCACGGAACACCGCGATGGAAAGACGCGGTAGGCCGGGAGGCGGGCTATGCTGGAGCTGCAGCAAGCTCTGACGGATCGCCATGTCTCCCAAGACCCTGGACCAGTACGTCGAAACCACGCCCGGAATCGCGGGCGGCAAGCCGCGGATCGCCGGACACCGCATCAAGGTCTCCGATGTCGCGATCTGGCACGAGCGTCTCGGCATGAGTGCCGACGAGATCGCGTCGGAGTACGATCTGACGCTGGTAGAGGTGTACGCGGCGCTGGCGTACTACTTCGCGCACCGCGAGGCGATCGATCAGGACATCGCCGGGGGCGTTGCGTTCGCGGAGCAATTGCGACGGCAGACCCCCTCGAAGATCCATCGCGAGCTCGATGGCGACGACCGAGAGTAGGCGAGCGCGGCCGGGCGCGCGGCGAATCAGGCGAAGATCGCGGCGACCGGAAACGAGATCTCCGCCAAGACGGTCGACTCGATCACGTCACTCGCCTCGAAGAGACCCGGTGCGCCGTACGACGTTTCGTTCAGCACGTACACCTCGACGTTGCGCCGCTCCTCGTCTACGACCCAGTACTCCTTCACGCCGTTTCGAGCGTACAGGTCGCGCTTTACGATGCGGTCACGCTCCGGCGCCGTCTGGGAGACGACCTCGACGACGTGGTCGGGCACGCCGCGAATCCGATCCTGCACGATCGACAGGTTTGCCGTCGCCACGAAGAGAAGGTCCGGCTGGACGACGTCGCCGGACGGAAGCACGACGTCGAGCGGCGACACGAACAGCTCGCCGAGGGAGTGCGTCGAGACGACGTCCCTGAGAAGGACGAACAGATTGCCGACGATTCTCTGGTGCCGCGAGGTCGGCGATGGCGTCACGAAGAACTCTCCCTCGATCAGCTCGGCCCGGACGTCGTCGGGCAACTGGAAGTAGTCGTCAACCGTCTTGCGCGGCTTCGTGCGAACGAACGTCATGAAGACGATTCTAAGTGCCGTGCGCGGGTATGACAACGGCAGTGTCCCCCGGCTCGCTGGAAGCCCTCCGGCACAGCGACACTCCGCGTTCACTTCACGCTCTTGGCGACGTACTCCAGGATCCTTACGAAGGAAAAGCCTCGATTGGGCATGCCGGGGTCGATTCTCTGCTTCTCCTTCCACAACTGGTTGATCCTGACGAGTTGCCGTCTCGTCAATCCAGCGATGCGCCGGTCGACGTACTCCTGGTGTCTCTGCGGGACATACGCCTTGGGCAGCTCGTTCCGATCGATCTGCGTCAGGAGTTGCGCCAGAGGGGTCTTCTCTTTCGGTGTGTTCACACGTGGCTTCCGAGGAGGAGGAGTGGCACCTGGCCCCAGCTCCTTGATGAACACGTTGCGGTACTCGATCGGGCACGCGTTCCTCTGACCGAGGTTGTCACCGTCGACGACGATGTGCTTCTGCAGCCGGATCGGCGCCGGCTCCATGTTCAGCATCCAGTCGTGGTACTCGAAGCCGTCCAGGAGAACCTCGCCGTCGTATTCCGTCCAGATCTTGCGTCCCACGACGGTCAGCTTGACCGTGTGCCAGACGCCGACCTCCGGGTCGATATGACGGACGTGCGGCCTTTCCTCGTCTTTGAGCTTCATCTTCTTCGCCGTCTCCTTCGGCAAGAAGTAGTAGCTCTCCAGGTGCCCCATGCCGCCCCTGGACCGCAGGTTGAACTGCTCCATGTCCCCGAAGCCCGGGATCTCGGGTATCAGCCTGCGGAAGTTGATGCCGCTGTCCGAGATCGTCGGCATGCGGAAGTCGAGCATCAGGACGAAGTCGCGGTAGTGCTTCTTCGTGCTCAGGCTGGCACCCCAGGTCTCGATCAACTCGGGAGACTTGAGGATCCCATCCTCGATGAACCAGTATTTCTTGACCAGAGGCGGCGTGTGCCAGCCGGTGAGGTCCTTGCCGTTGAACAGCGCCGTGAAGCCTTCGGGAGGGACGTTGAGCCCACGAGGTTTCACCTCCTTGATGAAGATGTTGCGAAACTCGATGGGGCAAGGATTCCTCTCGCCCGGCTTCGGACCGTCGAGAAACCGGTGCTTCTGGAGTGCGATGGGTGCCGCGTTCAGGCCGAGATACCGCTGGGGGTATTCGAATCGGTCGATGAAGACCTCGCCGTCCATCCTGGCCGTGAGAGTTCGGCCGATCATCGAGATCTCGAGCGTGTGCCACGTGCCGACTTTGGGGGGGACACCGCGGATCCGCGGGAGCTCGTTCTCTGCAAACGGCTCCTTGCCCTGCGGCGACTTCGCTCGCATGAAGTTGAAGCTGTCCAGCTGACCCATGCGGTGGCCGGTCCCGATGTTCAGCTGCTCGGACTGACCGTAGGGCTTCATGTCCGGGATAAGCTGCCGGAACGAGATCCCGCTGTCGGAGGCGGACGGCATGCGGAAGTCCACCAGCAGTACGAAGTCTCGGAACTCCTTCGTGGTCACGAGGTCGGCGCCCCACTGCTCGAGGAGGCCCGGCGACTTGAGCACACCGTCCTCGATGGTCCACATCGCCTCGACCTTCGGGTGGACGCGCCATCCGGTGAAGTCCTTGCCGTTGAAGAGCGCGGTGAATCCGAGCGGCGGCACATTCGGACCTCGTTCGACGTTCGCCTTCCACTCCTTGATCCGCACGTTGCGCACGGCTATCGGACCGTAGTCGCCCTGGATGATGACGGGCCCCTGCGGATACTGCTTCCGATCCCAGTTCGGACCGTGCGCGTACGGCATCTCGACGTTCTCTTGAATGAGCAGACCGTTGTGCACGACTCGAACGAACTTGGCATGAGCGGTCTTCCTGCCGCTGGCGTCGAACCGAGCAGCCTGGAAGGTAACGTCGAGGGTTTGCCACTCGCCCGGGGGTTTGGCGGCGTTGACCTTCGGCGGCGAGCCGGCATCGATATGGTGGTACGTCGGTTCGGTCGCAGCGCGCGGATAGACGCCGCCGCAGTGCCCCGCGTGGGGCTTCTTGACGCCATGGCTGTCGAGGATCTGGATCTCGTGATTGCCGTGGAAGATCACTCCGGAGTTCGACCCCTTCGCCACCATGAACTCCACGTGGACTTCGACGTCGCGGTAGTCGCGACGCTTCGTGACGAGGCTCCGTGTCCGACCGAGCCTGCCGTTGATCAGCACGCCAGTGCCTCGGCTTCCGAAGAGGCGTCTCTCGTTGTACGGGTCGACCATCGCGTCGCCGGCCGTGTACCAGTCGCCGCTCACATTCCAGGCGTTGAAGTCGTCACCTGCCTCGGCGGGCTCGCCGTAAACGGGTAGAATCGCGAGAGCCAGTAGCGACAGCAAAGTCTCTCGCATCCTGCGGCCTGTCCTGTTCATCATGTTCGAGCTCCTCGCTTACAGCTCCCAGCCCCTGCGGTATTCGCGTCGAATGTACCGGTCCGCCTCCGGACAGTTCGTGGCCTTCAAGTTCACCGGATCCCACTCGAGCTTCTCGCCCGAGCGATGCGCAACCGTACCGAGCAGCACCGTCTCCGTAAGAGGACCGGCATAGTCGAAGCGGCAACCCGTCGGGCGGCCGGTCTTGCAGGCCTCGATCCAATCTTGCGCGTGGGCCGAGGTGGCATACCGTGGTCCGGGAGGCATCGGCGGCGGTCTGACACCGACGAACTTGTCCTCCGGATAGAGCTTGAAACGGCCGTAATCGGCGATCAGCATGCCCTCCGAGCCGACGAATAGCACCCCCTCCTTGTAGTCTGGCATGCGATGTTGTTTCTGCAGCGGAGGTCGCTTGTCGCCGTCGTACCACGTCAGCTCCACCGGCGGCAGGTCACCACGCGCAGGGAAGGTCCAGGTGCTGATCAGCCACGGCGGCGAGCTCTCCTCGTGCGCCTTGGGGCCCCTCGTCTCGACTGTTAGCGGGTACTTCAGGTCGAGCGCCGAGAACGGCAGGTCGATCATGTGGCAGCCCATGTCGCCGAGCCTCCCGTTGCCGAAATCCCACCAGTTCCGCCAGCCCTTCGGATGGTAGGTAGTGTGGTAGGGGCGAACGGGAGCCGGTCCGAGCCACAAGTCCCAGTCGAGGTGCGCCGGCACGGAGGGGCTGTGTCTCGGTCGATCGCCGGGCGCCCAGGCCTGATCGCACCAGGCGTGCACTTCACGGACTGTGCCGATCGTGCCGGCCTTGATCAGCGCCACCATGCCGCGGTAGTTGGGACCGGAGTGCGCGCCGTTGCCGAGCTGGGTCGCGACCGGACTCTCCCTGGCCACCTCGGTTGCCAGTCGGACCTCGTGAATGTTGTGGCCAAACGGCTTCTCGCAGTACACGTGCTTGCCCATCTTCATCGCCATCACGCTGATGGGCACATGGGTGTGATCCGTCGTGGCCACGACCACCGCGTCGATGTTCTTCGCCTCTCTGTCGAACAGGCGGCGAAAATCCCGGTATCTTCGCGCCCGGGGAAACCGCTCGAAGGCAGGCGCCGCGTACTTCTGGTCCACGTCGCAAAGAGCGACGATGTTCTCGCTGTCGAATCCGAATCTATCCAGAAGCGCGTACCCCCGACCGCCGACGCCGATGACAGCCAGGTTGAGCTTCTCGCTCGGCGTGGTGTTGCCTGGACCGCCGAGCACGTGTCGGGGCAAAATTGTGAACGCCGCCGCCGACGCCGCAGCTCCGAGGAATCGACGTCGCGTAGGTCCCGATTCGCGGCGCGTCCTGTCCATCTTCATGTCGTGTCGAGTCCTGACTAGTCCTTGATGATGCGGGCGTCTCGGAGCCACGCGGCGAAACTCGTCGGCCAAGGCGCCGTCGACCCTCCTCGACCCAGGCCGAGGCCGAAGCGGTGTGCGCGGCGATTGACACCAGGCACTGAGACTTCGGGGAGTTCGTGACGTAACAGCATCAGGGATATCTGATGCACTACCCGGTTTTGTCTGACGGGACTTGTGTTGTTATCTTGGGTTTGT